>JBALWS010000161.1:0-8853 GCA_036960405.1 Halopseudomonas sp. | reverse complement strand
GCCCCTGGGCCAACTCGACGTTGCGGGTGTTACGAAGAATGGCGGGGGACGCTTCTACCGTAGAAGTTTGATGCTCGGCCCGCTCGCGTGCCGCTTCGATCAGATGGTGATGCGCAGACTTGCCACATACCGGATCGGCATTAGCCGCATCACCGGTCAGCTTAAACGCCTGGCAGCGGCAGCCGCCAAAATCTTTCTCTTTCTCGTCGCACGAACGGCAAGGCTCCTTCATCCATTGATAGCCACGGAAATGATTAAAACCGGTGGAGCGGTACCAGATATCCTCCAGCGTGGTATCGATCACGTTGGGGAATTCAATCGGCAACTCGCGCGCACTGTGACACGGCAGTGCCGTGCCATCCGGGGTGATGGTCAAAAAGAACTTGCCCCAGCCGTTCATGCAATCTTTGGGACGCTCTTCGTAGTAGTCGGGCATGACGAAGATCAACTTGGGAGCCGATCCATCCAGCTGGTCACGGTAGCGATTGGTGACCGCTTCGGCGCGAGCCAGTTGCGCCTTGGTGGGTAGCAACTGATCTCGATTGGCCAGCGCCCAACCGTAATACTGCGCGGTCGCCAACTCGACATAGTCGGCTTCGAGTTCGATCGACAGTTCGATGATCTGATCGATTTGATCGATATTGTCACGATGGATAACAAAGTTGAGCACCATCGGGTAGCCTTGCGCCTTAACCTCGCGCGCCATCGCCAACTTCTGGGCGAAGGCTTTCTGGCTACCCGCCAGCCGGTTATTCAGTTCCTCTGAGCTGGCCTGAAAACTGACCTGTATATGATCCAACCCGGCGGCTTTAAAATCGGCCACTCGATCGGCATCCATCCCCATACCCGAGGTGATCAGATTGGTGTAATAGCCCATCTGCCTGGCTTCACCGATCAGCACTTCCAAGTCTTTGCGCAGCAGCGGCTCGCCTCCGGAAAAGCCCAGTTGCGCCGCGCCCATCTTACGGCCTTGCTTAAGGACCGAGATCCACTGTTCGGTGGTCAGCTCGTCGCCGCCGCCTTTCAGGTTGATGGGGTTGGCGCAATAACTACATTGCAGTGGACAGCTATAAGTCAGCTCGGCCAATAACCAAAACGGCTGGCCGACACCGTCGGGTAGTGGCGATGAAGATTCAGTTAAACTGGAGCCATTGCTGTTCATGCGCCACCCCCAAAAATCCTTGAATATCGCTGTTCAAGCCGCCCGCATCGGGAAACTTGCTATCGAGCTGCTCAACAATCTGGGCTACCGATGTTTGGCCATCGCAACAAGCGAGTATTTCACCGGCACCACCATTGAGTTTGACCATCCCTTCGGGGTACAGCAGCACATAGCCCTGCTGCGCCTCCTCCCACTGAAATCGAAAATGCGGTCGAATCGACGGTACCTGCTCCGGGGCAAACATCAGGCGACTCCCTGTTGAAGCGGCGGTTGCTCGTGCGAGGTGGCGCTAATGTTGTGGTAAGGCTGCCGATTTAGCTCATAGGCCATGCTCATCGCATCGAGCATGGACCAGAGCACATCGAGCTTAAACTGCAGAATATCGAGCGCCTGCTGTTGTTGCTGGTAACTAACAAAGTGATCCAGCGTAACCTGCAGGCCGTGCTGCACATCGCGACGTGCTTCGCTAAGGCGATTACGAAAATATTGATGCCCTTCGACATCGATCCACGGGTAGTTGGTCGGCCAGGTATCGAGCCGTGACTGATGAATGGTCGGCGCAAACATCTCGGTCAACGATGAACAGGCGGCTTCTTGCCAACTGGCATGGCGAGCAAAGTTGACGTAAGCATCGACGGCAAAGCGCACCCCCGGCAACACATGCTGCTGCGAGATCATCTCTTCGCGTTTCAGGCCACAAGCTTCACCGAGTCGTAGCCAGGCTTCGATGCCACCCTCGCCGGTTCCTTCAGGACCACCATAGCCATCGTGATCCAAAATACGCTGCACCCACAATTTGCGAACATCACGATCTTTGCAGTTAGCCAACACATTGGCATCCTTAACCGGGATATTGATCTGGTAATAGAACCTGTTGGCGACCCAGCCACGAATCTGCTCGGGGGTACAGCGCCCCTGATGCATCGCCTGATGGTAAGGGTGATGGATATGGTAGTAATCGCCCTTAGCGCGTAAGCGCTGTTCAAACTCGGCTTTAGACCAGGGTTGCTGGTGCTCGGGAGCCTGAACGCTGGCCAAGGGTTGTTGTAGCGATGTGTCGATGGTCATAGCGGGCCTCGTTGTTGTTATTAGCAGGCGTTTTGCTGTCGTTATTGATTGATCGTAACTGTCTGGATTATTCGAGAACTAGGACTAAAGCGTGAACTCCATACCATCCCAGGCCACATCGACCCCGTGGCGTTTGAGTTCGGCCCGTTCAATCGAATCTTCGTTCAAGATGGGGTTGGTATTATTAATATGAATCAGCACCTTACGGCTTGCAGGCAGGGTATCGAGCACCTCCAACATACCGCCAGGTCCGGATTGGGGAAGGTGGCCCATCTCAGTGCCGAGTTGCACCCCTACCTCTTGGCGGATCATCTCGTCGTCACGCCACAAGGTGCCGTCGACCATTAGGCAATCGGCGCGCTGCATCCACGGCAACAGGTGCGGCTCGATCGCCCCCAAGCCCGGGGCATAAAACAGCGTGCCACCGGTGCTCAGGTCTTCGATAAAGATACCGATGTTGTCACCGGATACCGGATTATCGCGGTGGGGGGAGTATGGCGGGGCTTTGCTGGTCAACGGCATCGCATGGATGCGCAGGTTCTGGATCGCGGGGATTTCAAACCCTTGTTCGGTATCCAACGACACCGGTTGGCGACGAAAGCCACCGTTCCAGGTTTTGAAGTCGAGCATCGGAAAGATCGGAAAACCATCACTCAGGTCTTCAAACACCGGATCGGTGCAGTAAACATCCAGCGGGCAACCTTCGCGCAGCATCAACAGACCGCTGGTGTGATCAATCTGACCATCGATCAGTAAGATCGCAGCAATGCCGGTGTCACGTAGTTGGCGTGCGGGTTGTAGCGGTTTAAAAGACGCCAACTGGGCACGAATATCGGGAGAGGCGTTAAACAGCAGCCAGTTTTCGCCATCGCTGCTGATACAGATAGAAGACTGGGTGCGGGCTTTGGCGTTGATCGTGCCATCGCGAAACCTTTTGCAGTTATGACAATTGCAGTTCCACTGGGGAAAACCACCTCCGGCGGCTGCGCCTAATACTCGAATCTTCATCGCTCTACCTCGCCCGCTGTAATCAGTACGCGCCCAAAGGCGCGATTTAGCTAACTACCTATTAACGATTGCTGAAGTACATGGTGACTTCAAAACCCACTCGCAGATTGGTAAATGCTGGTTTGGTCCACATAGTGAAACCCTCGTAGTTGTTGTTATCGGTCTAGAACGAATCGGAAGAGTGTTCTCCTCCGTCAACACCAGCATCTCAAAATGACATTCCTCAACACAGAAGACCTTGGAGCGTTTTATAGGGGTCGAAAGTCGTAAACCTTTTGCCACTACGGGCTAGGCCCTGGCTGTACTGAACAAAAAACCATCAACAACGCTTGCCGCAACAGATAACTATGGTAAGATCGCGCGCCCTAAAATCGTTGAATATATGCAACATGACACTTCTAATCTCAGCCTGGATTAAGTTCTCCTTCCTATTCGCCCCCTTCTTTGTGGTGTCGATGTTTCTATCCCTCACCCGCGGCGAAACCGCTCCGGTAAAACGCTCCATCGCTAACCGTGCGGTCTTCTCTGCTGCCTGTATCAGCCTGATACTGTTCTTCTTCGGGATGCCGCTGTTCGAGGTCCTGGGGATCACGCTCGACTCATTCAGAATCGGAGCCGGGACACTGCTGTTTCTGTCTGCGATCAGCTTGGTAAAGGACGGGGTTCGCTCGCATGCCGATGTTCCCAACGAGAGCCGGGACGACGTGTCGGTGGTGCCGCTAGCGATTCCCACGATCGTCGGACCGGCCACCATCGGTGCTATTTTGGTCTTCGGTGCCGAGTTACAAGGTGCGGAGCTGGCCTACGGTATTGGCGGGATGATGCTGGCCTTGCTAGGGCTGCTGGTGCTGTTGCACCTGTCGGCATCGCTGGAACGGGTGCTAGGCCAAACAGGGTTAAATATATTGAGCAAAATCACCGGGCTCATTCTGGCAGCGATGGCCGCTCAAATTATTTTTACCGGCATCAAATCGTTCCTGTTCACCGGCTAGCCAGAAGCAGCTTAGCGGAATGATCACACCGGCGAGCCAAGCCTGTATTGGTGGGCTTGCTTGCGCAGCGTTACCTTATCGAGTATCTGCTGCTTGCGATAATTATCGGCGCCTCCCCATTGCAGAATCTCGTCGATAGTACGAAAACAGCCGACGCAAACATCCTGTTCATCGAGGCAACAGTTTCTAATACAGGGGGAGTTGAGCGTTGCCAAAAGAGAGACCTCAAACTAACGAGCGGATTCACCAGCCATTATACTGCGTTCAAATGGCGCTGCCCCCTTTCTGTTCGATTTAATCTGCAACATATTTAAAGCCTGCCACGTCTTGTTAGCGAACCTTCGCTTATACCCAGAGCGTCTTAGAAAACACCTGTAACAGTAAAAAAATTATGCCAAGCGCCACCTTCGAATCAATAACTTTGATACAGGTCAACGGCCTGTATTCATTACCCGCCTATGATAACGATTGATGACTATGTTATCGGCACTCAGGGAGAGTGTTGCGGGTAGACACTCTCGTCAGAGCCCAACCTATTAAAGGATTAATCCGATGAAGGGCATTAACCGTCAGATGGTAACAGCCACTGCTGCCACGACGCTTATTTTTTGCCTGGGTTTGATTGCCATCAACGCGACCCACAGTTCGTGGAAAAACCGCATAGATCAACACATCCGTCAACTCGCCAGCGATCAAGCACTGCTGCTGGAAAATCAAATAAACCGCAGCTTGGCTGGAGCCAAAATATTAGCGGTCCATATACACACCCAAGGCGGTAAAGATCAGGATTTTATCGAGGTAGCCGATACGATTCGTCAAAACCTTGAAGGGATCACTACCCTGCAATTAGAACCCCAAGGGGTTACCAGCAAAATCCACCCTCAACGAGGCTTTGAACAACTGTTAGGGAACAATATTTTCCAGAACGAGCGCCACAAAACCGAAGCTCTGTTAGCACAAAAATCCCGCCAACTCGTGTTATCAGACCCCTTTGAGGTCGCCGACAACGAACTGGCTATCGTAGGCCGCCAACCGATCTTTCTGCACGCCCCGAGTCACTACTTACACCCGCACAACTCGCACCTCAACAATAGTTCCGACACCGCCTGGAAACTTGAAGGCGAGCACTTTTGGGGCTTTGCATCGGTACTGATCCACATAAAACCACTGCTGCAACAAACCATTTTGCCAACCCTCAGCAAGCAGGATTACGCTTTCCGTTTATGGCGAGCGTCTCCCAATACCGGTGAAGAACGACTCATTGCCGGACAAGCCGTTCTACTTGGCACACAACCGAGTCAACATTCGATCAACCTCCCCAACGATACATGGTTTCTAGAGGTTGCCTACTTAGGCACAACGCTTGGCAAAGGTTGGATCATTACGTTGGTATCACTCAACATCTGCATCACCCTGCTGGCAGGCCACTGGCTTTACAACCTATTCCGTCGTCAACAGATACTCGAACAGCAGGTCAACCAACGTACGCTAGATCTGAACAGTAACAACCTGCAGCTGCAGCGCGAGAAACTGGAGCTAAAAAAATTCAAGAATGCCGTCAATGACAGCGGCAACTGCATCGTTATTACCGATGCCACTGGAGTTATCGAATACGTCAACCACCGCTTTACCGAAGTAACGGGGTATTCCGCCAAAGAAGCCGTAGGAGGTTCGCCATCAGTACTGAAGTCGCCCTTCACCCGCAAAGAGGAGCACTCAGAACTGTGGCGCACTATCAGTCATGGCAGAAAATGGCGCGGAGAACGCCGCAATGTCCGCAAGGATGGCAGCTATTACTGGTCATTAATGTCGATTTCTCCGATCAAAGATGCCAGCGGTACGATCACCCACTTCGTATCGGTTAGCGAAGACATCACCGAAAACAAGGAGCTACAACTTCAAGTCGAAAGATTGGCCTACCACGATCCACTAACGGGGTTGAGCAATCGCCGCTACTTCATGAACCAGCTCGAGCATCAATGCCGACTTTGCGAGCGAAGTAACGAGTTGGCGGCAGTGCTGTTCATGGATCTGGATCATTTCAAAATGATCAACGATACGCTGGGACACGAATTTGGCGATGAACTACTCAAGCTGGTAGCGCGTAAAATTTTATCCTGCTTGCGCGACAGCGATATCCCCTCTCGATTGGGTGGCGACGAATTCACCATTCTGCTGCCGATGCTAGACACTGAAACCAGTGCCAAGGCGGTTGCCGATAAACTGGTGGCTATCATCAACGAACCATTCACCCTCAGTGGCCACAATATTCAGCAATCGATCAGCATCGGTATCAGTATCATTCGTGGACAAGGGCTGAGCGCCAAAGAAGTGTTGCGCCAAGCCGATCAAGCCCTCTACATCGCCAAGCAGACCGGCCGAAACCAATTTCGGGTATTCGAGGAGATCCCGACCACCGCTAATCCCGAGCAAGCATCGCCAGTCAAGATCTAGACCGAATCGAAGCCGACTATGACAGTGACGACGACAAATATACCTAGCGACCGGCCAACCGGCAGCAAGCCATTAACCACACTATATCAATGGCTTAACATCAAAAGATTCGCATCCGAACAACACCTCCACTATATTCAATCAATAAATACTCAATTTGACCTAAGTCAACGATCAAGTTCTCACCAGGCGTATATTGGATGAAGTACCGCCTATATTTCCTTTGGCTCTTATCTGCGTTGTACCAGCCAACAACTATTTTGCCGCATTGAGAACGTTCGTATGACCGGCCTTTTGTCCCGATTGTTGTTCGCTGTATTAGCTTTAATTATCTCCTCCTCGAGCTGGGCTATCGTTAATGTCAGTGATGCCAAAGCGGCATTACCGATCATTAAACAGACCTTTCCCAGCGCCGTAATCAGTGCCAAAACCCCCATTACAGAAGACGGCCCTCCGATCTGGACGATTAGCCAGGCTGAAGAGGTGCTCGGTTACGCGTTTGAAACCCAAGATGTCATCGATATTCCCGCCTACTCCGGTGCTCCCGTTAACATACTGGTGATGATGGCTCCCGATGGTAAATTCATCCACAGCGCGGTACTTGAGCACCACGAGCCGATCTTGTTGGTCGGTATTCCCGAACAAAAGCTGTTTGATTTCGTCGACCAATACGATGCGATGACCGTCACCGACCGGGTTCGCGTCGGAGCGTCAAACGAAACCGAAGGGGTGATCAGCGTCGATGCGATATCGGGCGCAACCGTAACCGTGATGGTGGTCAACGAGACCATTATGCGGGCCGCCAAAAAAGTCGGCATCGCGCTCGGATTACCTGGGCTTGAAGCCAACACCCAGATCCCACCCTCCACCGTTAAACAGGAGCTGTTTAACAAGTCCGATTGGGCCACACTTCTGGGTGACGGTTCAATCCGCAAGCTAGTACTCAACCGGGGGCAAATCGATAAGGCCTTCGTCGGCACCAAGGCCGAGGAGGTCGATACCGCCTCTGCCGAGCAAAAAGACGACCTGTTTATTGAACTGGTCTATGCACCACTCAATATCCCCACCATAGGTCGCAACCTGCTGGGTGAAGAGCAGTACGCCTGGCTGCAAAGCGAGCTGCAAGAGGGTGACCATGCGATTGCGGTATTCGGTGACGGCCGCTATTCGTTCAAAGGCAACGGTTTTGTCCGTGGTGGAATTTTTGACCGCACCCAGATCCAACAAAATGAGAAGGTAATCAGCTTTCACGATACCGATTACTACCGGTTTCAGGATTTTGTCATCGACGGCTATCCCGGCTACAAAGAAACCGCCATCTTTATCATCCGTAGTCAGTACCAGTTCGACCATGGCAGTCCTTGGCAACTCGAGCTACTAGTAAGACGCCAAGTCGGTGCGCTTGATAGCGCTTTTACCAGCTTTTATGGCGACTACCAGACTCTGGATAAATATATCGACCGTCCCATCATCGCCCCTATTGAGCCGCCCGAGCCGCTATGGGTATCGGTATGGCGCAGCAAGACCTTCCAGATCAGCGTGCTGAGCATTAGTTTGGTACTGCTGACCGCCATCATCTTTATGCAGGACTACTTGGTCCGCTTCCCCACCTTCCTCAACAACCTACGACATCTGTTTTTGATCTACACGGTGGTATTTATCGGCTGGTACACTCTGGGCCAGCTCTCTATCGTCAACGTATTCACCTTCGTGCACGCGGTGATGGATGACTTCCATTGGGATCTATTCCTGCTCGATCCGGTTATTTTCATTCTCTGGGGCTACGTAGCGATGACGCTGCTGCTGTGGGGGCGGGGTATATTCTGTGGCTGGCTATGCCCGTTTGGCGCATTGCAGGAGCTGATCAATGTGGTGGCCCGGAAACTGAGAATTAAGCAGTTCGAACCCTCATTCGCGGTCCACGAGCGACTTTGGGCAGTGAAATACATCATCCTGCTAGCGCTGTTTGCCGTATCACTGGAATCGCTTGGAGAAGCCGAAAAGTACGCCGAAGTCGAGCCGTTCAAGACCGCCATCATGCTCAAGTTTCAACGCGAATGGGGCTTTGTTCTTTATGCCGGCATCCTGCTGTTCATTTCGATCTTCACCCGTAAAGTCTACTGTCGTTACATCTGCCCGCTGGGCGCCGCGTTGGTGATCCCTTCCAAG
>JBALWS010000009.1:30444-73024 GCA_036960405.1 Halopseudomonas sp. | reverse complement strand
CCGAATACAGCGAAAAACAGCAACAGATTCGCAGCAAGATCCAGGTAGCGTTGATCTACCCGGCCGCCCTCACCACCGTTGCCACCGGCGTGATCATTTTGCTGATGACCTACGTGGTGCCCAAGGTAGTCGCCCAGTTTGAACATATGGACCAGACTCTGCCCCAGCTAACCCGTATCGTTATCGCCTTGAGCGATGGACTACAACAATACGGATTGCACCTAGCCGGTCTTATTGTGGTCGTCAGCCTGCTGATCCGCTGGCTGCTCAGCAAGCCCAGCCAACGCTTGAAATGGCACCGCTTTCAACTGCGACTGCCATTGATCAGACGTTTTGTTCTGACCCAGCAGTCGCTGCAATTTGCCCGCACTCTGGCGATTCTGGTCGGCAGCGGCCTGGATCTGATGCAAAGCCTCAAGGTCGCCACCGCCCCGGTCACCAACCTGTATTTAAAGCAGGCGGTCAGCGACGCCACCGAGCGGGTCCGCGAAGGCAGTTCGCTATCCCAGGCGCTGGAGCAATCCGGCCCTTTCCCGCCGATGCTAGTCTATATGATCGCCAGCGGCGAACAGAGCGGCGAACTGGAGCAGATGCTGGCTCGCGCCGCCGAGAACCAGCAAGCCGAGTTTGAAACCCGAGTATCCTGGTTGGTTGGCCTGTTTGAACCAGCCCTTATTCTGATCATGGGTTGCGTGGTACTGGCCATTGTCCTGGCCATCCTGCTACCGATCCTGCAAATGAACAATCTCACTGCGCTTTAACGGAGTCTGATACCTTGAAACACTATTCATCCCAACCGGCCCAGCTATATTCCGCCCAACATTCCGCACGCCAGCAAGGCTTCACCCTGCTGGAGATCATGGTGGTGATCGTTATTCTCGGATTGCTGGTCGCGGTAGTCGCCCCCAACGTATTGCAAAACCAAGACAAAGCGATGGTCCAGAAAGCCCGCGCCGATATCGCCATCTTGGAGCAGGCGGCTGATCTCTATAAGCTGGATAACTTCAGCCACCCAACCACCGACCAAGGCCTCGAAGCACTGGTCAGCAAGCCCAGCAGCGGTCCGATTCCCAAACGCTACAATAGCAACGGCTATATCAAGCGACTGCCCAATGATCCTTGGGGCAACCCTTATCAGTACCTGCAACCCGGCGAACACGGCCCAGTCGATATCTATTCGGTCGGTGCCGATGGCGAGCTGGGCGGTGAGGAGCTAGCCGCCGATATCGGTAACTGGGAGACCAGTAATTAATTTGCTTCCCGGCGCTCCATGACCCCGATGAGAGGCTCGCTAGAGAGGAGTCATCACCAGCTCGGCTTCACCCTGTTGGAGCTGATGCTGGTGATCCTGATTATCGGGCTGATGGTCGGCACGGTCAGCCTGGCGCTACCCGATAACGCCGGGCAGCAACTGCAACAGCACGCCACACGGTTACACGCGCAGATCAACCTGGCCAACCAACAAGCGGTGTTTCAAAATCAGGATATAGGCTTACTGGTCACCACCGAGCAGTACGACTTCTATCACTTCGATGGTGACAGATGGAAATTGCTCGAACCTCAATCACGCTTTGCCCCCCGAGGATTGCCCGAGCTGGCGCAATTTGAACTCAGCGTAGCGGGTCAGCTTGTCGAGCTTGAAGAAGCCCAGCAACCGCAGATACTGTTTCTCAGCGATGGTCAGATGAGCGACTTCCAACTCAGCCTCAGTATCGATGAAGAGACCCCTGGCTTCGTTATTCAGGGATACTTGACCGGCGAAACCAACCTAACCGTGATCGAGCCGCAACGATGAGATCACTTTTAACTCCTAATTGTTTACCTTTGAACAACGTTCAACAGCGAGGAATGTCGCTACTGGAGCTACTGGTCGCCGTGTTTATTTTTGCGGTAGCCGCCGGCGGGATGTTCAAAGTGATTGGCGAAAACAGCCGCCATACCGAACAGTTAGAGCTACGCTTTTTTGCCCAACTGGTGGCCAACAACGCCTTGATCGAACTGCAGCTACAACCGGCCTGGCCAGGATTGGGAAACAACAGCGATAAGATCGAGCTTGGCGGCCGTTCATTTAAACTGCTTCGAACCGTCGTCACCACCGACAACAAGCTGATCCGCAAAGTCAGTGTCAGCGTCGAGCAGCAAGATAATCGCTTGGCCGAACTCCAGGCCTTTATGGGGCCGACCCCATGAGCCGCCGCTCCCCCTCTCAACAAGGCTTTACCCTGATCGAGATGCTGGTGGCGGTGGGCCTGTTATCGCTACTCGGGATAGCCTCAGCACTGGCGCTCAACAGCGCCCTGCGCAGCCAAACTATCATCGGCGACAAACAGACCTCGCTCGAGCACCTGCAGCGCAGCCAACGCCTGCTAAGCCGCGATATCGAGCAACTGGTGCTGCGCCAAGGCCGAGACCTCTACGGCGATCCGCTGGCTCCTGCCTTGATTGCCAACAATGAAGCCAACGCCAGCGAGGAAGGCCTTCTGCTACAGTTTTTCAAGACCGGCAGGCGGATGCTTAACAGATCGGCTATCGGTTCCACGTTGGAGCAGGTGCGCTACAGAGTCGAAGACGATCAACTGCTTCGCGAAACCAGCTCGGTGTTAGACCCTTCGGTCACCACACCTTGGCATTCGAGTGCCATCTTGTCCGATATCACCGAACTGCGATTGCGCTTCTTCCATGGCAACCAGTGGCATAGCCAGTGGCCGCCACTAAGCACGGCCGGCGCGGCGCCCACCGCGGGTGCTAGCCCGATGCCCAAAGCGATCGAAATTCAGCTGCAGACGCTAAAATTCACCGATGTCACCCAACTGATTCTGATACCGGGTGACAGCTGATGGTTCAGACACTCCCCTCTGCCAAGCCACCACCCCGGCAACAGGGCATCGCGCTGATCATGGTGCTGCTGATCGTCGCCGTGGTCAGCATCATCGCTACCGAAACCAGCAGTCGAATTCAGTTCGAAATCCAAAAAGCACAAAACAGACAGCAGTATCAACAGGCCTCCTGGTACGCCATCGGTGCCGAGCGGTTAGCCAGAGGGCTGATCGAAATCGCCAAAAATGACCCGACCATCAATCTGGATCAGGACTGGGCCAACCCCTACCTGAGCTATCCGATCGACGGTGGCAGCATGACCATCCAGATCCTCGATCAGCAGAACTGCTTTAACCTCAATGCGCTATCCTCGCTGAACACCCCGCAAGCCAGCCGCCCCACGGTGCCGCTACTCGAGCGCCAACTCAAACAGCTATTGGTTGAGCTCGATGCCGACCCCCATCAAATCCTACAACTGGTCGAACCTCTGCTGGACTGGGTCGATAACGACACTCTACCCTCTGGGTTTGAGGGGGTTGAAGATCTTCACTACAACGGCCTCGACCCGGCTTATCTGCCCGCCAACGGCCCCTTAACCGATCCCAGCGAACTCAAACTGATCAACGGTTTCAACCCTAGCGACGATGCGCAGATCGAGCTGCTGGAGCAGTGGTCCCCCTACCTGTGCACCCTGCCAACACCCGACTTGAAAGTGAACATCAATACCCTGGCTGAGGAACAAGCTCCGCTGTTGGCCGCTATCCTAGACGGCAAGCATTCCAGCACCGATATCGAAACCGCCCTGCAGAGCCGCCCCGATGACGGTTTTGCCAATGTCGGCGATTTTGTAACGCTGCTGCCGGTTCTGACCCCTCCGCTGAGTATAAAATTGTTCGACCACCTGAACGTCACATCAGAGTTTTTTCTGGCCAGGATTCAGGTGAGGTATTACGATGCCAACCTGATTCTGTTCAGCCAATTTAAGATCGATCCAAGCAACCAACCTGTTACCTATCGGCGCCGTTACGGAGGCCCCAATGAGTGAACGCCTGCTGCTACAGTTAGGAACCAGCCCGGACCAGCCTATCCACTGGCTGCACTGGGACGACAGCCATCAACGGGCGCTGGATCAGGGCCAACTCGACGGTGCGGCCCAACTCAGCCAGCTCACTGCACTGGCGATCCGTACTCCCAGCTACGCGTTAGTGTCTAATAGCGCGGTGCTGACCACCGAGGTGCAGCTGCCCAACGACAGTCGCGCCGCACGTGATGCGATCCCCTACCAGCTTGAAGAGCAGTTGTGCGAAGAGATCGAGTCGCTACACTTCGCTACCGGAGCCGCGATTGAACCCGGCCGTTATCCGGTTGCAGTCGTTGCCCGGCCATTGATGGATAGCTGGCAGCAATGGCTGATCGATGCCGGCCTGCCGATCCAGGCTTTGATCGTCGATGCTCAATCGCTGGCCACCGAGGCCGGACAACCACGAGTGATCAGTTCACTCGATCAGACCCTGATCCGTCAATCGCAGGGACAAAGTTTCTCCTTCCCCAGCGCTCAAGCCGAGCAGTGGTTAACGCTGGCTGAAGATCAGCTCGGCCAAACCATCAGCCCGCTGCCCGATAGTAACAACAGCCTTTGCTCGCTGGCAGCCTGCTTTGCCCCCGACACCGCGATCGACCTGCTACAGGGCCAGTACAAACTCAAAGACCCGGTCAAGCAGATGCTAAGAGCTTGGAAGTTTCCGGCGCTGCTGCTGGTTTTGATCATGCTGTTACAAGGCGGCCAACTGCTATGGCAGAACCATCAACTGACCCAACAAAAACAGCAGCTCGACCAGCAGATCACCCAGCTGTTTGAAACCACTCTGCCGGGCAGTCGTCGGGTCAATCCAAAAATCCAGATCGAAGCCGAACTCAATCGGCTGGCTCAACGCGGCCAGGGCAGCGATTTTCTGCGGATACTGCAACGGGCGCTGCCCGCGTTTAACAGCAGCCAAGGCTTAAAGATCCAAAATGCGCTTTACCAGGCCGACCAGCAAACCCTCACTCTAGAGCTCGAAGCGCCCAGCCATGCGGCTCTGGAAGGTTTTGTCGAACAACTGGGTCTGCAAGGCCTGCAAGCCCAGATCCAGCGTTCGCGCCAACAAAACGGACAGGTCAGCGGCCAACTTACCATCAAGGGGGATCTATGATGCTTAACCGCTGGTACCAAAGCCTGAGCGACCGCGAAAAGTTCCTCTTCGCAGCCGGTGGCTGCATCACCATCAGCTTGTTGGTTTTTTTGCTGTTCTGGCGACCGATCAGCAGCAGCAATCAGCAGTTGCAACGCGTTATCCAAAGCAAAACCCAGCAGATAAACTGGATCCAACAGGCCGCCCAACAGATCGACAGTTATCGCCAAAATAGCGATAACACGACCGCCAGCGGTTCGCTGCAACAACGCGTCACCCACACCGCCTCGGGGCTGAAAATCGGTCTAACTCGACTGCAAAGCAGCAACGAGCAGAAGCTTCAGTTATGGATCGACCGGGTCGAATTTAACACGCTACTCAAACTGATCGACCAGCTCGCCAAGCAAGGCGTCAGTCTTGATAAGCTCAATTTGCAGCCGCTACCCGAGAGCGGTTTCAGCAAAGCGAGATTGACACTGGTAACCGGCTAGCCGCGCTAAAAGAACATGACTTTGCAGCCATAAACAGTTGCTGCGATGTATCCATATACCCCTACCCTATTCGCTACGCCCTGGATGCAGGGCTAGTTACCGCAGCATTAGCGCCTTTCGCACAGGGGGCCACACGACTATAGTTTTTCTAACGCTAGAGTTTTGCTAACGCTAGCCTGGGCTTGTACCTCCAGAATAGGCAACGAACCTTCACCTGCGCGCCCAGAGGCGACGTTTATCAAGGACGATGACTGGATGGCATAAGGCCTGGACACAGCGAATCGGCGGGAGAGTCGTCACCATGAAAAATGGAATTTTTATCAGCTATCGTCGAGAGGATGCCGACGGTTTTGCTCGAAGTCTGTTTCAGAGCCTGACAGCCCACTTCGGTTCTGATCAGATCTTTATGGATGTAGAAGACATTGAGCTGGGGCTGGATTTTATCGAGGCGATCGATAAGAGCCTCTCCTCCTGCGGCGTTCTGCTGGTACTGATCGGCAAGGAATGGCTTAGTTGTGTCGACTCGGAGGGGCAACCGCGGCTGGAGAACCCTGACGATTTTGTTCGCATGGAGGTCGCCTCGGCGCTGCGAAGAAAGATACGCGTCATTCCGGTCCAGGTACGCGGTGCCGCTATGCCCAAATCATCCCAGCTGCCGGAAGAGTTGCAACAACTGACCCGAAAGCAAGCGCTTGAGCTGCACCATGACCGCTGGAATGCCGATATCGAGCAACTGATCTCGGCATTGGAGAACGCGCTAGGCATCACCGCCAAGACCGCTCCGGGGGACACTCAAGGAGACCGGCCCGCAGATGCCCCCCCTGCCGAACCAGCGCCAGCTATTACCGCTCCCAAGCCAAGCAGCAAGAAATCTACATGGATCGGTCTGATTGCCGCCCTCGTCATCAGCTTGGCACTGGTAGAGCTATTCTCATCCCCAGAAGCGGAGCCAGACTACGTCTTCACTGGCGACGAGCCAAATCCGATTCCAAGCCCACAGGTGATGCTGACGCCCAAGCAGGTTGAGCCAGAAATTCGTAATTCCCCCCCAGATGATGCTGTTTTCAAGTATCAATCTGAAACGGTTATGGAAGTACAACAACGGTTGGCAGAACTGGGCTACAGCCCGGGGGCCATCGATGGTCAGCTGGGAGGAAAAACCAGCCGCGCTATCCTGGCTTTCCAGCGTGATGCAAGCCTGAACGCCGATGGTCAGGTCTCCGAGCAATTGCTTGGTTCGCTGCATGAAAGCCTGATCAAACGGCAACAACAAGCGACGAACACCGCAGCCGCCCCCCCGCCTCAACTGCTCAACATTAGTTCTACCTGGTACGACGACGACGGTTTTCAATACGCGATAGTGCAGCAGGGAAACCAGGTTAACTATCAGGCGATGATCCCCCTGCTAGGAACGGTAGTAGGGATGGGTGAAGGCATATTGAGAGGCAGAACCTTGACCTACCGCTTTATGGTCGCGGATGGTTCGCAGGGAAACGGGGTCGGAACCCTGTCAGCAGATGGCCAGCATATGGAGTATATCGCCACATACCAGGGAACTGGTATGCAGCAATCGGGGCGGCTACACAGAGAACATACCAAACAGTGAACGCCCCATCACAACAAAACAGACGAATCAGGAACCGGTTAGAGTCACCTTAATCGCTCTCTGAATCTGTTCGCTGGGCGAGGTTGCCCCGGTTTGGACGGAATCTGTGTCAGCGCTACTTTTTGCGGTAAAAAAAACGGGCACCTTATCGATGCCCGTCGCTATTATGTGGCGACTATATCACCACTATTGAGCCTCTGGCTCGCTACGTTCCTCCTTGGCCGGCATATCGATCGGAATGGTTTTAACCCCGCTCTCGCCGGTGAACAAACCCGGCCCCTCGGGATTATCCAGAGTACTGTTGTACGCCATCGGCTGGGCATTAGCACAGCCAACCAATAGCGCCAGACTGGCGGCCAACAGTAGTGTTTGCAGTTCCGCTATCATGCTAGAACTTAACCCTGGCACCGGTAATCAACGTGTAGATATCCTCATAGTCGGTTCCGGTACTGTCCAGCGAGAACTGGCGAACCTGCAGGTACGCCTCGGTACCCCAGTTTGGAATATTACGCACATACTGGAAACCGATGCTCTCCGATTCATCATCATTGGCGTCGATATCGTCACCGCTGTAGTAATCCACCGAATAGGCAGAATCACCCATCTTATAGCCCAGTTTGGTGTAATAGAACATCGGGTCGGAACGCCCTGCCGCTTCAGCACCGGTCTCCCCCGCAGCGAAAGTCACATTAAAACCGTTGGCCAGCAACGCCGAGATCGAGCCGTTGACCAGACCATCGATGTCGCGGTTGTCGGAGTAGGCCAGCGCCCCCGCCACCTTGGTACCGTCGAAGTTGGCGCCGTAGCGTAGCGCGACATCACCGCGGTCGTTCTCACCGTGGCTGGCCGAGACCACGAAGCCGCTCATATTGGGCGTATCGTAGCGAAGCCGATTGCGACGCGACTGGCCGTCCATCTGGCTAAAGGCATCACCTATCGTGACAGTACCCAATCCAGGGACCATATTGTCATAAAACATATATCCCCCGGCCACATCGCCAACCGCCGAGTAACCCGCCAACGTGGTGCCAGACAGGTCAACCTCCGAAGTGCCGTTGCTGGCCATATCCCCTTGACCCATCCACAACTTGCCCCAGGTATCGGCAAAGTAGATCTCAAACTTGCGCCGCTGGAAGTTATTCGGGCTGGCGTCATCGGTATTGGATTGCGATACATCGCCGGATGAGTTGGATTCGAACTCAACCTCCAGCACCGATCCCACGGTTAGAGTTTCGGACGCATCCACTTCGCCAAGAATACGGAAGCGGCTATTGGAGTTTTCATTATCGACATGGTGAACGTCGGTACTATCACCATCGTCGGTTAACAGTACGGCCCGGTTGATATGACCAGACAGCGTCACCCGCGCTTTGCTGCTTCCCGAGCGGACGGTTGTCTTGGCAGGCTTAGCCGTTACTCCTTTTTGAGTTTCTAAGTGCTCGATCCGCTCCATCATCTTGAGCATATCGGCTTTCAAGTCTTCCAGTTCTCCTGCCCAAACAGTAGCAGGAGTCGCAATGGCCGCCCCAAGCGCGACCACCAATAGGCGTTTTTTTATCTGCATTACATGTTTACCTCTTTGAGAAGTACTAAATCAATGAGGTGGGCACAGCTCAAGCCCTCCCAAGCTTGGCGCCCCCCGGACTCCAAGCCTTAAGTGAGTATTGTACTGATATTGAGATTTGTCGAAAAAGAACTCAGAAAAAGCTCCCGTGACCCTCAATTTTACGTTGGTTTACATCTAGTCATTAACCGACCAAACTAAATGGCACTGCTCGGAGTATATGTCGATGTTGTTGTCTCCCCGTATTGTTATTGCCGTTTTAATCTATCTGTCAGTGCTGCTATTTGACTGTTCGCTTCCTTTAGGCGTGGCCGGGGGAGTCCCTTACGTGGCATTTGTCATGGTCGGTCTGTGGTTTTCTCGACCCTATGTCACCGTTATTTTGGCAGTGCTGGGATCGGCCGGTACATTGATCGGTTATTTCTACTCCGCCCCGGAGGGGGTTCACTGGATGGTCCTGACCAACCGGGGGCTGGCCATTTTTGTCATTTGGGTCACCGCAGTACTCATCATCCGTCACAAGATAGATACCGCCGACTTGGAACAAGCGGCAACCGTATTCAACGAAGTCGCGGGTGGCATCATTGTTACCGACGCACGTAATATCATCACCAAAGTCAATCCAGGCTTTAGCCGCATTACCGGCTTTAGTCCTGACGAGGTGATAGGCAAGAATCCCAATATGTTTCAATCCGGCCTCCAGGATAAAAACTTTTATCGGCGGATGTGGCGGTCGATTTCAGTTACCGGTGCTTGGCATGGCGAAATATGGAGCAAGAACCGAGCGGGTGAAATTTTTCCTGAGAAGCTATCGATCGTGGCGATCAAAGACCGCAAAGGTGCCATTCTCAAACATATCGGCTTGTTTCAAGATATCAGCGAGCAGAAAAACACCGAAGCAACGCTGCGCAAGAAATCGCAAATATTACAGCTGCTTCATGCTACAGCGCAGCATGCCAACAGCGCGAAAACAACCGAAGCGGCGTTGCAGGCAACACTAGCGGATATATGTGCTTATACCGGTTGGCCGGTAGGCCGTGTCTACCTTCCCTTTATTAACCCCAAGCAACGGCTGCTACCGGCAGAGATCAGCCATCTCGAACAAGACCCTCTGCTACTACCTTTTCAGCAAGAGATTGAACAGACTGTGTTCGAGCCCGGCCAGGGGTTACCCGGTCGAGTACTGGCCAGCGGAAAAAGTGAATGGCTCGCTGATGTGAGCCAAGATCCCCACTTCAGCAAAACCCAATCGGCGACTAAGGCAGGCATCAAAACAGGCTATGCCGTTCCGGTGCTGGCTCAGGCCGAGGTGGCTGCAGTGATGGTGTTTTTTGCTAGGGAGGCCACCGAGCCGGAGCAAGATTTAGCGCAGGTACTCGACAGCGCCGGGCGCCAGCTGGGTTTGCTATTCGAGCGCAAGCAAGCGGAACAACAGCTGCAGCATCTAGCCAACCACGATAGCTTAACCGGGCTACCCAGCGTTCGCCTGGCCATGGATCGTCTTACCGGGGCACTGGCCGTCTCTCGACGCAACTTAACCCAGGCGGCCCTGATGTTTGTCGACCTCGATGGCTTTAAGAAGGTTAACGACAACTTGGGCCATCGGGCCGGAGACCTGCTATTGCAGGGGGTCGCACAAAGACTGGGCGCTTGCGTGCGCGAAGTCGACACCGTAGCACGCATTGGCGGTGACGAGTTTCTGATTGTATTGACCAATATCGAAGGTAGGGAGACAGCCGAGACTATCGCCAAAAAGCTGCTAGAAGTGTGTAGCCTGCCTTTCAAATTAGACGCACGGCAGGCTCAGATTGGAATCAGTATCGGCATCGCTCTCTATCCTGAGCATGGTGATAATGCCGACCAGCTAATCAAAAAAGCCGATAAGGCGATGTACCGGGTCAAGCGACAGGGCAAAAACAACCTGTTATTTGCCACCAACGATGAGAGTTAAGGAGCCTCGCATTAAGTCCAATCGCGTTTCTGCCAGACCTGCTTTTCTCTATACAGCTATCAATCAAAAAGGCCTGCCACCCTTCAACAGCACGACTAGGCCTTACAACTGGTTTCCCATCAATCTTGCCAAAATGGCTTCTCGGCTTCGATCATCGCATCGCCCCGACTAACGCCGATATCCTTGAGCAGATAGCTATCTAGCTGGCGTAACTGACGACGGGTCCGCCAATTGATAGCCCAACGCTGCAGCCGCTCTCTCCAATCCGTTTTAGTCGCCGCTTCAGCAACCTGACTAGACTGCATATTTCTTAAGCATAATGTCGAATCGTTCATCGTTCTGCCCTCTGGGTTACTCTAGGACTCCTATTCTTGAGCAATTAACGAGCGCCGACAAACGAGAAATTACCGCCTATAATTAAGAAAAACTTATCTATACATCTCTGCAGAGAAGTCCAAAACCAACATGCACAAACTGCCACCGCTCAAAGCCCTCCAAGCCTTTCGCTACGCCGCCGAAGCCCAGAGTTTCAAGACGGCAGCGCAGCAGTTACATGTGACTCAGGCGGCCATCAGTCAGCAGATCAAAACCCTCGAACAGCAACTTGGCTTGACCCTGTTCAAGCGGCTGACCCGCGAGGTAGTGCTGACCCGCGAGGGCCAACAATTGCTGCCCTATGTCAGTAAAGCCTTTGCCACCTTGGAGAAAGGCGTTGCCCAGCTGCAGCAAGATAGCCACCCCAGTCGGCTGACCCTCAGCGCACTGCCCTCCTTTGCCAGTCGTTGGCTGGTACCACGGCTGGGAACATTCCAGCAACAGCAACCCGACCTGAGTATCCATTTGTCACCCAGCTTGGGACTGGCCACATTCGACGGCAGCGATTTGGATCTGGCGTTACGTTTTGGTCGCGGAGATTACCCGGGGCTGAGCTCGCGATTGCTGCTCAAGGAGTACATGCTGCCCGCCTGCCACCCATCGCTGATCAACCAAGACCAGCCGATCGCGCAGCAATTGGCCAAGTTACCGCTATTGATGGACGATGCCCCGGATACGGAGGCGGTCTGGCCCGAATTCCAACAGGCACTAGGCGTCACCTTGCAGCAAGAGTCATCGCGGCTACACCTGTCCGATTCAACCATGCTGGTCGAAGCCCTGCTCAGCGGTCAAGGACTTGCCATGCTGCGTTTCAGTCTCGCCTACGACCTGCTGCAACGCGGGCTACTGGTGTGCCCCATTCCGATCTATCTCAAATCGGCCTATGACTACTATCTGGTGGCGCCGGACTCCTACTTCAAACGCCCCAAAATCCGTCGCTTTGAGGACTGGTTACGCAAAGAGATCAAGGTGATCGAAAACAGTTGGGAAGCGTTTTACGACGCCCAGCTAAAACAGCCTTAGGGCGTCGATTGCCACTCAGGCGATCAGTTAAAGCCCCTCGCCTTTGACCATAAACCCTATATGCTTTTGAGCTTCGCTCAAGCCCCCCTCACCCTGCTGCCAGGAGATAGTGCCGTCGCCATTAGCATCGACACCGGCAAGCAGCGCATCGCTGAGCTGCTTGATCTGCTCGACCAGCGGCGCGGCCTCGGCAGCACTAGTTGCCGCCATCAGCTGCGCGCCCAGAACCACAATCTGCTTAGCACGATCGACCGTATTCTGCGAGGCGGTCGCCACATGAACCGAGTGCGCGGCAACATTTTGCGACGCGCCATCGCTCATAGCGGCAGCATTAATATGCTTGGCAGCCCCTGCTGCTGCCTTGATCACACCATAACCCAAGCCAGGCCCCTTCGGCTCAACCGAAGGATCAACCGCGTGCAGCACATGCTTGGTGTGGGTTTGCATCCAAGCCAGATCGTTCGGTTTACTGGCCGCAAAACCGGCATGCTGCGCAGCGGTCTTGGCCTCGGCGATAGCGACAGGCAGAAATCCTTTTCCGTCTGGGGTATCACTCCAGGCCGTGGTGACATGTCCCATATGGGCATGGGACAAATTGTTCTCGGCGTTAGCCTTATCCATAGAGGTGGTGCAGCCGCCTACGGCCAGCGCTACGCTAAGGGTTAATCCGGCAATTAGTTTCATAGTCTCATCTCTCGTGTCTGTTACATTCACAGCAAAATTAAAAATCGGCACATGCAGCAAGACAAACACCTCAACGACAACTTTATTCCGACTAATTTACTCAACATCACAAAAAAGACTCCGCCCTCTCACCCCATCGAGGCAATCGCTCCCCGGCCTGCGCTAGTCCGCCTAGTTGAGTTGCACGTTTTTAATTCCTAGAAAGCCACTAGGAATTAAGTTAACTTGATGTTTGGCCATATTTTTCACTATTAGGAGTACCTCCTATCATGCCGATCACCCTTTACGACCTAGCCGGTTCCGATGACAGCTCCCGTTTCAGCCCCTACTGCTGGCGTACCAAGCTCTCGCTAGCGCACAAAGGCTTAGAGGCTCAAACGAAGCTGGTAAGGTTCACCCAAAAAGAACCTATCGCCCATTCCGGCAGTCCGACCGTACCGGTGATTGATGACGGCGACACCACCGTCTGCGACAGCTTCAACATCGCCGTCTACCTTGACCAAACTTATCCAGACGCCCCGCCACTGTTAGGCAGTGAGATCGCTATCGGCCAAGCTAAGTTCATCGAAACTTGGACCAATACCCAAGTCATGGGTACCCTCTTTCGCATTATCATTATGGATGTTTTCAATGGCCTGGATGATGCCGATAAGGCCTACTTCCGCGAGACGCGTGAAAAACGTTTTGGCATGACGCTGGAGCAGTTCGAGAAAGATGACGACGAACAGCGCGCCGCTTTGGCTACCATCCTGACACCGGTGCGGATGATGCTGGCCACGCAGCCCTTTTTGAGCGGCGATAAACCCGCTTACGCCGATTACATTTTGATGGGCTGTTTCATGCTGGCACGTTGCGGCTCGGACAAGAATATTCTGGCCGATGATGACCCTATCCTCGCCTGGGTCGAGCGCATGCTCGATCTCTATGACGGCCTATGCCGCAAAGCGTAACACCATCAGGGTAGACAGACATTGCGCGGCAGCTGTTAGCTTAACTCACCACGGGATACCCACCGAGATGATCGATTTCTATTACTGGACCACCCCCAACGGTCACAAGATCACCCTGATGCTTGAAGAAGCGGGGCTTGACTACAACCTGCGGCCGATCAACATCAGTGCCGGCGAGCAGTTCGAACCCGATTTTTTAAAAATATCGCCCAACAACCGCATTCCAGCCATCGTGGACCACGCACCGGTAGACGGAGGCGAGCCGATCGCGCTGTTCGAGTCGGGCGCCATTCTGCAATACCTGGCAGACAAGAGTGGCCAATTCGGCGGTACCAGCGCTCGAGAAATGTGGGACATCACCCAGTGGTTAATGTGGCAGATGGGGGGGCTGGGACCGATGTGCGGGCAAAACCATCATTTTGTCACCTACGCCCCCGACCGCATCCCCTACGCCATGGACCGCTATATCAACGAAGCGGCGCGGCTGTATGCGGTGATGAATAAACGGTTACAAGACCGAGCGTTTCTGGCGGGCAACTATTCGATAGCGGATATGGCGTGCTATCCGTGGATCGTGCCGCACGAACGGCAAAAGCAGAATCTCGACGACTTCCCCCACCTTCAACGCTGGTTCGAGGCGATTAAAAACCGGCCCGCGACCATCGCCGCCTACGAGCTAGCCGACAAGGTTAACGTCCGCCCTGCGGTCGATGACGAAGAGTCACGCCGCATCCTGTTCGATCAAAGCGCCCGCACGATAAAATAACACCCCATAATGCCACCTCCCGAGCCCATCGCTATCCGCAGCCGCTTACCCTTTCACTACGGCTGGATCATGGTCGCAACAGGCGTGCTGACCCTGTTCGCCTGCCTGGGAGTCGGCCGCTTCGCCCTGGGTATGTTGCTCCCGGCGATGGGTGTGCAGCTCGAATTGAGCTATGGCGAGATGGGGTTTATCAGCACCGGCAATTTTATCGGCTACCTGATCGCGGTACTGATCTGCGGTCGCCTCAACAGCCTGCTGGGTGCCCGCCGGCTGATATTTTTTGGGCTGTTGGCGATTGGGCTTTCGCTATTATTGGTCAGTCAGGCTGACCACTTCATCGTCGTGCTGCTGCTATACCTGATCACCGGTATCGGCACCGGTGTCGCCAACATTCCGATCATGGGCCTGGTGGCCCACTGGTTTGCCCCCAAATATCGCGGCAGGGCGGCCGGCACCATGATCGCGGGAAATGGCCTGGGCATCCTATTCAGCGGCAGCCTGGTTCCTTACCTCAACGTTGTCGGCGGCGATGATGGCTGGCGCATGAGCTGGTTAGTCTTTGGCGGCCTTATCGTGTTGATCAGCGTGGCCTGCATCGTGTTAATCCGCAACAATCCCGAAGAGCTGGGACTCAAACCGATCGGCGCCGAAGATGACCAACACGCCGACCAGCAAGCCCCGTTACTGGAACCCAGCCAGCAGGACCGGCGCAAGATGCTCACTCATCTGGGCAGCCTGTATTTTCTGTTCGGTTTTACCTATTCGATCTACCTGACCTTTATCGTCACCACCCTGGTACAGGAGTATGACTATTCCGAATCGGTAGCAGGGCAGTTTTGGATGGGAATCGGTTTTTTGTGCATCTTCTCCGGGCCACTGTTCGGCACCCTGTCAGACCGGCTTGGCCGACGGTTAGGACTGGCGCTGGTGTTTGCTCTGCAAACGCTGGCCTACCTGCTGGCGGCGGCCAATTTCGGCTCGATCGGGCTGTTTCTGTCGATGCTGCTATTTGGTCTGGTGGCCTTCAGCATACCGCCCATTATCGCGGCCACACTGGGGGATTACATGGGCCCCTATCAGGTGGCCACCAGCTTCGGTTACGTGACCTTCTTTTTCAGCATCGGCCAGATCATCGGCCCGACGCTGGCGGGCACCCTGGCGGAAGCCAGCGGCAGCTTCTCCGGCAGCTATCTGCTATCGGCATCACTGACGGCACTGGCGGTGGGCTTAGCGCTTATGCTGCGTAAGCCGAGTTTAAAACCTGCGGATTAAGCAGTAACAACACACCGGATAGCGGCTCAATCGTCAGCCCCTCTCCTTACCAGCGAACCACCTTCAAGGTCAGGTCGAAGGGTTCCCCCTCTTCGGCCAGTTTCATCCGGTAGTCTTCCAGCTCGCCGCCTGTAACAACCCGTACAGCGTTATCATAATCCTGACCATCACCCGCTAACTTGATCGCATAGTCGCAGGGCTCCTCCCTGCCCACCAAACGGATTCGATAATCATAACTTTCCATTACACATAGCCTCTGTTTTATTGTATTGGCGGTTATTCCTGGGCGCTAAACCGCACACACCTCGGCTGATTCCAAGTCGATCATCAGCTCTGGCGTCAGCGCCTCCAGGGCTTCGCATAGCACATTGCGACCGACCGACAGCGGCACCCGCACGTCAAAATCAGCATGGAACAGGTTCTCATTACTCATCGGTGCCGGAGCGCAGTGACTGTTGAGACTAAGAATAGTGACCTCATAGCGATTCAATACTTCGCTAATATCGGCAACGACATTGAGACGGTCCAGCCCCACGAAGCGGAGCGTCAACGGGTAACAGGGAACCTGCATAACTGGCGCGGCCTGCTCGACAACAACCCTCACTCCCCGCTGCACCAAAGAGCGCAGGTCTTGCTCCAAAGCGGGTCTTTGCTCAATGGCCACCGAGACTTGGAGAATCCCTGCAAACTTTCCCTCCAGCCGGGAAAACTGGCTCTCCAACCACTGCCCTTGCCGGTCGGCGATCAACTGGGACACCAACTCAACCAGCCCCGGCCGATCATCACCGATCAGGGTTAAAATCAACGTTTCATTCATCTGCTATTTTCTCCGCATTCTGCGCTTCGCCCGAAGCCAGCCAAAGTAGCGTTCCCCCGAATGCAACCCAATCGAGCTAAGCCGTTGTCGAGAGCCAGCAACAGCACGGCAACATAGCCGTACATCGATTCAATCAGGGACAAATTAAAAACTAAGACTACCCAGACCAGAGCAGCGCTGAGTGCTCGTAAACGACATCAAATGTTGATTTGCGCCATCAAGGCGTGATTTAAGCGGAGGTACCACTTTTGCCTACATTGGCGGGGCTTGAGGACTTTGAAATAGGACAATAAAACACAACGACTCGCCCTATTTCCGGTCACTGTGCTGACTCGATGCTTGTCCTGCTTTCTGCCCTCCCACTCGCATTGATGGCGTACGACAATGGACGGCATCGATGACTATAATTGCGGTAAATCTAAGTACAGAGACATTGCCCAACACCGAGCTGCTGACTAAAACGCTCTGGGGTAACGAATATCAGCCAGCGGCCCTTAATTAGCTTTATCGGTCGGCTTCATTTTTTTATCTTGGCCACTCCATGATACCTATCCAAAAACGTGCTGTTGAAACCCTGTCGATTCGCAAGATCACCTCGATTCTGCTGATCACGCTGGGGTTATGGGGCAGTGGAGTCGCGGCGGCTGATAACCCGGTAGCCAACAAAACAGTTCGTATCGCCACGATGCACAACTATCCACCATTCGTTTATGCCCAATCTAACGCGGCGTTCATCAGAGACGAGGTGATAGCTCCTGGCAGTGACTCAGCGGTGATTCGAGGCTACGCCTGGGACGTACTGCGAGAGAGCTTTCACGCGGTGGGGTATAGGATCGAACTGACCGTCGCGCCGTGGGCGCGTGCCGTGATGTATATGGAAAACCAGACCGCAGATGTGCTGTTTCCGACCAGCAAGAACCATCTACGCCTGCAAAAGTACGCCTACGCCAACAACGCGTTGACCAAAAACAACCTGTTAATCTACGTCCGTGCTGACACTGACCTGCAGTGGCGTGGATTCGTAACGCTATCGGGAAAGGCTGTGGCGGTGATTAGGGGGTTTAATTACGGCGAGGCCTAGCGTCAGCAGTCGCTAACAGACAACCTCCCGGTTAACGACTTAGAGCAGGGATTTCGGATGTTAGACGGTCAGCGAGTGATCGGTTTTACCGGCTATGAGATATCCAGCGATTACTATCTGAGACAGCAGCAGTGAGCGACCAAGTACAAAAAGCTACCGCCCTTTGATGCGGTAGAGGGTTATGTGGCGGGCATGAAAGACCATCCGCGTATGAACGAGATCCTGCGGGCTTTTGACCAAGGCAAGGCGCGGATCACCGAAAACGGTTTACTGCAGACCCTCAACGTGAAATGGCAGATTCAATAACGCGGTAGTTGATCGCAGCGTCATTTTTGCTCCAGGCAGACTCTGCCAGATCGGCGCCATCGGCTACGTCTATAAGCTTCTGCTATGACCCAAACAGAAGTCAGCCTGTCGCCTTTATAGAACCGGTTACCCCACTAAACGAATCGTACCGTTTCTACTTAACGCTCATCTTTCGGTGTTTCCATCACCACCAAGGTCATGATGGAGTTAACTTGCGGAATTTCACCCAATACGTCGGTATGAAAGCGCTTGTAGGCGGTTAAGTCGGCCGTCTCCACCCGCAGCAGAAACTCACTCCCCCCCGTCACGTTGTGGCACTCCGTGACCTCGGTTGCTTGCTGAATATGCTGCTCGAACTCCTGCTGCGCCTTTTTACTATGGTTCAGCAGCCCGATCGTGACGTAGGCAACAAAGCCGATCCCCAGTTTATTCAGGTCGAGCACCGCACGGTAACCCTTTATCACCCCGCTACGTTCTAGCTCCTGCACACGTCGCAACGTCGCCGAAGACGACAACCCGATCCGGTCTGCAAGCTCGACATTGGACAATCTCCCGTCCATTTTCAGCTCACGCAATATTCTTTCGCTATATCTATCCATGACTTCCATTTGTTGTGTAATTAGTCGTTTCAGAGCAAATATAGACACAATATTTAAGCTATTTGTCTTTAACATACAAGGACGAACAATTGACCTAAAAAGGAACGAACATGGAGTACCCGCAAATTTTCGCCCTGATCGCCTTCGCATTCGCCTCGACCGTTTCACCGGGTCCAAACAATATTATGCTGATGACATCGGGTGCCAATGTAGGCTTCATGCGTACCATCCCGCACATGCTTGGAATCGTTGTAGGCTTTAGCCTGATGGTGATTCTGGTGGGCATAGGGCTGATGGGAATATTCACCGCCTACCCCATTGCCCATCAAGCACTGCAGATCGGTTGCATCATCTACCTGGTCTACCTAGCGATAAAGATTGCCCTGAGTCGGCCTGCCAGCAATGACGCGCAAACGTATAAACCGATGAGCTTTTGGACTGCGGCCAGCTTCCAATGGATCAACCCCAAAGCCTGGTCGATGGCATTAACCGCCGTCAGCGTCTACAACCTGTCGGCCAACTGGCACGGCGTGCTGCTTATTTCTCTGGTGTTTGCCGCGGTAAACATTCCCTCCGTGACCATCTGGACAGTCGCGGGTAAGCAGCTGCAAGTGTTGCTAAACAGCCCCTCAAAAATTAGAGCCTTCAACTGTGGAATGGCCGGGTTACTGCTAGCCTCCACACTGCCGATGGTTTGATTAAGAGTCACAACACGGGGAATACTCGGGCTGATCCGTTTTATGCCGCCTTAGCTTGCTGGGTCGCCCTATTGATATCCGTTTGCGGGTAGAACTCGGACCAAACGTGCCAGAACATTCCAGCTTTGAGTCTTTCGACGCGGCTCAGGTTTCCTTGATCCGAGCTGCCGAGAAAATCGATCTGGGTGATCGGGGCTCCAGTGTCGTTGTACCAGGCGCCGATACTTTCATAAACGGGGTCCCATACCAGCACGATGCTACGACCACCGATCTCTGTGTTGATCAGATTATTCTGCTCGATAAGAAAATCATGGGTATAACAAACCGCATCTTCACCCACGTCGATGCCCCACACGTAGGTCTTAGCGGGTAGGCGATTATCGCTATGCGACATGTTGTCCATGATCGGCTTGGCCTCGTTATGCTGCCGCGCTATGCCAGCCGAAAACACGGTCTCAGTCACCAGATCGAACAACCGAAGCAGCGGGTTCGACGAGGGTTTGTTCAGAAAAACCGTGCCATTCGGGTACGCCTTTTGAAAGGTACGGAATGTCATGCGGAAGGTCGGCCAGGGTTGCATCGTCGGTCCGTCGGGGCCGGCGGCTTCTGCGCGACCGTAGACCTGCTGTATCGGCTCGTTAGTGTTGTTATCACGCAGTATCAGATTATTGCCGTGCTGGGCCAACACCTCTAAAGCACAGTGGTTACCCTGGATTTCGGGAATATATCCCAGCCCCAGATTGGCCATGGCACAGTACGTCATGATGACATTTTCACCATCGAGGCCCTCGCTATTTCCGGCAAGATGCGGGCGCATTAGCTGACTGTCAGGGTGCGCTCTCGCAATGCCGTTGTTCTCGAATACGATCACCGGAGAAGCGGGTGCTAACTCAGCCTGCGCATCCTCAATGCTGTAGTACTGAGCGGAATTTTGCTGATTGCGCAGGCCGATGTGCACCCACACCCAAGGGAAAATATAAAAAAGGGCCATCAAGGCCAGAGAAACCCAAAGGAACCAGGCTGGACCCGCGTTAAGCCCGAAGTGGGCGATCAGCATCAGCCCTAAGGCGCAAATGCCCACTGCCAGGATTTTGTATTCATTGCGGATAAAGCGAATGGTGTCCGCCCGCTTCACCTTCAGCAGCATCTGAGTGACGTCGCCCAAATCCCGGAAGTATAGGAATCCGATATACAGCGCAACGGCAAATGAAACATAGAAGAGAAGGTTCCCTAACATTTGATTACCACCCAGATAAGTGAGTTGATGCGAGCAAAGGCCTGCGGTGCCGAAAAACAGTGCTTTAAGCTTATAGTACGCTTCGGTGCCCCTGACAACGTTGGCGGTGCGGCTAAAACAGCTGAGGGGCCAAGGGGTTGCCCGCTTTGAGAAGATTAAAGAGCCGGAGAAAGCCGGAGTCTATATGGCTAAAGCAGCGGGCTACATGACCAAGGCCGAGGGCCGAACCGATCAAGGCACGGTAAAAGGTAACCGCTACTACTGGCCGCTGATGTGATGACGTTTTCGGAGAACACGTACTGATGCAGGTCAACACCCCGAGGAAGTTGACCGAGGTGATCGTGGAACCGTTATCGCTGTATGGCTGCTAACGGATATCCACCACCCGGCTGGCCTTCTTGTAGCGCACCGACCAGCCGTTCCAGCTGGGCAGCTCCCAGCGTCTAGGGTCGGTTTTTCGAATTCCCTTTATAGGCTCAACCGTTACCCGCTTTTTTCGGGGCTCGTAATGGACCGATAGCCGCAAGTTCCCCAGAGACAGTTGTCGTGGGTAACTGCTGTCGAACTGCTCCCGCTCCCATTCCGGAATCCCCTCGAAGGCCAGGTCTTCGGGCTCGAGCAGCTTGATATCCCCACCCTGCTCCACCCCCAGTTGTTCCAGATGAGATTCAAGCCATTGGCTGGGTTCCGGCAAGGGTTCCGGCAAAGAACCGCCTGAGAGACCGGTGTTCTCCAGCGACCGATACAGTTCCCAGCTAACCAGGTCATCTTTGAGCCGCGCACCCACCGGAGCCAACAGCCGTCCGGCCAAAATGAGATCGGCCAGAGCCTGGCGGGCTAAGGGGCCGCTGGGTTTGATCACCTCACAGCCGATGATCCGTCCGGCGTAACTCCGTTCCACCGTCACCTCCAGCCGACCTCCCTTAAAGCTCGTATGGGTTATCTTGGGCTCGCCCACACCCAGCCTGTCGATCAGCTTCAAGGAGACGGGGGCCATGCAGGTAGCGAGATTAATAGTCTGCTTGACCCCTTTTCCGGAGATCGAGTACTGATCGAAAACCAACGCTGCCTCGGCCTCATCGGCGAACCGACTGTCGCGGCCCACCAACACCTCGGCCCAACCGTTGCCCAGCGCCTCACGACGTTTTTTACGACGCACGAACAGCAGTTCCGGCGCGGCCTCGATCATCGCCTCCAGCCATCGGGTTCGATCGTACGTTGGAGATTGAGAAATCACCGGCAACGATAGCGCCCTTCGCAGCTGGGTCGCCAGCTTGCGGACCTCCTTGAGCGCACGGTCGTCCACCGCCAGCTCCGGCGGCGGATCGCGACGCACCAGGGCGATCAGGGTCGTGGCGTCACAGGGCTGCGCCTGCCAGTCGGTCAACGTACGACGCCCCCCTTCCGATGCGGGAAGAGAGAGCAGCCGCTGAGAAAGACCCATCGCTGCCACCAGATCAGCGGTGGCGCAACGACAGGCCTGGTCGGGCATGGCGGTGATCAGGTGGGCGAAAAGGCTGTCGATGGGCAACGGATAGAGGCGTTGCCCATATAGTGTCGCCTCACCTTTGGCATCCAGTGCGTCCATCCGTTGCAGTTTTTCCATGGCGATGCCTAAGGATTTCTCCGGCAGAGGGTCAGGAAAGCGCAGCGTCTGAACCGGGTGCCCGCAGCAGGCCGCCGCCAACACGGGTTCGGTCAGCTCCTCACGCAGCACTTCCGGAGGCGTATTGGGTTCCAGGGGGGCATGTTCGCCCCAAAGTCGAACGCAAAGCCCCGCAGCCACCCGCCCGGCTCGGCCTTTGCGTTGATCAGCGCTGGCCTTCGAGATCGGATGCAACCCCAATACCGTGCGCCCATTGCGCTGATGGGTACGGCGCTCTAAACCTGTGTCGATCACCACCCGCACCCCGGGAATGGTTAGCGAGGTCTCGGCGATATTGGTGGAGAGGATGATTCGCCGCCCTTTCCCCGATTCCAGCGCCCGGCGCTGCTCACGCGCCGGCACCGATCCGTGCAGCTCCAGCAGCTCAGCGTCGCAAGATGCCAGGGCGGCCCGGCAGCGTTGAATCTCCCCCCGCCCCGGCAGAAAGATCAGCAGGTCACCGTCACTGCGCGGCCAGACCGCCTCCACCGCCTGGCGGACTCTCTTTTCAAGGTCGTGCAGATCGGGCATCTGCCGAAGATCGGGCGCCCGGTGTTCCATTTCGACGGGAAAACAGCGTCCCCCGGCCTGCAGGTTTTCCCCTCCCAGGTAGGCACTCAGCCGCTGCGCATCCAAGGTGGCGGAGGTGATCACCAGTCGGTGGCGGTTCTCGGCCAACAGCAGGGCCAGTAACAAGTCTGTGTCCCAGCGCCGCTCGTGAAACTCATCCAGCATCACCAGATCGAAATCCGCCAGCCGATTATCGGCCAGCCAGCGCAACGCGATACCCGGGGTGACGAACACCAGTTCGCTGTCTGGGCCAAAGCGACTGTCGAAGCGGATCGCATAGCCCACCGCGTTCCCCAACGTCGTTCCCGCCTGTTCGGCCAGGTAGTGGGCCAGCGCCAGACAGGCGACACGACGGGGCTCCACCACCAGCACCCGGCCCTGCTGGCGGGCCCACAACGGCAGACGGGTGGATTTTCCAGAACCGGTGTCTGCCTGGACGACCAGGTGACTGTCGGGCAACAGATCAAGAACCTGTTGCTTGATGGCATCAATGGGTAAGACTGGGGGCATGAGGGGCGCCAAATTGGGAGAGGGGAAAAAACGGGCGAGACAGGCTGGCTAGGATTAATCCAACCAATTGAGCTCGACCAGCGGCTGTCGCTGCTCGTTCAAAACCAATGGAGTCTGACCCACAGCTGTCCCACTTATTCCACCATCACAATAACCCCATCTGCGGTGATGGACCAAGCAGACTCGGTGGTGGCTTAAATAGTGGGACGGATCACACCACTGTATTCATCTAGGCTCTGGAGTACGTAGCGAAGCGAATTTGGTCGCCTGTAATAGTGACTATGCTTTCCCTAAGGGTAGTTATTGATACTGCCAAAAGGATTATCTATCCCGTCGGGAAGGAGAAGCCTATGCTTTGCCTCAGAATGCCCGTACCGCTGTTATTAATCACCCTATTGATCATAGTCTTGTTAACAGCCAGCTCATCGGCTATTGCAGCCAATGAATCTAGCGATTCAGCGCAGCACCAGCTGCAAAGCTTGCCGGGGTTTTGGAAAGGGGAGGCGGTTGAAACGCCTGTCGGTCCGATGAACTACGACATGGTTTTTCATCGTTGTCGTGAAGGCACTATCGCTGGTGTGGCAAAGACCGGGGCTTCTTTGCACTACTGGCAGTTCAAGCCTGACGAGATCCCTGTGCAGTTGCGTTTTCTGTCGACTTTCAGGGGGAATCGCACCCCGGTGCAGTTACTATCGAAGAGATCTGAGGGAGCGGTGCTGGAGTTCTATGCTCCTGAACTTGAACTCCTCACCCTCGGGATCACTTTCTCAACGACAAACGTTGATATTCGCATCTATCACTATGGCAATCCCCATGTGCACATCCGGCTGGCACGCACCGACAACAGACCGGCTGAACTGGCGCAGCACCATAGCTTACCCAACAGTTGCAGGGGCTACCCGTTGGGCAGTGGGTAGAGGTGGTCGGCGTGGGGTTTTCGGAAAGCCTGAACGTTTTTCCAAGCCGGCTAACTGGCGATATCGGCTTTCAGTTGATCGCGATATCGCCTTGATAAATTCAATGTAATTCCCGATTTTAAATGCAGTTTGTAATCACCATTATCGGAAGGCTGCAGAGTATCTATCTGAGAGATGTTGACGATGGTTGAGCGATGAATACGGCGAAAACCCCGTTCAGAGAAACGCTTTCCGTTGCAGCCATGGTTGCCCGCATGGGGTAAACAGCATCTAGCGAGTATAGATTCACATAATTACCCGCCGCTTCAATCCAATGAATATCGGCAATGCTTACTAGATACTCCCGACCTAGTTTCTTGGAGTTCTGTCAATAACTGTACGCATCGGGTCAACGGCCATGAGCAACAGAGGAATCAAGGACAGGGTTTGGCTTATGGTTGATCAAAGCAATGCGGATGGTCGAGTGTAGTGGCCCGGTTTGATATCTCTAGTATCGACACAACAGACATACAGCAGCTGCTTATATCCAATGCTTTTCGAGGGCTTCAATATCAGATACCGGGCATCTTTGAGGCGGCAATTAGCAGCCGTATGCTTCCTTTACTCGTTTTAATGAAAAGCCAGAGCAGGCCGCAATCACCTCAGTAGTGTGCACATTTCAGCCCGTCTGCTGCTGAACTATATGAACCACGACAATGAACGAGAATAAGAAACCAGATATTCTGTAACCCTTAATTTATGGGCGAATTCAACAGCTAACCGAAGTAGACGGCTACGAAACGTACTCCCATTGATCTTGCCGGAGATCAAACGTACTGTAGCTCCAGCCAGCGCCACTATTCAGCTGTGGATTGTTAAGCATCGATATCAACAGCTATTTTCCCACGTCAAGACGTGACATAGGCCTTTCACCACGCTGTCCAAATGCGACCTACCACGGATGATTCCCATGGCTAACTATACTGAGGCACTCCCCCTACTGCTGCTGCAGGCACGAGAAGCGACGGTCAATTATTTTCGCCCCATTCTGCAGGAAGCCTCAATCACAGAGCAGCAGTGGCGGGTAGTTAGAGTGCTGTCCGAACATAACGAGTTGGAATCTAAGTCGCTGGCAAAGCTCTGCTGCATCCTGAGCCCCAGTCTGACAGGCATTCTGAATCGGCTTGAGAAAGTGGGCTATATCCAGCGTAGGAAGTCGGAAGAAGATCTGCGTTGCGTGCTTATCTCCCTTAGCCCAGATGGCCAAGCACTGTTCCAACGAATCCGCCCGATGCTGGATAGGCATTATCACGAGATCAGTCAAAGCCTATCCGAAGATAAGCTCCGGATGCTCAGTCGGTTGTTAAGCGAATTGACCGATACCGTTTCAGAACTGTCCACTCCCGCACCCAAGGAGTAAGAGCAGGCCGACTGACCAAGCTCCCATTTGACGTTTATTACGCACGGGCTAAGCTAGGTTGCCCCCTGCCGGGCAGCACTAGAATAATACCCAGCATGACCCCAAGTAGGGCCGCAAACAGAACCCTGTGTTCGGGCGGTAACAAAAAGGTCAGCGTATGAGCGGGGATCCAAAAGAACGGGATGGTCTTCTTAAACACGAATGACCACATCTGCTGCCAGTCGATCTGATTTAGAATCCTTCCCACCGAAATAGGCCGGATCAGGCTCAAAGCACTCCCTTGATATTGCTGTATATGGAGATCGGTAATCTTATGCAACGTCATCAGCAACGGGCTGAAAATCACGTTCATCGCTACGCTGATACTGAACGCGACAATCAGTTTTCCGGCACTGACCGAACCGCTTAACAACGAGGTAGCATCATCGATGCCGTACTTTACCAGCAGCGCAGGAACCCCTGAGGCGAAGATCACGAAGACGATTTTGATAGCGACCCCCATTATCCCCCAGGTTATCGCCTTAGGTATCAGTCCAAACTTCTCTAGCGGGTAGCCACCGGTGCTCAAACGAAGACCGAGCACCTCACCCAGCGTCCCCAATAGGGCAAATTTTACAAACGCAGAGATAAGCGGATATTGCTGGTCAAGTCCACCGACCAATGTCGCCAAATTTAAATCTAACAGCTCGGCCAAGGCGAGCAAACAGACGATGGGCAGAAACAGTTTGAAATCACTTTTTATCAACATATGAATCATTAACCCAGTGTTAGCGCAGTGAAGAGTGAAGGTGTTAACAGAGACCTGTTAGTAACAAACCCATTTTGGTTAACATATTAACTAACGTAGAATATTACTTAATATATTAACTAAACACAATCAAAAATTTTCACCCTCCTCCGTTCGGTTAACAGCATGGTCGGTAATAAGCGACAATGATTCCCTTATCAGCAACTAAAAGGTTCTATGGTGACGCGACCTTGATTAGCGATTGTTGTTAACAGAGGATAGGTATCCCGTTAACCACAACACTCGGGACCGAAGAAAGAGCAACACCGACAAACTGATATTGGATTGTCAAGAGAGAAAGGAGGAAAGCAGCGCCATAAGCACTCAGTCACGTTTTTGTTGCATCGCCTTCAGCAAAGGTGCCAGCTCAACCCCATCCCGGTGCCAGCGCCCCAAAGGGTATTCGTTGCTAATCACCACTTCTGCCTCGATGATAAAGTCATCACAGATCACCGGACGGCGAGCGGCCTGTACGCTGGCGGGGTCTGGATCAGGGTGCACCGGCTGTGTATCAGGCCAACGGCATCGAGCCTGCCAGAAGGGATGTTTGGAGAAGCTAGCCTCGAGATGGTAGAAATCACGGCCTATACGTGCAAACCGGTAAAACAGATGATCCAAGCGATCCTGATAAAAGCGCTTGGCTAACTCAGCCTGATACGGCCGTTTGATCAGAGTATTGATCACCGCGGGTGCCTGCAAGGCACTCGACAATGCCTGAAAAATACCATTGCCAGATAACGGATCGACCGCCATCGCAGCGTCGCCGACACGGATCCAATTATCTCCCACCGCCTGATAGCACAGTATTGGGGTACTGGTACGGGCGTATACCCGGCCACTCGGGTGCGCGTCCCGCATAAAAGGTTCGGCTAAATCAAGCCGACTCAGGTAACGAAAGCAGTAGCCCTCCAGCTGTGACTTCACAGGCAGATCCGCACTGGCCACATCCAAAGTAAGTTGCAGATAGCGAGTGCCATCGGATCCTGCCGCCATCCAAGCCCAACCCTGGTCAAAGCTCTGGGCCGCTGACCGCGGTGTGCAGGGAGCACCTCGCCAATATTGCAACAGCGACAGCGTCTCACAGCCCCGTACCCGATCGAGCTGGGCCAGGGGTGCCGCTCGCCCCCGGGCTTCCACAACAAAACATGCCTGCAGCCAGCGTTGGTCATCCCCTTGCTGAATCAGGACCCGCTGCGCCGACGTCAGCATTTCGGTTTGCAGCACCCGCCCGAGAATCACGGCAACACCAGCGTCAGCCAGATCTTCTAGAATAGTTTGATCAAGCTGGCTACGATCGACCAAACGCTCGGTATTGGCAGCACTGGTATTGCCATTCCAATTGGCTACGCGTGGCGAGGGGTTGGGCAGATATTGTAGCGCCTTTACAAAACCAGCAGAGCGTAGCCCCTCAACCACCCGCTCCGAAATACCTTCAAGCGCCAGAAACGGTCGAGGAGAGGAGATCAGCGTGACTTGATAACCGAGCCGCTTAAGCCCCAGTGCAACAGTTCCACCAGCAGGGCCTCCACCCAGGACCAAAATCCTGTTCGCATCGTCCCCCCCTCTAAGGCAGGGGCCAGAATCAGACATTGGTTCGCTCGAGGGGGAGCGATTCAAGGGGCTGTTCAACTAACCGTCCTGCATCAAGGTAGAACAGCTGGTCTACCCCGGCCAACGTCGAAGGCCGGTGACTGATCAAAATCCGAGTCCGGTCGGCAAACAACCGATCTACTTCCGCGATCACTTGGGTTTCTGTCGCTTCATCCACCGCCGAGGTCGCCTCATCAAGAATCAAAATGGTTGGATTCTGCAACAGAGCCCTGGCGATCGCCAGCCGCTGCTTTTGACCACCGGACAACTGCGTGCCCCGCTCGCCCAGTAAGGTCTCCAGTCCCAACGGGAGCGAGTCGACCAATTCAGACAACTGGGTCTGGGCGATCACCGCCTTCACGGCATCATCATCGGCGTCCGGACTGGCATATCGAACATTTTCAGCCAGGGTACCCCGAAACAGGGTGATATCCTGGCTGACCAAGCCAATATGCCGGCGCCATTGCGCCGGGTGCAACTGTTTCAGGTCAATACCATCGATCAGAATCCGGCCCGCACTGGGGTCGTAGTAGCGCATTACTAAGTCGATAAGGGTCGATTTTCCGGCCCCTGATGGTCCTGTTAATGCGATCTTTCTACCGTGCTGAAACAGTACATCGGCGCACTCGATGACTGGCCGACCAAGGTTGTTATCTGCACCACCCTGCTGATCAACACCACCATAGCCGAAGCGCACTTTCTCAAAGCGTAGCTCTCCGAGCAACGCGTCCGGCAGTGACTGAACTTCGACAGGGGCCACAACGGCCGCCTCGGCCCGTTGAAGGTCCATCACCCGGTCTAGACTAACCGACATTTTCTGGATCGCCACATACAGCCCTAGCAGACTCTGCACAGGTCCGGTCGCCATCCCTAAGTAGGTCGAAAAAGCGATCAGCGCTCCCAACTGCCACTGCCCCTCGATCACCCAGTAGCCACCGATCAGAAACGCAGCAGCACGGGTCAGAGAAGTAAGCGTACCAGGCACCGCATGGGTAAAAAATTCAACCAGCTGCAGCCGCAGCAGGTCGGTCAGATAGTGGTCGCCTAACCGGTTCAGACGTTTGGATTCGCGTCCTTCCTGAGCTACCGCCTGGATAAATTTCATCGCTGGCAGAGTCTCCACCAGAAACGAGCTCAGATCGGCCGAACGTTCACGCAGCGCCCGCGCGCCACGCTCCACCTTCAGTCGCATCCAACGTAGCCAGATAACCTCCAGCGGGATCAACACCAACACCAGCAGCGACAGTTTCCAGGACAGCATCAGCATCAGTGCCCCCGCTCCCAGCAGCCCAATAAGGCTACTGACTGCGGTAAACAGACTATCGACTGCAAAACGCTGGATCTGTGCCACATCACCATCCAATCGTGACAAGATATCGCCGATTCGACGGCCGCCGTAGAACGCTGGAGACAGGGTCTGCAGATGACGGTAAAGGTGTTCACGCAGGGCAAACAGAATACGACCCGACAAGCGGGTATGCAGATAGCGGTTGACCCCCGCCAACCCGGTGGCAAATATCCCAGATAACACCATCGATAGCGCCACTATCACTAAAGTACGGTAGTCCCGGGCGATCAGTCCGTCGTCGATCAGCAGTTTGGTTAGCCAGGGCTGCAACAGCACCAGCGACGAAGCCAGCAGTGACAACGCCAGCAAACCGGCGATGGCCCGGCGGTGGGGCTTAACGAAAGTGTACAACCAAGCGAAGGCTTGCTCGATGCTATCGCGATCTAAGTTTCCCTGCCCGGCCCCCGTCTGCGGCTGAACGCTAATGGCGGCGCTGAGCCACTTCAACATAGCAAGCACCAGTCTCTGATGATGTTAATAGCGGCCCCCTTTAAAAGAAAAAATACCGCCACGGAGTCAGCCGTGGCGGTACCTTCAATCAAGTTGCGGATACGTATCGCAACTATTGAGTCAATCTAGCCACTCGCAGATCGGCGGTGGACATATCCCCCGGTAGTTGAATGCTACCGACCTTGTCCAGGCTATCAGGGTCATGGATCGAAATATCACTGGAGGTGCCGCCAATATAGATCCGCTTGCTGTCACCCGAGATATTAATGTTGTAGTAGGTATGCTCAAGGTTTTTCACGCCTAGCACCTTCTTGTTCTTCACATCATGCTTGGACAAAGTATTGAACGCCCCGTAGACAGTATTCTTATCGTTGGGGTCAGCCACCACATTGAAAATGATGAACTCGAACGGTGCAAACTCCATCCGCTCATTTTTGCCGGTAGCCAGGTCTACCCGATTCATTCCCCACCACCACGCGGCGGTTTCGAAGTTCATCGTGTCATCGGTAAACTCCGCCGTCACGTAGGGCAGGATATACTCATTAGCCTGCTCACCTAGATTGAACATGGCGAAGGCATCCGGCGTCAACCAGTTGGGCCGATTCTCACTCTGCAGCGCACTGACCATCCGAATCTTACCGGTCTTCGGATCGATCGCCTTCAGGTCACCGCCACCGAGGAAAACCTCGCCGTTGGCCGCCGCCGCGATGGTGGTGATACGCCTATCTACCGGGAAGCTGCGTACCGGCTTGGCATTAGTGCCGTCAGCGGTGTTGAACACCGCCAGCACCGGCGGCATCACCCGAAATTCATCCTTGAGCATTTTGACTGGATTCTGCACCGTGTAAAGCTCGTTGCCATCACTGCTGACCGAGATGGAGACGAAGGTCTTGACCTTGATATCTTTACTGGACTGGATCGCAGAAAACACCAGGTCACAGGTTTCAATATTGAAACCGTACACATTCTCCATGCCGTTAGTAAGGATGTAGGCGATCCGATTATCGGGTGATAATGAGATCTGACCACCAAAGCTGCCTGGTATGTCACAGCTTCGAACGACCTTATTGGTCTCCATATCGATCACATGCAGATCATTGGGACGCGTCACCGTCAACAGATATTCATGCGAACTCGATGACGAGGCGGTTGCTGCGGTTGATTGGCCCAGCGATGAGCAGCCAGACAACAGTGCTGAAGCGCTCAGCGCGGCCGCTAATCCAAATCCGAAACCGCGGTGGTTCAGTCGATTGCTTACTTTCACAAAGCTACTCCTCACTTGTCATCTTCCGGGAAAATACCATCGAGTTTGCGCCAGTCCTTATTGGCCTTAGCAACATCCGCACCCCAGTCTGGGTGCGTGCTCATGGTGTCCGGCACCTGAGCGGGCCACCAGCAGGCATCGGCACAGCCATAAAGATCCGACTCCATCGGCTGACACAGCGAACCCAGTCCACCGAAGGGGTCCACTTCCCAGCCGGGGTCGGTCACCCCCGTGCAGCCGACGACCGTTTGCATGGCAACCACTTCATCCAGCTCTGCTGAATCCGTCGCCTGATCCATCAGTTTGGCTTTTTTATTAATAGATTTGAGATGTTTCATGACTAAGAACTCCTCCTGGGAGTAACGTAAGCATCAAAAAAGTCGGGGTTTTCGAGCATGATCCGGCTATATGCCTCAATTCCGAAATCGATCCAGTCCCGAATCAGATCACAATAGTGATAAGCCGGGGCGGCCGGATCACCGTACTTGGCATAGCTCTCGTGGTAACAACCGCCCGAGCATAAGTTTCGAATACGACAAGTCTCACAGCCGGTATCGCTCCGATCCAACCGAGCTTCAATAAATTGTGACAAAGCGGCTTTATCGATCCCCTGCTCGACATCGCCGAACAGCGGCAAATCAGAACCGGTAAAACGATGGCAAAGATTCAAGCCACCGCTGGTATCTACCGCCAGCAAGGCGACACCGGCACCGCAGGGCAGGGATTTTTTATTGCCTTCATGTAGGTCCGTCATCATTTGGTGCATATTGCCGAAGCCGGTATTGCGATGCGCCAGCGCACCCTCCAGATAGTGCTGCCCCAACCGTTTCATCCCCTCAAACACCTGACTTAACTCATCCGAAGATAAATTAAACGCAGCCACATCACCGGAGGTCACCGGGGCAAAACCCACTTCGTGGAATCCCAGTTCGTGATAGAGATGCTGATAGATCGCTTCAACATCGGTAATGCCCCGAGTCAGGGTCACGCGGGCACCGACAGGACGCGCTTTATAGCGCGATAGCAACATCTTAACTTTGCTGCTGACCACGTCATAAGTGCCGTTACCTCCCACGGTGATGCGATTCTTATCGTGCATCGCCTTGGGGCCATCCATGCTGATGGTGAGGCCTATCGCATGGGCATTGAAGTAGTCCACCAGCTCCTCGGTCAACAGCGTGGCATTGGTGGTGAGGGTATAATCGACCCGCCCTGCGACTGTCTCGAACCGAGTTTGGCAGTAATCGACCACCTGGCGAATTAACGGCATATGGGTCAACGGCTCGCCACCAAAGAACACCAGATTATATTTATCCTGATCGGGCGATTCGCGCAGCAGCATCTCGATCGATTTAACTGCGGTGTCAAAAGCCATCTTCTGCCCTTTCGAAGGGGTCTCAAGATCCTCCTTATAGCAGTAGGTACAGCTCAGGTTGCAACCGGTATTAACGTTCAAAATAACAGTATTGAGCGGGAATTGGTCGACCTTGACCGGTTCCGCGTTGATCTGTGCGGTACCGTTATCGGTCACCACCTTTAGTGATTTCAACTCCTCGATCGCCTCGGCCAGTTCATCCTGTTGATAGCGTTCACCGAGGCGTTGGCTAATCATTGCTGCCGTCAGTGGCTCAGAGCCTTGCAGCAACGCGATCAGATCACGGCTCAGCGCATCCAACTCGAACAAACCACTGGTGGGAATATGGAACAGCACCTGCCGTTGGTCTAGATCCAACAGGTGCAGATTCGGTTCAACCAGAGTTAATGCAGATCCCATCGTTCACCCCTTGTTATTGTTTGGCTCCGGATCGGGCCGATCCGGGCCTTTTGGGTTGGTTGTGGCTCGCCAGCAGCGTCGTTACTGAATCACCGGGAACATGAAGGTCGGCACTGTCACCAGCAGGTGATTATCACCGCTGACCTGCTGCTCGCCATCCTTGACGGTAGCTACCACCGCTAGCTGGCCGACATTATTGGTCGACATCTTTCGGGCTGGGTTCGGGCCAGCATCGCCCGGGATAAACACCCCTGTGGATGGGTCGATGGCGCCGGCATATTTCAGGTCATTGTCGTGCTCAGCCACCTCATCAAACGCTTTTAATGACCAGCTAGCCGGCATATAGCCCAGCCTCAGATCATCGTCAGTTCCTGGCTGGCCGTCATTACCCGCTGCATAGCCAACGGCTCGGAAAGCCACTTTCTGCTTTGCCAGCTTGCCACCGTTACCGCCGACCCGGGCAATCGACTCATTAGGCATGACCTCAACTCGAGCTAGCTGGTCATAGACCGCTAGAGCAACCCCTTTGGCTTGACCGATACTAATAGGATGCGCTCCTAGGGTGGCGTTATTGCTGGCTTCGGCAACAACGGACACTCGATCCGCGCTACGCGATAGCACCTTAATCAGTTTGATTCCATCTCCCAGAACGATCTTACCGGTCAAGTTTGAGCCCTGAACCGTAATCGTCTGACGCTCGCCCTGCTTCAGATAGCTCGGCGACAGCGACAACAGCCGGGAGCCGCCCTGCTGCTCTTTCACTGCATGTACGGAGCCACCCAGTTCATTAGCCGAACGCAGGAACATCCGCCCCTGCATCGACATGCCATCTTCAGAAGCGGCCAACACCTGGCGTACCTTGACCCCATCGATAGTGAGGTTGGCGCGCCATTCAAAGCCGGTATAGACCAATGCCTTGCCGCTACCCGTCAAGGACGTGCCGTCTGCATACTGGCCACTGAGTTCGATTCGATACTGATCGTCACCGCTATCCACAACAGTTAGTCGTGCATCGTATTCGCCCTTCTCCGGTAACCAGCCCACCAGTCGCCAGCTGCCATTGAAGGATGATTTTTTGGCCGCCTTCCAATCAGACCAAGCTGCTGACTCTAACGGGTAGGCCTTGGCCAGCTCAGGTACCAGCTGGGTTATAGTCTGCTCAAACCAGGCGTGATCCCGAGCTCCGGCCAGCAATTCAATGGTGGGAAACTGGGCCATATGGAAATGCACCAGTTTTTCCCACTCCGAGGCATTGCGCCGCTGCAGCGCGCTGCGGGCACCTGAGTGACAGCTGCCACACTTGGTCGCTATCGCTTCATTGGCCAAACTCTCGACTACATTACGATCCTGCTCCAGCACATACCGAACCCCGGCGGTCTCCGTCGGTGCCAACCCCTGATTGTCGGCCAGGTATTTGATCAACACTCGCTTCTCTTCAGACGAAATCTGCAGTCCACGAAGGGACTGCATTCTATTGAGAGTCATCTCCCAGCCTTCTGGGGTCTTGCGCTGCTGGCTGATCCGGCTGAAAGGTGCCTGAGAATTACCGGTTTCGGTATGACAATCCAGGCAGCGGTCGCGGATAACCTGCTCGGCATTTTGAGCCAAAGAGGGGACAGACCATGCCATTAATCCGGCCAAGGCCAATGCACCCGTACTAGGTAGCAACAGTCCAGCTTTACTATTGTGTTTGTTGGTTTTCAAAGTGGATCACCCTCATCTTATTCTTAGAATGTGGCAATTTAAAAAGCCCCCTGCCTGGTCATATCCGACCTGACCTAAAAGAAGGGGTGCACAGGTTGTACTGGCAAGTTACGCCGCTGCTGTAAATAAAGCTCCGGTAAAATGTTTTAATTTGTGCGCAAATGTAACAGGATGCAATAGCCCCCATGTCTTCATTCCTCGGGCTGTAAAACGGACCGTTCACAGATTGCCCCCTCATACGGTCACCTACGTCCCGATAGCGTCCATCCGTGGCTGAAAAATGCTATCGAACTAAAAAGCGGAGCCGCGAAGGCTCCGAAGGTCATGAGAATCGGCCCACAGTAGCAGGCCGAAACGGCGGGGATATTTGTTACTGGCTGTTTTAACCCTTGCTGATATTGATCACCTGCTGACAGGTGTATTCCAGCAAGCCTTCGACGCCAAACTCAACGCCGAAGCCGGACATCTTGCAGCCGCCAAACGGAGCATGGGGTAGAACCTCTGCATGGTTGTTGATCCAGGCAGTACCGCATTCGAGTCGTGCTGCGATCCGCTGTGCCTGTTCGATATCGCTAGACCAGACCGATCCGCCCAAACCGTTGCTGTTGGCATTGGCATGACTTACAGCATCTTCAACATCGTGGTAGCGAATCACCGGTAATACCGGCCCGAACTGTTCCTCGTCGACCAGTCGGGTTCCATCAGTGATGTTACCCACGATAGTGGGAGGGTAGTAGTAACCGCTACCTTTCAGACGAGAACCTCCACACAGTATCGTGGCTCCCTGTTCCTGAGCGTCCGCAACCAGTTCAATAACCCGCTCCAGCTGCTTCGGGTTTTGCACCGGACCGAAGGTAACGCCTTCATCGGCTCCGTTGCCGACATGTTGTTGCTCGGCAATAGCCACCAGCTTCTGGCACAGAAGATCGTAATGAGAGTCGTGCACATAGAGACGCTTCAGGGCTGCGCAGGTCTGGCCCATATTGAGGAATGCAGTCTGGAAGATAGGCATGGCAATGGTATCAATATCAGCATCAGGCAGCACGATAGCGGCATCGTTGCCGCCCAACTCTAAGGTCAGTCGCTTCAGGTTGCCGGAAGCATTACGCATGATCGCCTGGCCGGTGGGGGTTGAGCCGGTAAAGACGATTTTTTGGATATCAGGATGCGCGCTCATTGCACTGCCGATCTCCGCTTCGCCGGTGATAATATTGACCAAGCCGGCGGGGGCGACCTCGTTGATAATCTCCCCCAGTATCAGGGTGTTCAGCGGCGTCAGCTCGGAGGGTTTGCAGACCACCGTGTTACCTGCTCGAAGCGCGGGCATAATGTGCCACACAGCAATCATCAACGGCCAGTTCCAGGGAGTGATCGACCCCACCACACCAAGTGGTTTTCGATGCATCTCGATCCGTTTACTGTCACTGTCCTCAATCACATCAACCGGAATCTCGAGTGCCGCTGTGGCGCGAGTCCAGGCCACAGCAGCACCCACCTCGGCTTGGGCCAAAAATAACGGTTTACCCTGCTCCTCAACGATCACATTTGCCAGCTGGTCTGTTCGTTTTTCCAGTTGATCAGCGATGGCGTTGAGCACCCGCTGGCGCTCGGCGTGGGTGCTGAGCTTCCATTGTTTGAATGCTTTCTGGGCAGCAGCAACGGCTTGGTCCAGTTGTTCAACGGAGGCCTTGGGGCAAGCTGCAACCGGCTGTTCGGTGGCAGGGTTGATAACATCGAAGCTCCCCAGAGCTCCGGCGATCGCTTGTCGATCAATAATCAGGTTGTACTGCTGGCTCATGTGAATTCCTTTAACAGTTTTCTTTTGACAATTGATGTTGCATTCGATGCCACAACGAACCGGTCAAGGCTCATTCTTTCCAGCCAGCAGCCCACAGAGTGATGCGGAGCCGGTAGCAAAAGAGGGCGATAGCTGCAGACTAGACGATCCCGTGTAAATAAGATGAGGCTGATCTGTAGTGAGTTGTTCGGTTATGTAATCAGTTGTAACGAGGGTTGATTATTGAATCGCGAGGGTGTCAAAGTGGCCCTCGAGCGATTCTAAGAGACGTTGCTGAATATGACTGTCGTGATAAAAAAACGCCTGAGGAAAAAGATCTCCCGGCCTCCACTGCTGGTAGGGATGTTGGATTCAGGGGTAGAGACGCGACTGGGCTCACGAGTGGTCGCGGCGCAAGCATTTCTGAAGGGGGAGCTGGGTGCTATCGAAATTAAGCAGGCTCACCCGGATCGGCTAGGACACGGCACGACACTGGCTAGCATTATTGCTGAGAGAGTTCCGGAGGCGCGGTTTGTGGTGGCGCAGATTTTTACCAGCCAGTTGTTGGCGTCGGCTCATCAAGCGGCGGCAGGGTTGGATTGGTTGGTGGCTCAAGAGGTGAAAATCGTCAATATGAGTTTTGGCCTACGAGTCGACCGAGAGCCGCTAGCGCAAGCATGCCAGCGTGCGATAGCGGCAGGGGTGGTGCTGGTGGCAGCATCTCCAGCGATGGGGGCGGCGGTTTTTCCCTCCGCCTACCCCGGAGTTATCCGTGTCACAGGTGATGTACGTTGCGCAGCGGATGAGTTCTCACAGATGGATTCGCCCCAAGCTGAATATGGCGCCTGTGTCCGTGTTCCCGGTAGTCCAGTGGCCGGAGCCAGTGTCGCCACCGCGTATATTAGCGCGGTGCTAGCTCGCTATTTAAGTCGAAATCCTGTCGAATCCAGCTTGGCTCCAGCCAGACCAGATGGCCTTCGATCCTGGTTAAATCAAACAGCCACCTACAGGGGCATGCCGACCCATTTTGACCTAATCCCCCCTGAGCGCCGGCTCCGATGGGAGGCGCTCGAGTCGCAGACAGCAGTCAGGACCGAGGCAGGAATGGCTAGCAAAGGGATCTAGTTGGAACATTCATTTACCCGTTCGTATTGAAAGGTTGAAATTTAGTGTCTGAGAAACAGCAACTCAAGCCGATACCGACAGTCGCTAATATCCAGCAACCGCAAGTGTCACTGGCATTGACCGACCCCGGAATGTTAACCCGGCTACTGGAACTGGGTCCCCAGCCTTGCCTGCGGAGCTGTCTTAAACGTTTGGGCTGGAAGGACATCCCGCTGGCGGTTCTCGACGCTGAACGTGACGGCGGCTTTACCGTCGCTCGGGTTCATATCGGCAACGAGTTTTGTGAACGTTTGCTGCCGACGCCCGCCCAGATCAAGACAGCGTTGCAACAGACCGAACTATTAGGCGTCGAGATGAGCCTGCTGACACCGCTACTGACCGATAGCGGCATCAAGCGGCTGAGCCCCCTGCTGGAGCTGCTGCCCGACGGCACCGAGGTGGTCGTTAACGACTGGGGGACGCTGCGACTGGTTCGTCGCCACTATCCAGCACTGACGCCCTTACTGGGTCGTCTGCTCTACAAAATGATCAAGGATCCCCGACTGCCATCAGCCCAATGGACCAAGCTACACCCCCACAGCGGCCAATCGAAACCCTTCCATCAACTGCTAGCGCGTTTTGGTGTCGAGGCGATCGAGATGGATCTACCGCCTTTTACTCAGCCCGAGCAGTTTCAAATCGGTGAACTGGGACTGTCGGTTCACCTGCCGTACGGTTATGTCGTCAAAGGTAGGATGTGCCGGATCGGCTCGTTAGGGCTGGATGACAAGGACAAGTTCGTTGCCGGACATGCCTGTCAAAAAGAGTGTCTGGACTATGTCACCCCTCTGGAAAGACCCAACCAAGCCGCCGATCAGCCCGCCCAGGACTTGGTCGGATTTCAGCGTGGCAATACCCAGTTTTATCGCTATAGCTCAGCGATGGAGGCCTCGCTGGTCGAAGCCGTTAAGCAGGGTTCGATCAAGTGTTTAGTATTTGCAGGAGACTGGAATGAACATCGTTGCCCCTCTGAGCCATCTTAATGAGATCGCGCCTTTAGCCGCCACCGGGGCGGATGAGTTTTATTGCAGCGTGGTACCCAGTAGCTGGGCAGAGCGCATCGGCACCACCGGTGTTAGCCGACGTACCTTCAGTAATCTGTCGCAGGAGGCGGATCTCGCTGCTGCAATTAGCCAGTCTCACGATCTGGGAAAAAAGCTGTCGTTAGTAATGAACGCCCAGCACTACACCGCCGAGCAACTGGATTGCCTGCTGCAGTTGGCCAGCGATTTTGCCGAACTTGGTGGGGATGCGGTGATCGTCGGTGATCCGGTATTACTGGACCTGATCGCTAGTGAAGGGTTTGAATTCGGCATTCATCTTAGCTCTATCGCCAGCTGTCGGAATGTCGAGACAGCACTGTTTTATCGTGAGCTGGGAGCGACCCGAATCATCTTTCCTCGGGACATGACCCTCAATGAGATAGCTAGACTCAGGCGCCAGATCCCGGAGTTGGAGTGCGAAACGTTCATTCTCAATGACGGCTGCGTATTCGAAGAGGGAGTCTGCCACAGCATTCATCTACCCCGCCAGCTAGGCGGGGCGATCTGCATGGATAGCTACCGTTACGATTACCAGCGGATGGATGGAGCACAACTCAGTTCGCAGCAGATCGATACGCTTAAGCATAATGATGAGTGCTACCAGCAGTGGCTCTGGTATCGATTTGGTTGTGGTTTCACGGTGACCAAGGAGGGCTATCCCTACGGCCCCTGCGGGCTATGTGCGCTGCCAAAGCTGCATGCCAGTGGCATCGAGTCGGTCAAGATTGCCGGGCGAGACGCACCTCTCGAGCGCAAGCAAAAAAGTGTCGAGCTGGTCAAGCGCGCCATCAATCAGCTAGCGTCCGATCCTGATCCCAGAAATATGCTCGAATACGCTCAAGGGCTTCGCCAGAGTCAGAGCCAGTGCAGCAGCGGTTACATGTGCTACTACCCTGAAGTATTACGTCAGCAATCATCGAACCTGATCGCCCGGACTCGCTAGGGACCTTCTAAACTTACCTGTTTTTATTCCAGCAATGTTATTGCCTGCTTATCAATGCGCTGTAAGCCATGTTTTCAAAGGTTTGGGGACGCTTAGAACGCGCCGTCTCACAGAGAGACTTTGATCGCCTATGACGATGTCAACGATCGACATCCTGTTACAAAATATCCCTATTTCCCTACATCTTGGGGCAACTTAATTTACAACTGGCGGATACGCTGAGGTTGGTCGTTGCCGTTGGGATACCAAGCTGTTCGGTTATCGAGTTTTCCGCTCGTCGCTAGCAATGAATGCTTGAGTTCACTTATTCCCCCTGCGCCTCACCGTGATGGAGGGGCCGTACCGGCTCATCATTAGCCTCATATCAGGACGGTATAATAATGAAAAAAAGAGTAATGGGTCCTACCCAACGTTATCTGTGTTCGGCAACGCTGGCCGCGACCGGCTGCTTGCTTGCAGCATCGGCAGCTGCGTTACCGTTATATGACGAAGAAGGCGCGCAGCTGAACTTCGACTTCGAGGCAATCCTCGGCACCTTTCACAGCGAACAGAACTATGCCCAGTTAAACACCACCGAGGGCAGCTCTGGCTGGCAGGAGGGCTACGCCAAGTATGGTCTGAGTGGCTCAAAAGAGTATGGGAGTAATAAAGCCAGCCTGTTTGGTGCAGTGAACTTGATGACTTCCGCGACCTGGGGTGACGGTGATGCAGCCGGATTTACTACCGGAGATGAAAGTAAGACTGATTTCGAGGACCTCTATATCGGCTGGCGTTCCGGCAACATGATTAGTGGGCTGGGCGAAGATGGCATTGAGATCTCTGTCGGTAGTCAGAACTTTTCGATCGGCGATGGTTTTTTGATCAACGGTGATTCCCTTAACTTTGGTAAGGGATTTGAAGGAATTCCCGGAGCACCTGATTTTGATCGAGGTGGGGCTTATTGGCTGGCTGCCAACAAGGCGTTCGATAAAACAGCGGTGCTCAGGCTGGGTGGGCAAGCCGGATTGCGCTCCGACGTATTCTGGTTAGAGTCGGACAATGCCGCGCAAGGAATGATGGAGCTGGCCGGTATCAATCTCGAGTATGTAAATGATATGGGGACTGTTGCGGTGGCCTATATCGAGGGTCTGGATGTCGATGCGGACAGTGCCGGCTTTATGGGGCTGACACACCGTGATGGCCAGCAAACACTGAGTGTTCGCGGGCAGGGAAACGCGGGGGTCGATGGCTTGTTTCTGTCGGCAGAGTTTGTTGACCAGTCCCAGGGGGATACGACCCGAACCGATGCAGACGCCTACTATGTCGAGGCAGGCTGGACCTTTGCCGATGCGCCCTGGTCTCCCAGTGTGAACTACCGTTTCAGTAGTTTTGATAGCGGTTTTGATCCGTTGTTTTTTGGCTTTAACCGCGGTTACGGCACCTGGTTCCAGGGTGAAGTGGCCGCCAACTATGCAGGCCCCTTCAACAGTGATGCCGAGGTACAGCACATCGCGCTAAAGGCCGCACCCAGCGAAACGCTCGCGCTGGGCGCACTCTGGTTTGACTTCAGTGACACTACCGGCGGTACGGGTGGGCTGAATGGCCAAGAGATCGATCTTTACGCCGAGTGGGTGGCGCACGATCACCTGATCATCAGTCCGTTACTGGGTTTCTATTCACCCGATAACAGCGACACCAGTGGTGGTAGTCAGATTGGTAATAGCGACACCAACACCTATTTTCAGGTGATTGCGATCGTTCCATTCTAATTGTTTTCTGGCAACCTATCTTAATCACCGGTCTTCATGATGAAGGCCGGTGATCTGAAATCTACTTAGCGGTGCGCTGACCTGTTTTCTAGACATTCAATGAGGGACGATAGTACCAAGGGACAGCGTTTACTCACTGCTCGGTAATACGGTTTGTTCCAAACGTTGCTGGCTTTGTATATAGAGTTTTCTGGCTGCACTGATCTTGTCGCCCAGCTGTTGGCCTTGCTTGCCCCGCCCCATCTGCTCTATCTCCCGACTGATATCATTAAGTGCCGTCAGGCCAAAATTGGCACTGGCCCCGGCGAGTTTGTGTGCGGTGCCGGTCAGTAATGGTAAGTCCTGATCGGCCAAGGCGGCTTCTAACCCGGACAAGAGCTCGTTACATTGCCGGTACAAGACCCCCAACAGCTCCCTAAATTTATCTTCACCGAGAGCCTCTAGGTGCTGTTGTAGTAGCGCCAAGTTGAGGAGAGCGGATGAGGAGGGCACGCTTGGTTCATCGACCAACGGTTCATCCGGCAACCCATCTGCTGCCTGCAAGGCCGGACTGCCTACCATGGGCATCGACGGTAGCTCGGACAGCACTTGGCGGAGTTGTTCCAGTTGCAGCGGCTTTCCCAGTACGGTATTGATCCCCGCCGCATGGTAACGGTCTATCTCTGCTGGCGTCACGCTGGCGGTGAGGGCGACGATAGGGGTGTTGGCTTTGGCTATATCATGATGTTGACGCATACGCCGGGCGGTCTCCATTCCATCCATATCTGGCAGGTGGATATCCATCAATATCAGGTCATGACCCTGCTGGTCGTGGATCGATAATGCGCTGTAGCCATCATTGGCAATGCAGACTCGATGGCCGTCACATTCTAACAGTCCTTGGGCGACACGCTGGTTGATCTCGGTGTCCTCCACCAGCAGGATGCTCAAGGGTTGGGTTTTGTTGTTCTGCCGGGGGGGGCTGACGATGACGTCAGGACTGAGAGCGCTTGAATCCAGCACCGGAAAATCGATCTCAAACCAAAACAAACTGCCCTGACCAACGTTGCTGTGATATCCGATCGTTCCATGGTGCAGGTCCACCAGATTCTTGCAGATAGAGAGCCCCAGACCCGTGCCGCCGTAACGGCGGGTAATCGATGAGTCCGCCTGGGAAAAGTGTTGAAAGATACGTTGCTTGGCGGTATCTGGGATACCGATACCCGTATCCTCAATATCAAACCGAATTCGCGTCTGCTGGCCATCGTTGCTGAGGCTGCGAACGCTGATGACGATTTGACCTTGCTCGGTGAATTTTATCGCGTTAACGCACAGATTCATCAGGATCTGGCTCAGACTACGTCGGTCGCCCTGAACTACCTCGCTCAGTTCAGGATCAATGTTGATCTGGAGTGCTAACTGCTTGTCAGCGGCCAGTGGTTTGATAATCATCTTTACCTCACCAAGTAGTGCCACCAAAGCAAAGGGTTGCTGCTCCAAGTCGAATTGTCCAGCTTCCACCTTGCTCAGATCTAACACATCGTTGAGGATCGATAACAG
>JBALWS010000009.1:0-30434 GCA_036960405.1 Halopseudomonas sp. | reverse complement strand
GCGACTGGCCCGACTGGTGGATAGCCTCGACCTGTGCCCGCTGGCTTGCGCTGAGCCCCCCCTGCCTGAGTAACTGAGCCATCCCAAGAATGCCGTTCATCGGTGTGCGGATTTCGTGGCTCATGGTAGCCAGAAACTGGGTTTTGGCCTGATTGGCGGCTTCGGCTTTCTCCTGAGCTAGATGTGCCGATTTCTGAGCCCTCTCAGCCTGCTCCTTGGCTCGCCGCTCGGTGATATCTGTCAACGAACCTTCATAAAACAACAGTTCTCCCCGATCGTTACGAACCCCTCTGGCAGAGAGAGAAATATAGATAGGGAGGCCTTCTCGGCGCAGCCAGCGGGTTTCAAAATTCAGCACCTGGTTATCGGCTTCAAGAGTAGTGCGAAATTGCTGCAGATCATGTCGATCAGCGAAACACTGGTTGCCGATATCCTCGATTGCTTCGAGGAATTGACTCGGTGACAGGTACCCTAGTAACGATGCCAGCGCCGGGTTGGCCGAAATAAAACGGCCATCCAGACTAGAGCGGAAGATCCCTTCGACGGCATTTTCAAACAACGAGCGGAACTCCTGCTCTGACTGTTCCAAGCTTAAATACAGTTTGGCGTTTTCTATCGAAATGGCAGCCTGAGACAACAAAAACTGTAAGGTCTGGAGCCGCAGATGATCAAACACATCGCGGTTTTCGTTGTTTTCCAGATAGATAACGGCACTGAGTTCGCCCTGGTAGAGAATAGGGCTGCATAGTAAAGAGCGCGGCTTTCGCTGTTGAATATAGCGATCCTGCATAAACATTTCGGGATCTTCGGAACCTCCTATCACCACATTCTCTTGTGTTCTAGCCACATAGTTGACGATGCTGATCGGCAGCAGGTCGCTGTCATCCAAAGCCATTCCGGTGAAAAATTGTGGTTCGCCGTCCAATCCGGCTTCAGCTTCAACAAACAGCCGGTTATCCCGTTTCATCACCAATAGTGCCCGTTGAGCACCGACGTTTTCGATAACCAGTGTTATCAGCCTTCCCAATAACCGCTCCAGCACAATCTCATCGGAGATTGCCTGCGATGCTTTGATTACCGAAGCGATATCGATCGCCTGGTTGCTGTAACGAGGCGGGGTTCTTTGTTGCAGCTGTGACGCCTGGACCGGTGTAGTTTCCAGGGTGGCGGTGAATACCGTCGGGTAGACCTCATCCATCTGAACCAGCTTGGCTTCGGCGCCATAATCTTGATAACACTTTCTGGCTTGCCCCAGATAACTGCCTGCGATTGTCGGTCTGTTGTTGGCAAGATAGAACCTTCCCGCAAGCTCATTGGCCAGGGCTTCTACCAGTGGAAAGCCGTTAATTTTGGCTTGTTCAATAGCCTGATCATAGAGTTCGCTGGCCTGGTTATCGCGTTGACGGATACGGCAGAGTTCAGCTTGGATCAGGTAGGCATGATGACGGTGATTGCCGGGGCTATGCTTAGCCCAGAGTTGGATCTGTTTGAGTATCTTACTAACGTTGGCAAGATCTGATGGCTGCTCTGCCCCCTCCGGTCCGGCCATCAACGCCAATCGCGATAGCGCTTCCAGAAACAGGTAGAAGGCGAAGGTGTATGTGCCGCCAATATAGGGCAGGAATTGGCGGCCGCTGTCACAGTGTTGTGCCGCCGCTTTATATTCGCCGAAAAGGTAGCTCAGTAACGCTTTATAGAAGTGGTGCAGGCAGATGGCGGTCTTATGGTTTTCTGCCTGGTGCTCCGCCAGCATGAAGTCTTCCTGGTAGTACTGACCGTCAAGCCAGGTCGGGTGCGGCCGGGTGTTGCGCAGGTTATCGACAACCTGCAGGGTGAACAAGGAATACTGAATCGACTGCTTTTGACCGGATTGACGTAACCAGAGAATCTGTTCATCAAATTGTGCCTGCAGCTTGGGTAAAGACTCTCCCTGCAGGAATGCAAACTGGATATGGGCGGCTAGGCAGTATGCCCCCCACTCGACATCGCCACAATCGAGTGCCAGTTGATAGCCATGCAGCAGCGATTCGGTACTCTTGCTAAGCGGCTCCTTCCAGTGCCGGATGTAGGTATTGAACAATGACAGGGTCCGATGGTGTGTCAGCCTGGAGTCAAATTTCTGATCCAGTTTCATCGACAGTCGGCCCAGCTTATAACCTTGCCCGATGGCACCGAACTGGCCGCAAAGCACCCCCCCATAACCGGCAAAGGCTTGAGCCGATACCGGGGTTAAGCCTTCGTGTAGACACAACTCCACCTGCTTTGCCATCACCAAGGGGCGTAACGATGAACTGGAGAATTTGATAGCACCGAACATGCTAACCAGTATTGAAGAGGCCGCTAGGTATCTGGGATTCTGCATCCGTTTAGCGGCTAGAACCTGGCCTGAAGATCTCCGAAACAGTAGCCATTGAGTACGCAGCAAACCGGTCCAGGTTTGAATCAAGGAGGGTGTTTCAGGAAGAGAAATACCGAGCAATCGCAGCGCTTTCAGGGCGGTCTTTACGGCACTTTCAAACTGATTTCTGGCGACCAGAGCCTGGACCCCAATCTCATACACCCGAACCTGATCCAACAGACAGTGCGCCTGGGTCAATACCTGCTCCGTCCACTGCTCCATCGCCAGATAATCGGCCTTAATATACGCCGCCTCGATGGCTGCGTTGTGTAGCGCAAGCGTCAGGTCATAGCTTTGTTGCCAACCATCGTCGGGTAACAACTGGAGCCCTCGCTGCAGATAATCAAAGGCGGCGTCAATGGCTGCTGCACTACGGGCGCGAGTGCCGGCTTTGAAATTGAGCTGAACCAGAGTCAATCGTTGTGCAGGCCTGGCCATCAACGATTGTGCCAGATTGAGATGATTGGCAATTTCAAAGGTACGGTTGTCGACCTCCTCCTGATTCAGGTTCTCCATTAGCAGCAGCCCTATCTGCAGGTGCAATGTTTCTCTTTTATCCTTTGGAACTAGGGAATAGGCCGCCTGTTGGACCCGGTCATGAACAAAATGGTAACTGTTAGGTTGAAGACTGAGATGGTCATCGGATTGCTGAATCAACCCTTCTGATAGCGCGGACCAAAGATCGGCCGCTGCTTCGCTGGGGCTTAGCTTGAGCACTACCGCAAGGGTCCGAAGATCAAAGTAACTACCGATACAGGCAGCAAACTGGGCTGCCCGGCGGGTTCGGGGTGGAAGTCGCTGTATCTTGTGCAGTAGCAGATCGACCACATTATCAGTCACCTGCTGGCTGAGAATGCCAGCCTCATCCCAGTGCCAGCGGTGCTGTCGAAAATAGATCAACCCGTTTTCATGCAGTGAAATCAGGAATTGCTTGAGAAAGAACGGATTGCCCTGAGTCTTCTCAAGGCAGATTTGCGCAAGCCCAGTACACTGCTGTGGGTGACAAACCAGCGTCTCGGCTACCAGTTGATTGATCTGATCAGCGGTAAGGGGCGCGAGAGTAATCTCGTTAAGCTGCAGCGGAGAGTTTCGTAATTCTGTTAACGTCAGTCGCAACGGATGCCCCGGTCCCACCTCATGATCTCGGTAACTGGCTATCAGCAACAGAGACGGTAACTGGCTGTTTTGGGTCAGGGACTGAATAAGGCTCAGAGAGGCCTGATCGGCCCAGTGTAGATCATCAAGAAACAGTACTAGCGGCTGCTCGGGGGTCGCAAACGTTTGCAGCAAGGTATGGAACAGACGGGCAAAAAAGTATCGATCATCGGTATGGGGTGCTATCTCTGCTGACGGCTGTTCACCGATGATCAGCTCCAATTCCGGTATCATCTGCAGCAGAACCTGAGCGTTGGAGCCGAGCGTATTGGCTAGCTGCTGGCGCCAATGGTCGATCTGCTGTTGCGGCTCTGCGAGCAGTTGGCGAACCAAACTCTGCAGCGATTGGAAAATTGCCGAATAGGGTTGGTGGCGGCTGAATTGTTCGAACTTACCGCTAATGAAACGACCATTGTGGAGATTGACTGTCTGTCGAATTTCATGAACTAGGCTGGACTTGCCGACTCCGGCATAGCCCCTAATCAATACCATCTCCTGCGGCAGATATAAGCCTGTCTGACTGAGTCCGGAGGTCGAGGCCGACTGTTTGCGACTGGGAGAGGAGTTGATACCTTCGTGCGGCTTAAGCCCCACCGTTCTGCGATTGAGAATTTGCTTCAACTGGTCGATCGTGGCAACTCGACCATAGAGTTTATGTGGAATGTCAAAACGCTCGGTGACATCCTCGGCAGCGATGGGAAACAGCGGGACTGAGGCGGTCTCTTGCCAGCAAGTAAAGCAGTACCGCAGATCCTGAGTCAGACCAAAGCTAGAGAGATAGCGTTGTGCACTGTCTTTAGCCAGCAGTTTAAGGGTAATCCTCGATAACACTTCAGGCAGAGCCGGGTTGATCTTGTGTGGAGAGGGAGGCTGTTTAGCGATATGGCAGTGGACTAACTCCAAATCATCGTCGCCGCGAAACGGAGGCTGGCCACAAAACATCTCATAAAGGCAAGCGCCGAAACCGTAGAAGTCAGTACGGTAGTCGATGCTACGTTTGATGCGCCCGGTTTGCTCCGGAGCGATATAGGGCAGACTCTTGGGGTGCAGCAAGGGGGAGTCCCAATCAGCCTGCTCTTTGCCCTCCCGGGTGGAAAAACTAAAATCGATAATTTCGACGTAACCCGTGTCAGGATTCAGCAGCAGGTTATAGGGAGTGATCTGCTTGTGGATCAGTCCCGCTTGGTGAAGCTGTCCCAGTATTTCGCTGATCCGTATGGCCGCAGGTAGCCATTGATGCCAACTGCACAACTGTTGATCGATCAGTTGATAAATAGGGATGCCGCCTTGATCGACAAAGACGCTGACCAGGCTTGCCCCCACGGTTTCCTGAGCCAAGGGGCGTATGATCCCAGGGATATCAAGTTGCGTTAGTAGCTCGTATTCGTATTGGAATCGGCTCAGGTTTTCTGCATTAAGCGCTGCCGGATTGAGTTGCTTGATGATGACCGACTGTTGGTCGCTTAACCGTAGCGCGCGAGAAGTCGTAAAGGTATGGCCACAGTGAAGTTGATTGACGAATTGGTAGCCTGGCAGATCTAGCATGGAAATATTTCCTAAGCCAGATCACCGGCAAACAGATAGCCGACCCCATGCGCGGTTAGAATAAACTGGGGATCTGACGGGTTGTCTCTCAGTTTACGTCTAATTCGACCGACTAGAACATCCACGGATCGGTCGGTGGGAACCCACTCTCGATCTCTAATAGCATCCATTAATTGGTCGCGACTGAGTACCTGGCCGGGACTGTTAGTCAGCGCTTGAAGCAGCCGAAACTCTCCCTCTGGAAGCCGTTCACTGACTCGATCTGGAGAGGTTAGCAAGCGTTTGTGGTGGTCCAGTTCCCAACCTTCAAAGCAACAGATATGGCGCTTTTTCTCCCGCTCTTTGGGTTCACCACCATCACTGATGCGCCACAGCAGATTCTTGGTTCGAACCAACAGCTCTCTTGGGTTGAAAGGCTTGGTGACGTAATCGTCGGCGCCCATTTCCAAACCGACGATACGGTCAATCTCATCATCTTTACTGGTCACTAAGATAATGCCCGCCTTGGAGTGGGCACGAAGTTCCCGAGTCAGAGTCAGACCGTCTTTACCGGCCAGATTGATATCAAGTAACACCAGATCGATCTGTTGCTGCTTGACTCGTTCAGCCAAATCGTCAGCCTGTTCGGTTTCGCTGACCTGGTATCCCGCTTTTTCAAAATAGCTGACCAATAAGGAGCGAGAGGCAAAGTCGTCTTCGACGATCAAGATATGGGCTTCTTGAGTAACTCCATTTTTCATATCTGCATTCTTTTTATTATTGTCACTTAACGTGTGTCATCGGCAAGGGGTCTAGGTGTCCCCTAAAACAAGATGTTCTTCTAAACGTTAACATATCATTAAGAAGGCTAGAGTGGGAGGCAAGGCCCGCTTTGAAAAAATTTAACCTAGAAGTACCAGAGTGGTCGCCCCCCTATGAAAGGCCCGCAATGGGCGCAGGAGCAGACCTTAGACCGATCTGATTAACTTACAATCCTAGCCAGCCACTTACATGATTTCGCTAGGCACTTTTATAGGCCTGAAAAAGCGTAACCTCACCAGCGATTCAAAAAAGCGGATTGGGAGATTAAAAACTAATCAGAAAGTTACCTATTTGTTACCTGAAAAATGTATAGAGAAAAACACAACCAACACCAACATCATAATATGTTGATTTTATAGTAATAAATGGTCGGCGTGAGAGGATTTGAACCTCCGACCCCATCCTCCCGAAGGCGAAAAACGGGTGTTTTTGGGTGAACATCAATGAACACTAAACCTCCTCAGAACACAAACTTACTATTAATAAAACAATGACTTATAAATTCATCGTTATACATTGAGGACTTTTGATATTTAGCGTTATTTTTTCAATTTGGACTTACGGTGGACTTACAGGGGAGTTAAATTTACGATTGCACGGCAACGGAGAGCCGTGATGAAAGCCAAGCTAACAGCAACAACGATCAAGAACATCCAGCTAACGAGTAAGCCCTTTGAAATCGTCGATACCGAGATCAAAGGGTTCCTGCTCCGCGTCCAGCCATCGGGCTCAATGAGCTTCTATTACACCTACCGAACCGAAGGTGGAAACCGCAAACGGATCAAGTTGGGTTTGCTGGGTAAGGACTTCACTATCGGGCAGGCACGCGATATGGCGATGATCCATGCCGGTGATGTAAGGAAAGGCGTCGATGTTCAAAAAGCGCGGATCGTTAAACGCCGAGCAGCCGAAGACGCGCAACAGCGAACGCTTGGTGTGTTCATCGAAAAGCATTACGAGCCTTGGGTATTAGCGAACCGTAAAACCGGCCTAGTCACCCTCGAAAAACTCAAAACTAACTTTCCCGACTTTATGAAGTTAGCGCTGGAAGATATTTCGGTGCGTCGGGTCGAGCTGTGGCGCACCCAGAAGTTAAAAAAAGGGATCAAAACCAAAGCCCTCAAACCCTCATCGGTCAATCGGGCGGTGACTGCACTCAGAGCGCTCATCTCTAAAGCGATGGAGTGGGGACTACTGGAACACCACCCGTTAGAAAAACTCAAACCGCTCAAGGTCGATAACTCGCCCAAGGTGCGTTACCTGACCGACCACGAAGAACAAGGGCTATTGGACGCGATGGAACAACGCGATCAGCAGATCAAAGATCAACGCGCCAGTGGCAACAAACATCGAGAACTGCGCGGCTACCCTCTTCTACCCGACCTATCCCAACAATCCTATGCTGACCGGTTAACGCCACTAGTCACGCTGTCTCTGAAAACAGGCATGCGACGAGGCGAAGCCTTTGACCTGCAATGGTCCGATGTCGATTTCATCAACGATGTGATTACCATTCAGGGCGGTATCGCCAAGTCGGGTAAGACGCGTCACATACCGTTAAGCCCCGACGCTCTCAAAGTAATGAAGACCTGGGCAAGGCAAAGCAGAGACCTTAGTGGTCGAGTTTTCCCCGCCGATGACGGAGGCCGATTGGACAACGTGCGAAAGTCTTGGGCAAGCACGCTGGATCTGGCTGGTATTCAAAATTTTCGATGGCATGATATACGCCACCATTTTGCATCCAAGCTAGTAATGCGCGGAGTACCGCTAAATACCGTGCGGGAGCTATGCGGCCACTCCGAGATGAACACAACATTACGCTACGCGCATCTGGCTCCCGACCATAAAGCTGAAGCCGTCGCGTTGATCGACTAAAACAAGGAAAGAAATACATGCGCGGTCCTTGGTACACGCTCAAAGATGCTGAAGATATCCTTTCTTTCAAGAGAGCAGAGCTTTTGTACCACATCGATATAGGCGCTATTCAAGCCGTAGTACACACAAATTCAAGAGCCTTTTTAATATATAAAAATGATGACAAACAACGTAGAAAAGGCATCGCTACATGCATGTACCGTGGATGTCTTTTAATTCATTCAAATAACGTTGCCCACCTATTAGAAGGAAATGAGATAACTCTAGGCAAACAAGGGAGCAGAATTTTAGAGCCTAACAATGTGCTGAAATGGAACTCAACTTATCCATTCTCTCAAGCACCCAGCTTTTGCAACATGCATGGATGGGAGCCAGAAAGTTGGCACGACATTAATATTGCAAAATTTGGTGCGACGCCCTTGCCGAAAGAAGGACCAACTATTCTTGGTGCCATTGCTAGTTTGATGGCAGCCAAAGACTCAATTAGCCCAAACAGCCACCTAGCCCTTGATTACGAATCAAACTCTCTTTTCAAGCCAGAAGACATTAGAATCCCAGCGTCAGAAATTGAGCTTTTCTCTGCTCCAAAAACACCAGAGTTAAAAGCGCTGAAGCGAAATAAAGAAATCGATTCGGCTCCAAAACTGAACGGAAAACGCACAAACCAGTTACACGAACTGATGTTCCGAGCGCTGCTGGCCAACCCTTCGTCTGGTACTAAAGAGCTTTGGTTTCTTATTAAGAACGATTGGGAAAGTGATTCTCCTCAATATGACCAAGAGCAGATCATCACGGCTATGGACGCCACCTGTATAGACTGGCGCAGTCGAAACTATGTCGAACAGGCTATGAAACGCACTTCTTTCGGACCAGTGCTTTCTAAATTAAAAAAACAGCTATAGCTACGATAATGGCTTCAATATATTGTGATTTAACTACTGTTAATCTGTCAGGCAAACAACTCCAATTCAAAGTAGCCGCTAACGGTTCTGAATTAACATTTTAGCAACTAGGACTACCCAAGGTTGCATAGTAAGCAACTATGAGTAGTCCTAGTTCATGCGATTTTTATGTGCGACTTCTACCTAAACTTCGCACAGAGCGTTAGATCTGAGTTTCCGTTGTAAACTACAGAATCCCATCCTCGTCCTTTGAATTTTTTACAGCCCCCTGATCCACCAACAACCGCATTGGTATCTTCAATATAATTTTCACTGGCATCAACATCTCCCATTTTCATGCAGTAACGAAGGTCGGCTTTACCGTCATATCCGAACTCCTCCCATTCTTTACCAAACTTTGATTTACAATCAATATCACCTGGATAGATTCCATTCACTTCCACAACACCTAAAGCAGGTTTTGAGCCGCTTATTTTCTTACAGAAGACAATTCCAGACTTCCCATCGTATCCTGATCCCTGCCACCCACCACCAAAGGAATCACAATTTCCACCAGTCACAGAATTCAGACTTACCAAGTAGCTCTTAGCCTGTACAGTAGCCGATAATCCAGCAGCGCATGCGGCAATAAGAACGATTCCGATCACATTTTTATTCTTCATTATCTGCTCCTCCAATAGGGGCGTTTTTGAATAATTAAAACCGATATGGGATCGCATGTTTTAACGCATAACATCTTAATTTTGCGTCCATGCAAGCTAAGTGAGACCTTGTATGCTTGGCAGAGCATTTAAGGCTAGAGTGGCTCAAGTATCAATGCAGCAGAAAATACCAAGAGAAGATTGCTTGGCACGTTAATGCCATAGTAAGGACTGAGAAGCGGTGGTACTGCGATCGTACTGAACATCCCTGCTACCATCTGTGTTTACTGTATGCAAACTACCACTGGCCCTGATGCGAGTACTCCATCACCTACGCCAGTTAACTATAGTCAAAATGGATCTGAGTTTTCTCGAATATTTCATTTGTGCAGTTAGCCGCCTGCTGGGTGGTATTGATCTGCTTTACTATCATACTCACTGCGTGTAACCGAACCAGTTCGGTTACACGACTTAACGCTAAGAGGAAAAACTTAACGCTAAGCCGAAAATTTTAACGCTAACCTTAACGCCCCCTGCCCGCCCGTTATCGTACTCCCACATTCCGTTAGCCATGTGAGAGCACCATCATGAAAGACTCCAAACGACCAGCACAAAGCCCCCGCGCTCTATCCGAGATAGAAGCGGCCAACTACATCAGCATGAGCCGCTCCTTTCTAGCCCAGTCCCGTATGGACGGCCATAGAGAAGGACGCACTCAAGCCCCACCCTTTATCAAGATCGGACGTTCGGTTCGCTACCTTCGTGAAGATCTGGATCATTGGCTCGATAGCTTCTACAAGCTCGAACACTTGGGGCAGGCGGTTTAGCCGTGCTGACTTCGTCGGTACTCAATCTAATAACCTGTTCGCCTGCACACCCTAAAGAGCCAGCCAGCTACGCTTGGCACTCTGTAGGGTGGAGATACCGCCCAAGTCGACCCTACAGGGCAGGCACGGCCTTTAGGGAAAGTCACCGAACTCAAGCCCACCTATGGCCGAACTCCGACCGAAGCACCACCGAACTACCAGCTGAAGTTGCACCGAACGACAACCGAACCGATAACCGAAATACAACCGAACTAGCACCGAACCGCAACCGAAGTAGAACCGAACCGACAACCGAAACCCGACCGAACTTTAAGCTAGGTTCGCCGCTTTCCAGTCGTTATGGCATCCGCCAAAACGACAGCCACCTGAGAATCTATCAATGAGTTCTGTACTGACAACCGCGCTAGAAAATAGCGGATTGGTTCGTATCGATCAGAAGTGGGTGACCAAACGGGTTGGGCTATTCCCTTTAAGCTGGCAATCCAAAATTGGGGCTGACTACGTCCATATCTGGGAAGCCAAGAGTTTTCGAGATGCCAACAGCCGTTTGCGCGAATTGGCCGATCAGATGTATCTGGCCGGTACCGGGTTACTGGCTTCAAGCACACACGAAATTGTTAAGCGCTACGCCGACATCATCTCAAAGCGGTTGGAGAAGGATTTCTTTGATCTATTGCGTCGGACAGACGATCAAGACTTCGTCATCAACAAGATCATCGAAGAGGTCGAGAGCCGGGGATTGGTGTTCCCGCTTGATTACACAGTTTATTGCACGAAAGACCAGAAGATCGCCGCCCTCGCCCGCGTCTTTAAAGCGAACTGGTGGGCTAGAAAGATTCGGCGGTTGCAGGCCAAAAAGCTTGAACAGGTCGCCAGAGATATGCGAATCGTTCACCGGCACAAACAGGTCTATTGCAGCGATATTTCTGTCTGCAACCGCCGGGAGCAGAAACGGCGTAATGCGCGGATGATCGAAGGCTTGGAAGTCGTCAGCGATGAGGGCGATGTGCTGAGCTTAGCTGAGTGTGTCGAGGCATCGGTTGCCAACCCTGAAAACAGGCGATCAGAGCTAATGGTCCGCATGCGAGGGTTTGAAGATGTCGCCAACCTTGCCGGTCATCAAGGCGTGTTTATTACCCTTACCACTCCCAGTAAATTTCATGCCGTCCACTCCTCCGGTCACAGCAACGGCAAATACCAGGGGGCTAACCCACGAGAAGCCCAAGATTACCTGTGTGGTGTCTGGGCTAAGGTGCGAGCAGCATGGAAGCGCCAAAGTATCGAGCCGTATGGATTCCGGGTTGCAGAGCCGCATCACGATGGCACGCCGCACTGGCACCTGATTCTGTTTATCGAGCCGACACAGTTAGATGCAGCCATCAGTACCTTTCAAGAGTATGCAGTAGCAGAAGACCTCAACGAGCTGCGTAACGGTGTTCAGGCCCGCTTTGATACCAAACTGATCGATCCCAATAAAGGATCGGCAACCGGCTATATCGCCAAATACATCTCAAAAAACATCAACGGCTACGGCATCGACGAAGACCACGAATCCGGACGGGAGGCGCAAGACAGCGCGGTGCGGGTTGAAGCGTGGGCGTCCTTGTGGGGCATTCGGCAGTTTCAGCAGATCGGCGGCCCACAGGTTTCCATCTGGCGCGAATTGCGTCGAGTCTCTGAAGAGGAAGCCAGCGAACTGTTTAAACAATCCGGTCACGAACAGCCAGAGAGTATCGAACAGGCGCGCGCGGCTGCTGACGCATCGAACTGGGCCGCATTCGTCATGTTAATGGGTGGACCCACCTGTAAACGTGCAGATCAGCCCCTACAGCTGCACAAGGAGATACGACGCACCGAAACCGGTGAATGGGAAGAAAACGAATACGGCGAAATCATCAGCCGTGTTCGGGGTGTCATTGATCGCGTCAAAGGCAAAGTCGCGATGCTGCTGACACGGCGTAAGCAGTGGTCAGTCCGCAGGGCTGAGCATGATAGCGCGCCGCAGGTCGCGCCTTGGAGTTCTGTCAATAACTGTACGCGAGAGAACAACACAGGTGATCTACGGAGAAAGCGAGGACAGGGGTTGGCGTATCATTGAAGAGGGACGAGGATTCCAAGAATGAAGATAGGTCAACGTAATCCATACTAACCGCGTTGATATAAAAGACAATTAAGGTTACAACAGTATGACCTACTGACAAGGAGTCATGCCCGGCAGGATGCTTTATGGTATTTCAATACGCCTTCACCAAGCCATACCTTGAAGCGACAGTAAAGCAATATGCATCGGTTACCATTTAATTATAGGATTAATATGAAAAACAATGTTTATTCAAAAGGCGCGGAGTGGAGGAAGTGGGATTTACATGTTCATACACCTTCATCTGTTTATCAAATGTATGGAAAGGATGACAAGGAGACTTGGGAACGCTATATATGTGACCTTGAAAACCTACCTGAAGAATTTGCAGTCATAGGGATTAATGATTATTTATTTATTGATGGTTACGAAAAACTAAAAACCGAACAGACTAATAACGGCAGACTTAAGAATCTAAAGCTACTCCCTGTTGTAGAATTTAGAATAGACAAATTTGCAGGTGTAGATTTCGGAAATCATAAAAGAATAAACTTGCACGTTATTTTTTCTGATGAAATTTCAGTTGAAACAATAAGAAGTCAATTCCTCAACACCCTTGACCAGAGCTACGTCTTAAATAGTGGGGAAAAATGGACTAGAGCTATAACCTACGAAAGCGTAAAAGATTTAGGAAGATCCATAAAACGTTCCATTCCAGAGTCTGAAAGATATAAATATGGCTCTGATTTAGTAGAAGGTTTCAACAACCTCAACCTAAAAGAAGACCAGATATTCCAGTCCCTTCAAAAAGACTGCTTTGAAGGAAAACACCTAATAGCAATTGGAAAAACAGAATGGGCCGAGCTTAAATGGACCGATTCCTCAATCGCTACTAAAAAATCCATTATTAACAAATCTGATATTGTCTTCACATCAGCAGAATCTATCGAATCATTTATCAAGTCTAAAAATCAATTAACTAACCAAGGAGTTAATGACTTACTTCTTGATTGTAGTGACGCGCATTATTTTTCAACATCTGAAGACAAAGATCGTATAGGAAAGTGCTTCACATGGCTCAAAGCTGACCCAACCTTCGATGGACTTAGGCAAGTAATAAACGAACCTAAAGAACGGGTTTTTGTCGGTGATAGACCACCACTATTAGAAAGAGTAGCGAAAAACAGAACTAAATATATAAAGAGTCTATCTATTAATCAGATTGATGAATACGACGATAAGAACAGCATTTGGTTTAAGAATACAACGATCCCAATCAATAGTGAATTAGTTGCAATCATTGGTAACAAGGGTAGCGGTAAAAGTGCGATTGCCGACATCATTTCACTTTGTTCAAACTACTATAATAATGATGACTTTTCTTTTTTGACCGACAAGAAATTCAGAGAAAAGAAAGGAAAGGTAGCAAAGAATTTTGAGGCCACCTTGACTTGGGAAAGCAATCACGAAGATAAGAAAAACCTAAATGAGTCTCCTGAAAAAACAGAAATACTAGAAGTAAAATATCTTCCACAAGGACGTTTTGAGCGCCTTACTAACGAAATAAGTTCTACAGTTGAATTCCAAAATGAAATAGAAAGTGTTGTTTTTTCACATATCCCAGAAACAGAAAAACTTAACACATTAAGCTTCAAAGATTTAATTAATAAAAAAACGGAAGCGGTAAATTCAGAATTGAGCGCCGTAATAAACAACATCAAAGAAATTAACAAGAACATCATTGATTTGGAAAACAAAGCTACGGACAGCTATCAAACAGAAATTAGAAACAAATTAAACAAGAAAAAAGAAGAACTCGATGCACTAGAAGAACCAAAGTTAGTTCCAAATCCAAACGAAGACCCTTTAAAAAGACAACATCATGAGACAGCAAACAAAACAATCAGCGACATTAGAGATAAAATCCAAGAATTCGAATACGAAATAAAAAGATATGAATCTATCAAGAGTGATGCACTTAAAAAGATCCAAGACATAACTAATGTTAAGGCAAGCATTAGACAAAAGATAATTGACTTCAATATCTTTACCAATACGCTTAGTGAGCAACTATCTGGTTTAAATATCAACATCGACAAACTAATCTCAATAGAGACAAACGAAGAGGAATTGGACAAAGCGTTAGAAAAAGAAGAATCCTTACTTGAAGTGGCTAAAAAGCTTCTCGGCGAATCTAAACAAGATATCATTTCAAGTGGAACCATACCTGCAAAATCACTTCACGAACAACTTGAAATAGTACAGATCAAACTAAAGCTAGAAAAAGGAAAGCTCGACTCTGAGCAGCAAGTTTATCAAACTTATTTAACAGCAATGCACAATTGGAATAAAGACAGGGAAACTATAACAGGGAAAGAAGGAGATAAAAACACGATAAGATTCTTTGAATTCGAGTTATCTTATCTAAAAGACAAACTACCAGAAATACTTGAAATCAACTATAAAAAACGCATGAAGTTAGTAGGGAACGTTTTTGATAAAAAGCAAGAGATCATTGCGATTTATAAAAATGCAAGAAACAGACTGAACGAAATAATTTCTGAAAACTCTGATACATTAAAAGATTATAAAATTGAAATAGATGCTTCACTCGTTAAATCATCTGACTTCTATTCAAGTTTTTTAAGTCATATCCTTCAAAACAAAATGGGTTCATTCCATAGTAAAGAAGGAGCTGAAAAAGAACTAAACTCACTAACAAGTGAAATTGATTTTGATAACAAAGATAGCGTAATCGGATTGCTTAACAAAATAATGGAAGCGCTACACGCTGACAAAAGAAGTGGTCAAAACAATATAACACGCGTTGTTTCCCAACAAGTTAAAAACGCACAAGAATTATACGACTATATATTTTCATTAAGTTTTTTAACTAATAACTATCAGCTGAAGCAAGGTGATAAGGAAATTGATAAATTATCCCCTGGAGAGCGTGGTGCATTATTGCTAGTTTTCTATCTACTGTTAGATAAAAATGAAATCCCTCTAATTATTGATCAACCAGAAGACAACCTTGATAACCATAGTGTAGCGACAGTTCTGGTGCCATTCATTAGAGCTGCAAAAAAGAAAAGGCAGATCATAATGGTTACGCACAACCCTAACCTTGCAGTAGTTTCAGATGCCGAGCAAGTGATATACGTAGAGTTAGATAAAGTGAACAACTACAGTTTCTCTACTCTATCGGGAAGCATTGAGAACAAAGGAGTTAATCAGAAAATTGTTGAGGTTCTAGAGGGTGCCATGCCAGCATTTAATACTCGGAAAAATAAATATTATGAACATCAAGATTCCTAGAGAACAATATCAATAAATATTGAACAACAAACCGAGAGGCATTATGAAACACAATACTATGAGCTATATTATTCTGCTTTCTGTATTTATATTATCCTTTTTTGCAGTAGTATTTTTTCCTGTATCTGAAATTTATAAGGGAGCAATGGCAACTCCTGGTGCATTCGCTTTAATAGGCGCGCTTTTTCAACTTACTAGAGATCATGCAACTCATGAGAAGCAACTTGAGATTCAACGAAAACAGCAGTTTTTTACATTAGGTTCTGCTTCACACATGGCAAGCATTGCATTTGACAAGCATGCTGAGTTCTGTGAAAAATATATGGACGAAGTAATTGAATGTACGAACACATTGTTTAAAGAGGGCCCAACGGATATGGCTTTAAACCATGCTAGAGAACTCAATTTTCTTCGTGATGACTATGCAACTTGGCTAACTAATGAAATCAACTCAGATCTAGCCGTGTTTGAGCAAGCACTTAGAAACCTTGGTGCTAGCACTCATTTCGTTAAGACCGTAAAATCTGATAAGAGGTATGCAAAGCAACGAAGTAATAAAATTGATGAATCTTTTAAGCTATTCTTAGAAATAATGAACATGCAGGAAGACAAAGCATTTAACAAAGATTATGCAGCTGATGCGATAAAGAGCAAGGTACGAAACATTCTAGGAATTGAAGAACTAACACATCTCAGAAGTCACATAGTACGTCAAGCTATTGAATTCACGAGCAACTAGCATCATAAAACAATAACTTTAATCAAACAGGAGCAGATTTATTTTTGTAGCCACAATAATAAATAGCTTGCCAAAAATCATATTTATATTGAAGTAATGAAAAACAAATCAACCTTACTTGTTGCAATCATTAGTAGTGGTACAGATGACTTACCTCCTAACCAAACATCTAGATTTTCTTGTTCAATCAGCAACGGCATCCTAGAGTGGTACTCTGCACATTGGGTACTTGGCTCTGTGGTTAGCGTGACTACCTGGCGACTGCCGTCTTCAGCTGCTGATGGATACCAGATCGCCGCCATCAACAGAGGCGATCCGTCTGCATGTTTAAAGTGGTACTTCTGCTTTCTTGATCCACCTTCATCCCGCCACTCATACCAACCACTGCAAGGCACGATACAGCGCCTCTCCCTAAAGGCTTGTTTGAAGGTTGGCTTCTGATCGACCGTTTCGGCTTTCGCATTGATCAGCAGCTGCTTTGACCAGCTCGGTTTGATGCCCCAAGAGGCATCCATCTGCTCAAAACCCTGTTGACCTGACACGAGGGTCTGGATAGTTTGGGTGGGGCGCAGGTCATGGTTCGTTTCGACATGGAAATCGAAGCTCAGCATCTCGGAGATGTCATGACTCAAACGCTCGCCATCGATATCAATTCGTCCACACATTGGGCGCTCTGTCTCCCGCTTTAAACAATCACCTTTAAGATTTTCGGATCAATGCATAGGCTAAAACTTGAAATAATTTGGACTTACGGTGGACTTACTGTCTAAATAATAAACATAACAAACCAAGATATACAACGTAACTCATTGATTTAATGGTCGGCGTGAGAGGATTTGAACCTCCGACCCCATCCTCCCGAAGGATGTGCGCTACCAAACTGCGCTACACGCCGATCTATGTTGCGAGGGCTGTTTCCAGCAGCTAAAAGCATAGAAAACGCCTCTTACAAACACAACTCTACTCACCCCACTTGTTACTCCAGCGCCACCGCCGCCGCGTTAACCGTGCCACGATGTCCCTGAATTATTCTAGTGCCAAAATCGACGGCATCGCAGCACCCCCTCTATCGCTGCCAGCTACTTTCCTGCAGGCCAGTTGGTGATCGGCTCCGGTATCGATGTGCTGATAGTCGATGGGCCGTACCCAGGCAGTGGTATCTATAAACTAGGCAGATTGAGTAATTATTGGCTATAAATTAACCAACACGCTAGAACATGTTGTGCGTCACCCGCGCAAGATGTATCACCCTCTGTGATTTTGCAGCCTGTATTTACATGTTCTTGTTAGCAGTAAAAAAACTTCTCACGAGTCGCTAGGTGCCGTAGTACCCGGTTGTGGATGTTTCTCACCGCTGGCTCATAACAGCAACATGTTTAGGCAGGTAAATATCCCATGATTAAATTCAATACACTCGCTAGCGTCACGCTTTCGGCCGCCATCGGCCTGTCCGCGACGGCTCCCGCTATGGCGGCTGAACAGCAGTTCGTGACCATCGGTACCGGTGGTGTCACCGGGGTTTACTACCCCACCGGTGGTTCGATCTGCCGGCTGGTCAATAAGGGCAGAAAAGACCACGGCATTCGCTGCAGTGTCGAGAGCACCGGCGGCTCGGTCTACAACCTCAATACCATCCGCGAAGGCGAACTGGATATGGGCGTGGCCCAGTCGGATTGGCAGTACCATGCCTATCATGGTTCCAGTAAGTTTGAAAAAGCCGGTGCCAACAAGGAGTTACGGGCGATCTTCTCGGTCCACCCTGAACCCTTCACGGTCGTCGCTCGAACCGATTCGGGGATCAAGCATATCGATGACCTGAAGGGTAAACGGGTCAACATCGGCAACCCGGGTTCGGGCCAACGCGGCACCATGGAGGTGCTAATGGAGGCCAAGGGCTGGACCAAGGACAGCTTCGCGCTGGCTTCAGAACTCAAATCTTCTGAGCAGTCCTCGGCGCTGTGTGACAACAAGATCGATGCGATGGTATTCACCGTCGGTCACCCCAGTGGCTCGATCAAGGAAGCCACCACCTCCTGCGACAGTGTGCTGGTAGAGGTCAGCGGCGCCGAGGTCGATGCGCTGGTGAACGATAACAGCTACTACCGCACCGCGATGATCCCTGGCGGCATGTACCGGGGCAGCGATGCCGACGTGATGACCTTCGGTGTCGGCGCGACCTTCGTCTCCTCGACCAATACCCCGGACGACGTGATCTACCAGGTGGTCAAAGCGGTATTCGAGAACTTCGATACATTCAAAAAACTGCATCCGGCTTTTGCCAATCTGAAGAAGGAACAGATGATCAAAGACGGTCTCTCGGCCCCACTGCATCCGGGTGCGGCTAAGTACTACAAAGAAGCCGGTTTGATGTAAGCCCACCCTTCCTCGAGGCGCTCGCCGCTTCGGGGAGTCTCTTCCTTATCACAACAAGGTCCGAGTCACTCACCGTTGACGGAGGCAAGTATGTCCATCGATGACGATACTGCCCAACAGGATATTCAGGAGCTGGTCGCGCAATCCGATAGCGGCGCGCGTAAGCCCTCCGGCCTGGCGGGTAAATTGCTGATTATCACGCCGGTCAGCTGGGCCTTGTTCCAACTCTGGTACGCCTCACCGCTGCCTTTTATATTCCATTTCGGGGTGCTTAACGATACCGAGGCGCGGGCGGTCCATCTGGCATTCGCCATCTTCCTGGCCTTCACCGCCTACCCCGCACTATCGAGTTCTAGGCGCGATCGGATCCCCGTGTTTGACTGGATCATGGCGCTGCTGGGTGCGTTCAGTGCCAGTTACATCTTCCTCTACTATGCCGAATTGTCCGAACGCTCCGGTGCCCCCATCACCCGGGACATCGTGGTCGCGGTGATCGGCATGCTGCTGCTACTCGAAGCCACCCGCCGGGCGCTGGGTCCGCCGCTGATGATCGTCGCTACGGTATTTTTAACCTACACCTTTGCCGGCCCCTATATGCCCGATGTGATCGCGCACAAGGGGGCCAGCCTCAACAAAGCGATGTCGCATCAATGGCTCACGACCGAGGGTGTATTCGGCGTCGCGCTGGGGGTATCGACCAGTTTTGTGTTTCTGTTCGTGCTATTTGGCGCGCTGCTGGATAAGGCCGGAGCCGGTAACTACTTCATCAAGGTAGCGTTCTCGCTGCTGGGCCATATGCGCGGCGGACCGGCCAAAGCGGCGGTGGTCTCGTCGGGGCTCAGCGGATTGATCTCAGGATCGTCGATCGCCAACGTGGTGACCACCGGTACCTTCACCATCCCATTAATGAAACGGGTCGGTTTTTCTGGCATCAAAGCCGGCGCGGTAGAGGTCGCCGCCTCGACCAACGGCCAGCTGACCCCGCCGATTATGGGGGCAGCGGCCTTCTTGATGGTCGAATACGTCGGCATCTCCTATGTCGAGGTGATCACCCACGCCATCTTGCCAGCGATGATCTCCTACATCGCGCTGATCTACATCGTCCACCTAGAGGCCCTCAAGGCCAATATGCACGGACTGCCGCGACGCCATGTCACCACCCTGACCCAGAGCCTGCTGTCGTTCCTGACCACCTTTATCGGCATCGCCATCATCGCTGCGGTGGTCTATTACGGGGTGGGCTGGACCAAGACTCTTTTTGGCGATACCGCTACCCTGGTGTTGGCAGTGGTGGTCGCCGTCGTCTACGTCCTGCTGATCCGCTACGCGGCCAGCTATCCCGAACTGAAACTGGACGACCCCAACTCTGAAATCCTCGAGCTGCCGGAAGTCGGTCCGACGGTGAAGTCGGGGCTCTATTACCTGCTACCGATCTTTGTACTGGTCTGGTGCCTAATGGTGGAACGTTTCTCACCCGGGCTGTCGGCATTTTGGGCCACCGTGTTCATGATCTTTATTGTGGTCACCCACCGCCCGTTGTTGGCGTTCTTTCGTCATCAACGTGATCTTAAAGGCGCAGTTTTTCAGGGCTGGATCGAGCTGTTCGAAGGGCTGGGCAACGGCGCCCGCAACATGATCGGTATCGGGGTGGCCACTGCTGCGGCCGGTATCGTTGTCGGTACCGTGACCTTGACCGGAATCGGCCTGGTGATGACCGAATTCGTCGAGTTTATCTCCGGTGGTTCGGTGCTGTTGATGCTGATATTTACCGCCATTATCAGCCTGATTCTGGGGATGGGGTTACCTACAACCGCCAACTACATCGTGGTCTCTACGCTAATGGCTCCGGTCATCGTTAGTCTCGGCGCCGAGCACGGTTTAATTGTGCCGCTGATCGCGGTGCACCTGTTCGTGTTCTATTTCGGGATTCTGGCCGACGACACGCCACCGGTCGGGTTGGCCGCCTTTGCGGCGGCAGCCATCGCCCGCAGTGATCCGATCAAGACCGGCATCCAGGGTTTTACCTACGACATCCGCACCGCCATCCTGCCGTTTATGTTTATCTTTAATACCCAGCTACTGCTGATCGGTATCGACTCGATATTCTCTTTGGTGATCACCGTTTGTAGCGCCATCATCGCGATGCTGGTTTTTGCTGCAGCAACACAGGGGTACTGGCTGGTTAAGACCCGCTGGTGGGAGATCATCGCGCTAATACTGATCGCCTTCTCGCTGTTCCGACCCGGTTTCTGGTGGGACAAAGTCTATCCCCCCATGGTTGAACAATCGCCAATCCATATCACCACGCTGGCCGAGCAATCACCAAAAGACGGTCAGCTACGATTGCTGGTCAGTGGCATGACGCTCGATGGCGACGAGGTCACCAAGACCGTGTTGCTGCCCATGGGCGAACCGGCCGATGGTGAAGCCCGTCTCAACAGCGCCGGATTGATGCTCCGCCAGGAGGAGCAAAAGGTGGTGGTCGACATGGTGGCATTTGGCAGCCCTGCACAAGAGCTGGGCCTCGACTTTGACTGGGAGATCCAACAGGTGCTGGTCGCGACCGATAGACCACCCAAAGAGCTGGTGTTTATTCCAACGTTAATCCTGCTAGCCCTGATGTGGTTTGGCCAACGCCGGCGTCGCGACCATGCCGCAGCGGCTGCCGCTCAGGCTAACTAAGCTAAGGAATACGATTATGTCCAGCGATGTGCTCATCCCTATCGACGCTCAGGAGCCGGAACTGTCCAACCAAGCACTGCAGATGGCGGTTGCCCAGGCTCTCTATCACCAGGGCGATCTGCACATCTTAACGGTAGTGCCCGGTTTCAATATGCCGATGGTCGCCTCTTACTTTCCCGATGACGCGATGGAACATGCGTTAAATGCGGTGGATAGCAAGCTCAGGGGATTCATCAAGGACCATGTTCCCGACGCGATACACACGCACCTGCACGTCAAAAGCGGCAACCCCTACAAACAGATCATCCGCTTAGCAAAAAAATTGGAAACGGCGATGATCGTCATCCCCAGCCTCAAACACGGCCGGGTAGACAAGGTGCTGCTTGGCTCTGTCGCCAGCAAGGTGGTAGAACGAGCCAACTGTTCGGTGCTGGTGGTGCGAGAACACCCCAGCAGGGACTCGCACTAGCTCGCGATGGTCAACTTGCTGCTGTTGAATCCAGTACCATTCTATAAGCTGAGCAGTGACAGCGCTTGTCTTAGAATTTTTCACTAGTATTAACAGACGGTTAATTTCCGTTACTTTCCTAAGGTCTCTATAATCGCCTCTTTTTTTGAGCGATGCTGATGGACCTGCACCTTCCTCCTCTAACCGAACTGTTGTCGATTTCTGGCGCGTCTTTTGTACTGATTTTTCTGGCCGAGTTTGGCGATAAGAGCCAACTGGTTTGCATGACCCTGGCCGCCAAGCACCGTCCTTGGCCGGTATTGCTGGGTGCGGTGTGCGCTTTTGCGGTGCTCAATCTGCTGGCGGTGCTGTTTGGGACAGTGGTATCGGCCTGGATTCCCGAGTTCTGGCTGGCGTTGATCGTGGCGGGGCTGTTTGGCTTTTTCGGGGTTCAGTCGTTGCTGTTTGACGAGGACGACGAAGACGACGGCGAAGCTCCCACCCGTAGCAGCCATGGCCTGTTTATCACCGCGTTGCTGATGATCTTTGTGGCGGAGTTTGGCGACAAGACCCAGCTAGCCGTTGCCGGGCTGGCCTCGAGTTATCACGGTTTGCCGGTATGGCTGGGCGCTACGTTGGCGCTGCTGCTGACCACCGCGCTGGGTGTCGTGGCCGGTCAGCGGCTGTTGAAACGTTTGCCGCTGAGGCTGATCCATCGAATCAGCGGGGTGCTGTTTCTGTTGTTGGCACTGGTGGCGCTGTATCAGGCGTTTGCCTAATACGTGGAACGCGCGGCCTTTCGCCCGAATTAATAGCTATAAGATAGCCTTAGAGGATCTAGCATAGGGATTCAGTCCCAACGGATAGCCACCACCACCCGGTCCGCCTCGCTGCTGATCCCCGCCGTCGCGCCGTGCGCTTCGGCGATCAGTTTCACCACGTATAGTCCCAAACCCAGATGATTGCCAGAGCCATCGTTACGGTCGCCGCTGAACAGCTCAAACAGGTGCTCGGCGCGGGCCGAATCGATCGCCTCGCCCCTGTTGCTGACCGTAAGCTCGATGCCGTCACCGCCGCTCAAGCTGATGACGATCGGGCTATCCAGCGGGCTGAACCCCACCGCGTTGTCGATCAACTTATCCAGCAGCTGCTCCAAGCGCAGATCGCTGCCCTGGATCTGAAGCGTCTGGGTGGGTAATAGAAGTTCGAAGCGATGGTTGGGGGAGCTCATCTGGCAACGTTCGCAGTAGCTTTGCAGCAGCGCGTTAAGGTCGATCTGGGCGGTGGCTTCGTGTTTTAGCGCATCTTCCAGACTGACCGCTTCGGTAATGCTCTCAATGGTCTTCTCCAGCTTGCTGATGCCCCGCTCGGCGCTGGCGATCAGCCGCTGCTGCTGGCTGCTATCGGGACTCTCCGACAACAACTCCAGCGAGGTACTGATGGTATTGAGCGGATTGCTGAGTTCGTGGCGCAGGGTTTTGGGCACTCGTTGCAAAAACTGGGTGTAACGTTCCAGCCGGTCCAGTACCTCATCCATATCGCGCGACAGTTCGCCCACTTCGTCGCTGGCCGTTAAGCCGCTGAAGGGATGCTGGCGGCTAAGCCGGCCCTGGCTGTCGTACTGGGCTTTGAGCTCCGCCCCCATGCGCTTGATCCGATAAGCCAGCCTTGAGGCAAACAGCAGCAACCCGGCAATGACCAGTAGCAGTACCGCCAGTGTCTGCCAGCCCAAATCAAACAGGGTCTTACGCTGCACTTGAGACACGGCATCGCTGACCACCTGCACCACGACATGGCCCGAGGCGGGGTCGCCAGGCTGAATCGGAACCCGAACCGTCGACCAGCCATCTTCGATCAAACTGTCTTGACCCGAGCCGACAAAGCGCTGCAAGCGTCCCGACGAACGCGGCCCCAGCCCTTCGCTGATCGCCACAATATCGTCTTGCCCATCCTGCACCAGTAACTGCTGCTCAACCTGACTGTAATGCGCCAGTAAGCGCTGCAGTTCGGGCCGCAACCGTTGCAACCGTACGCTATGCTGCTGCTCTTGGATCCCTTGCGGACTGTAATCGTGCATCCGCAGTTGCAGCTCGCCGCTGTCGCCCAACAGTGCCAACGGCAAAGCCAGCTCTAACTGGTAACGATCGGCCAGCTCCCACCATACCGCTTCGATCATCACCGGAACGCTATGATCGTCTCTGCCCAGCGGTTGCGCCAGAAAGTAACCGGGGCCTTCGGCCGTCAAGCGATAGCGACTGTTGCCGCCATCAAAACTCAGTTCCAGATAATCATGATCTAGCGCTTGCGGTGTCGACTCGCTGTAGTCGTAGCCCCCCTGAAACGGCTGCCGGTAATAGCGGCTGCTGTCGGCCACATCGATGGCCAGGTAAACCTGTTCGCGCCACTGGGCCGCGCGCAATTGAATCCGATCAAAAGAGCTGGCGGGATGATGCTCGGGCCAATCACTAAAGAAGCCATCCAACGTCAGCGGCTGTTTCAAACCGTAGACGGGCACCGCAGCATGCTTGGAGGCGGGACGCGGTAGCAGCGGCGGTAACTCTGCGCCGTGGATATTACCAGCCACCGCTTCGGCCACCAGCCGCGCTGCCTGTAGCTGGCTCTGATCTACCACGGTGTTGATAGCGTCGAAATAACGCAACCCGAGCCAAGGTAGCAAGCCGAGAAAAGGCAGCACCAGTAGCAATTTTTTACGCAGGCTGAAACGCATCAATCGGGCTGCTGCCAGCGGTAACCGAGACCGTAGACGCTGCTCAATCGGTCGAAATCGGCATCCACCGCTTTAAACTTGTTGCGCAGGTGACGAATATGGGTGCTCAGGGTGTTGTTGGTCACCACCGACTGGCGGGTTTTTTCGGCCATCGCATCGAAGCTGACCACCCCGCCTGCCGCCTCGACAAGCGCATCAACAATCAACAGTTCGGTCACGGTCAGGTTTAACGGTTGCCCCTGCCAGCGCGCCCGCGCACCACGCATATCGAGCTCCAGCTCCTGTTCAGAAAGTGGCTCCTGGCTCGGCTCGGCCATCCGTTGAGCACGCTTGAGAATGGCCGCGACTTTTTCACCCAACAGCTGCAGCGATACCGGTTTGGTGAGGTAGTCCCAGGCCCCCAAACGCAGCCCGAAAATTTGATCGATCTCGTCGCTGCGGCTGGTGATAAACAGCACTGGCAATTCAGGAAAGCGGGTCAACAGCCACTGGCACAACTCAAACCCGGCATCGGGATTGGTACCCAGATGGACGTCGAGCAAAGCGATATCGGGGGCTTGCTGTAGCTGTTCGCGGGTCTCGATATCATCGTTGTAGCCCAGCACCGAATAACCCCGCTGCTGCAGCGCATAGCGGTAGTTATGCAGCTGGTCGGCGTCGTCTTCTACGATCAGAATATGTGGTGTCATAGCGTGGTGTAGCGTCCTTGTCGTCAGGGTTTTCTAGACAAGCCTACTGTTGCATAGTTAGGGGGCCTGCGAATAAGTCCAAAGTGATTCTGCAAGATCTAAAGTGTACAGAATCTAGGCGTAGACTGCAGTTAATGGCCGTAGTCCTTAGCAAAGGCTACAACAACGAGTCTGCACACTTTAGATCTTGCCCTGCGGGGCCTTCAGTTTGATCCGCACTCTGCGTTGCCGCTTTTTGCAAGGTCTAGACATTACGGCAAAGCTGCGCCTGGATGGCGAACCAAGCTGAAGGCCAGAATTCAACTGGGACTTGTTCGCAGGCTCCCCTGGAAAGCAGATACAACTATAAAGCGATCAAACGATGATATATCGAATCAGTTCCGATAACAGACTGCAGAGGAGGGTTACGCTTTGTGCTCGCGCGCCAAATACTCGTGCGACTGCATCTCCAGCAAACGACTGGTGGTGCGCTCGAACTGAAAATCCAGCTGACCGCCCGCGTAGAGCTCGGGCAACGCCACGTCGGCCGATAAGATCAACTTTACGCCGCAGTCATAGAACTCGTCGACCAGATTGATAAACCGACGCGCCTGATCGTCCAGATCATTGCCCAGCTGCGGTACATTGGAGATCAACACCGCATGGTAGAGCTTGGCCAGCTCGATGTAGTCATTCTGCGATCGCGGCCCATCACAGAGCGCATCAAACTCAAACCAGACCACATCATCGCAGCTGCGGCGCGAATGGATCGGCCGACCATTGACGTCGATCACCAGGCCATTGAGAGCATCGCGTAGCTCGGGTACCAGGCTTTCGAAGCTTTTGTTTAGGCTGGTATCGGCGTCATCATCGAGCGGATAGTGGTACAGCTCGGCCTGCTCCAACGCGCGCAAGCGGTAATCGACCCCGCCGTCGACGTTGATCACATCGGTAAACTTGTTCAGCATCGCGATTGCGGGCAGGAAACGCGCCCGTTGCAGGCCGTTTTCGTACAGCCGGTCGGGGATGATATTGGAGGTCGCCACCAGCGCCACGCCGTGGCTGAACAACTTCTCCATCAAACCACCGAGAATCATCGCATCGGTGATATCGGAGACAAAGAACTCGTCAAAACAGATCACTTCGGCTTCGGAGGCAAACTTTCCCGCGACCAGATCGAGTGGATTTTTCACGCCTTCGAGCGCGTTCAGCTCGGCGTGGACCCGCTGCATAAAGCGGTGAAAATGGGTTCGCATCTTGGTGTTGAACGGCAACGCGTCGTAGAACACATCCATCATGTAGGTCTTACCGCGACCGACGCCACCCCAAAAATAGAGCCCCTGTACCGGCACCACTTGCGGCTTTTTAAAGCGTTGGCCGAGTCGCTTGATCAGTTTAGGTTTGGGAAGGTTACGCCGTGCGATCAGATCATCGTACAGACGCTGCAGATGCATCACCGCCTCTTCTTGCGACGAATCGTAGTGAAAATCCTCGCGCTGAAGGTCTTCGCGATAGCGCTCGAGTGGCTTTAATGCGGTCATATCTGCAGGTCCTACGGGAAAACGCCGCAACTTTACCGATTGACGCTAAAGATGGCAATTCCACGTTAGCCGAGCCTTTCCCCCCACAATCATCCCCTCATCGGCAATTCCCTTGCTAACCTACTATTTTTTATCGTCTTCGTGTCTGGTATGTTTGCAGCCTTGAAAGTACCGCGTCAAAGGATGTGAGATGAAGTCCAGCCCTAAAACCAATGCCTTTGAATTGATGCATCAAGTCGAAGGGTTTTGTCAGCGTCATCGCATCACTCCGACACCGCTCAATTATGTAGTCAGCTACGAACACCTGAGCCAGTCCCAACCTTCGCTTTCGCAACAGATCGAGCTGCAGATCGAGCAGGGCCATAGCCTCAACCACAGCTTTATGGCGCAGCTACATCACCACCACCTGACGCCCGATTCGCAGCAACTGGTCAAGAACTCGGGACAGATGCAGCAGATCATCGACAACCTGCTCAGCTCGATACAAGACAGCACCAGCAGCGTCGATCAACTGACCGAGACCCTGGATCAAGGCATGGCGGAGCTGGCTCAACAGCCGGCCCAACACGAACTGAAAAACTTGATCGCCCAGCTACTCGATGCGTCATTGCGGGCGCAGCAGGATCAAACCAAACTTAACGACAAATTACGCCAGGCCGAAGCCGATGCGGCAACCCTGCAGCAACAGCTTCAGCTAAGCCAACAGCAAGCAGTGACCGACCCACTGACGGGGCTGCTCAACCGTGCCGGACTAGAACGCAACCTGCAAAGCTTGCTGCAACAAGATCCGCACCAGATCTGTCTGATCGCGCTGGATATCGATCATTTCAAACGCTTCAACGACAACTACGGCCACCTGCTCGGCGATAAAGTGCTGCAGCTTGTCGCGGCTCAGGTTAAAGCCGTAGCCAGAGAGCAAGACTTGGCGATCCGCTATGGCGGTGAGGAGCTGCTGGTTATTCTTCCCGACGTAGCGCTCGACAAGGCGATGCAGATGGCCGAAGAGATTCGCACCAAGGTTCAGCAAGTCAAACTGGTCAACAAACGTACTAAACAAACCATCCCCAGCGTCACCCTCTCCGGCGGGGTCGCCCAGATGTTAGTGCGGGAGAGCTGGGAGGACTGGCTCGATCGTGCCGACAAAGCGCTGTACCAGTCCAAAGGGAGCGGCCGAAACCGAGTTATCGCAGCCACCACCTAAGCGTTTTTCCGCAGCCACCTGCCAATCTATAACCTTAACAACATGGACCCATCGTTATGATTCGGGGATTTACACAGATCCTGCTGTTCTGGATTTTGGGCGAAAGCCTGCAGTTTCTCACCAACATGCCGATCAGCGGCAATGTACTGGGGATGCTGCTGTTGTTCGGCTGGCTGATGCTGCGCCAGCGTGTCAGCCTCGGGCTGGAGCAATCCAGCCAAGCCTTGATCGCCCAGCTATCGCTACTGCTGCTGCCGGGTGGTGTCGGACTGTTCTTTCTGGGTGAGCGGATGCAGGGCCAGTGGTTTCCGGTACTCAGCGCTACCATCGTCGGCACCTTGCTCAGCATGGTACTGTGCATCCTATTGATGAAGTGGCTGACCCGCGCCGACAACGACAGCGCGCGCGATAAGGCCGGTCACTGATGCAAACTCTCAACGAACTACTCGACCACCTACTGCAAACCCCGCTGCTGCCGGTGGCGATGACGCTGCTCGCTTTTCAGCTCGGCGTGGCGCTGTACAACCGTCTAAAACACCCAGCCTGGTTGCCTCCTATTGTTTCCGGAGGGTTGATTCTGGTCGCCATGCTGGCGTTGCTGCCGATGGATTACAGCCGTTATTACGACGGTGCCAAATGGTTAAGCTTCCTGCTCGGCCCCGCCACGGTAGCATTGGCGATCCCGCTGTTTTTGCAGTTTCATCGCTTCCGCGCGCTGTTTATTCCGATCAGCGTCACGCTGTTGCTGGGGGCACCCTTGGCGGCAGGTCTAGCCATGTTGATCGCCTGGGGACTGGGCGCCGATGGTGCCACGCTGATCTCGCTCGCGCCGAAATCGGTCACCGCCCCGATCGCGGTTAGCCTCGCCGAAACACTCGGTGGCATCGGCAGCTTGGCTGTAGGAATTGTCGCCCTGACCGGGGTCGTCGGCTCGCTGTTCGCCCCGCTGCTGTGCCGCTGGCTCAACTGCAATGACGAACGCATTTTAGGTATCGTGATGGGGCTTAATGGACACGGCATCGCTACCGCCCGCGCCTTTGAGATCAGCCCGACCACGGGCGCCTTCTCTAGCTTGGCGATGGGTATGACCGGCGCCTATACCGCGCTGTTTCTACCGTTGCTGATTGCCGCGCTGTAACAACCTAACGCGGCAAAATAACGACTAGGCGTCTGGACGGTACTTGAGCTGGATTCCTTTGAGAAAGTTACGCAGCACCTGATCTTTGCACTCGCGAAAGTGCTTGTGGCCGGCTTTGCGGAAAAATGCGCTCAGCTCGTGCTTGCTGATCGGAAATTCGGCCAACGCCATAATTTCGATGATATCTTCAGCTTTGAGATTCAGTGCAATCTTTAACTTGTTGAAGATCAGATTATTGTTCAGACGGGTTTCGGGCACCGGTTGCGGGCCTTCACGCTTGCCGCGTTTGTCGTTGATCAAGCCATTCAAAAACACCGCCAATCGGGTATCGCTGAACTTCTTATAAGCCGGGTCTTCCTCTTTCTTCAACCAATCACTGATCTGCTCACGCGTCACCTCCTGATCGGCCAACGCAAAGATGGCGATCATTTTGGAATCACTAAAATCGAAGGTGTAGCGAATACGGCGCAGGATATCGTTATTTTCCACAAGCATGCTCTGATCAAAACTGCAGTTGTGTCCCAACGACCCACTGCCCAGTTATCGGCGACACTGTAACAGATTTTGGCGCAGCCTTGATCAACCTAACGCCACCGCCTCAGCATTAGATCGACCCCAAGGTAAGCCAAACATAAAAAAGGAGCCCTTAAGGACTCCTTCACAACCGCATCACCCGACTACTTTTTGGCAGTCTGGGTCGGTTTCTTCTTCGGCATATACTTCCATTTCAGGCTGTTGGCGATGGCACTCTCGCCATGAGCACGATGCGGCATCACTTTGAGCAGTTTGGCCTTTACCGCTTTACGATCATCCGACTGCGCGGCAAATTCTTTGGCCTTGTCGTCGAACATCAACAGATAACTGCGCAGCTCGGCCAGGTCCTGTTTGGCCGACAGCGGCCCGTGCCCAGGCACGATGGTATCGATATCCAATGCGGTGATCTGATCCAGCGTATCGACCCAACCGTCAACATCGGAGGCGCTCATATTGGGGTGGTAATCGTTAAACAGCACGTCACCGGCAAAAACCACCTTCTGCTCGGGCAGGTGGACAAAAACGCTGCCTTTGGTGTGCGAGTGGGTGTTGAAGATCAACTGAGGTTTGATCCCGCCTAGGTCGAGCTCGATACTGTCTTGAAACAGCAGGTCTGGATAGGCGATGCTGGTGCCAGCCGATTGCTCCTTAGTTAACCCCGACCAGCCTTTATCGAGGATCTTTTGCGACCACTTTTTCATATACGCATCGGCCATCTTATGCGAGATCACCGTTGCACCGGCGGCGGCAAAGTCGGCGTTACCGAACGAGTGGTCGGAATGAAAATGAGTGTTGAGCGCGTAGCGGATCGGTTTGTCGGTGACGCTACGGATCTGGGCA
>JBALWS010000008.1:0-73039 GCA_036960405.1 Halopseudomonas sp. | reverse complement strand
GGTTAGGTTGCAGGAGTGGATGGCGGTTTTCCCCGGCTCTTTTTATCTCGAGCTGCAACGGACTGGCCGTCCCAACGATGAGGAGTGTCTGCATGGTAGCTTGCAGTTGGCAGATGAGTTGGGTTGTCCGGTGGTTGCCACCAATGAAGTGATGTTCATGCGCCCTGAGGAGTTTGATGCTCATGAGGCGCGGGTCTGTATCAACCAGGGGCGCGTACTCGCCGATACGCGACGCCCGCGTGGTTACAGTGATCAACAGTATTTCCGTTCTAGCGAAGAGATGTGCGCGCTGTTTGCGGATATTCCCTCTGCGCTAGCCAATACTTTGGAGATTGCTAAGCGCTGCAATATCGAGATCGAGATCGGCAAGTACTACCTGCCTAGCTACCCGATTCCGGAAGGGTTGACGATGGATGAATTTTTCATCGACGTATCTCAGAAAGGGTTGGAGATGCGGTTGGAAAAAATCCTAGATCGTAATGATTCTGAGTACGCTGTTAAGCGTAAGGCGTATGACGATAGGCTCGAATTTGAATTAAAAATCATTATTGAGATGGGCTTTCCTGGCTACTTCCTGATCGTAATGGACTTCATTAAGTGGTCCAAGAATAACGGTGTGCCGGTTGGCCCTGGTCGGGGGTCGGGTGCCGGATCGTTGGTCGCTTATGTGCAGGAGATTACTGATCTCGATCCGCTCGAGTACGATCTGCTGTTCGAACGTTTTTTGAATCCGGAACGGGTGTCGATGCCCGACTTTGATATCGACTTCTGTATGGATGGCCGGGATCGGGTCATCAGCTATGTGGCTGATACCTACGGTCGAGACGCGGTATCGCAGATTATTACCTTTGGTACGATGGCGGCCAAGGCGGTGGTGCGTGACGTCGCGCGGGTACAGGGCAAGGCCTTTGGTCTGGCGGACAAGCTTTCCAAGCTGATTCCTTTTGAGGTTGGGATGACGCTCGCTAAGGCGCTCAAAGAAGAGCCTGCGCTGGTTGAGTTTCTGGGTATCAGCGACGAAGCCCAAGAGATTTGGGATATGGCCGTCCAGCTTGAAGGGGTGACACGAGGGGTGGGTAAGCACGCCGGTGGAGTGGTGATCGCGCCTACCCGGTTGACCGATTTTGCGCCGCTGTATTGTGATGAGTTTGGCGGTGGTTTGGTAACCCAGTTTGATAAGAATGATGTCGAATCTGCCGGGCTGGTTAAATTCGACTTTTTGGGTCTTCGGACCCTAACTATTATCGACTGGGCGCTGAAAACGATCCATCGCCAGCAGCAGAAAACAGGTGCGGATCTGCTCGATATCACCGAAATCGAGCTGGAGGACCCGCGAGTCTACGAGATGCTCAAGCGCGGCGAAACCACCGCGGTGTTCCAGCTTGAATCCAGCGGAATGAAGGATCTGATGAAGCGACTGTTGCCTAGCCGTTTTGAAGATATTATTGCACTGGTAGCGTTGTTCCGGCCGGGCCCGTTGCAATCGGGAATGGTCGATGACTTTATCAACCGTAAGCACGGTCGGGCTAAGCTCTCTTTTCCGCACCCTGATTATGAATATATGCCGCTGCAGCCGGTATTGGAGCCGACTTACGGGGTGGTGCTCTATCAAGAGCAGGTGATGCAGATTGCTCAGGTGATGGGGGGCTTTACCCTCGGTGGTGCCGACATGTTGCGTCGTGCCATGGGTAAGAAAAAACCTGAGGAGATGGCCAAGCAACGGGTCGGCTTTTTGGAGGGCTGTAGCGGTAATAATATCGATGCAGACCTGGCCGGTAATATCTTCGATCTGGTAGAAAAATTCGCCGGTTATGGCTTTAACAAGTCGCACTCCGCCGCCTATGCACTGGTTTCCTATCAAACTGCCTGGTTGAAGTATCACTACCCCGCGCCCTTCATGGCTGCCGTCTTGTCGTCGGATATGCAGAATACCGACAAGGTGGTGATCTTCATCGAAGAGTGCCGCACTATGGGGCTGTCGTTGGTACTGCCTGATGTCAATTTCGGTGAGTTTATGTTCACTGTGAACGATGAGGGAGAAATTGTTTACGGTTTGGGGGCTGTTAAAGGCGTTGGTGAGGGGCCTATAGAGGCTATCGTCGCTGCCCGCACAGAAGGGGGAGCGTTTGCCGATCTGTTCGATTTTTGCGAGCGAGTGGGCGGCGCCAATATCAATAAGCGGGTGTTGGAAGCGTTGTTGCGTTGTGGTGCGCTGGATAAGCTGGGGCCGAATCGATCGGTGTTGATGGCTGCAATCCCTGATGCTGTTAAGGCCGCAGATCAAAAAGCCCGGAACCAGGACAGCGGCGTGTTTGACCTGTTTGGTGATGTTACGGTAGCGCACGAAGGGGCCAGTGATCCCTACGAGCCTTATGGTCGGATCGAAGGGTGGACCGATAAGCAGCGCCTGTCGGGTGAGAAGGACACGCTGGGGTTGTATGTAACAGGGCATCCGATCGACGAGTATGAGGTCGAGCTACGCAAGTTTGTACCCAATCGGTTAGTCGATCTTAAGCCCGCGCGCGGTAGTCAGCAGAAGATTGCAGGATTGGTGATCGATATTCGATTGATTAAGACCAAGCGAGGCGATACGTTGGCGATCATTACGCTCGATGATCGAAGTGCGCGAATGGAGATCGTGTTGTTTGGCGAGCTTTACGACCAGCATCGTGAGTTGATCGTCAAGGACAGGGTGCTGGTGTTCGAGGGCGAGGTGTCCTTCGATGACTACAAAGATCAGATGAAGGTGCGCGGCAATCGGGTGATGGATATTCCTGAGGCGCGACGATGCTTTGCCCAGGCATTGCAAGTTGCGCTAAAGCCAGGCGGTGCGGATATCCAGAAGCAGTTGGCGTCATGGCTCCCGCAGCATCGTAGTGAGGGAGGTGTGCCGGTACGGATCCGTTATCAAAGCGATGAGGCGCTGGCGGATCTTGAGCTGGGTTCGGGCTGGCAGGTGCGGGTCACCGATGAACTGTTGCTAGACCTGAAACGCTTGTATGGAAAGGAGCAAGTCGCGCTGCTGTATGGTGGCTAATCCACCAGACGCAGGGTAAACTTGCCGTTATTTTTTCGCCTCGACATCTCTTTGGTTGGAGATGAGGCTCAGATGCAGAAGCTAATAGATATGAACCCGAATTATCTGGATTTCGAGCAGCCGATCGCCGAGCTGCAGGCCAAGATTGAAGAGTTGCGGATGGTGGGAGAGAGTAGTGATCTCAACATCGGCGATGAAATCGGCAAGCTCGAGCAAAAAAGTGTCGAGTTGACCGAGAAAATTTTCTCCGATCTGTCAGCCTGGCAAGTTGCCCAGGTTGCCCGTCACCCTAAACGCCCGTATACCCTCGATTATGCCGAATTGATCTTCGATGATTTCGACGAATTGCACGGTGATCGCCATTACGCTGATGATGCGGCGATCGTTGGCGGTATCGGACGTATCGACGGCCGCCCGGTGATGGTTATTGGTCATCAAAAGGGTCGTGAGACGCGCGAGAAAGTAAAACGTAATTTTGGTATGCCGCGCCCCGAAGGTTACCGTAAAGCGTTGCGCCTGATGGAGATGGCCGAACGGTTTAAGATGCCGATCGTGACCTTTATCGACACTCCGGGGGCATATCCTGGCATCGGTGCAGAGGAGCGCGGCCAGAGCGAGGCGATCGCTTATAACCTGGCGGTGATGTCACGCTTGAAAACGCCGATTATCTCTACCGTCGTCGGTGAGGGTGGCTCGGGCGGAGCGCTGGCGATCGGCGTTTGCGATAAGTTGCTGATGCTTCAGTACGGTACTTACTCCGTTATCTCTCCTGAAGGCTGTGCTTCTATTTTGTGGAAGAGCGCCGATCGGGCTTCCGATGCGGCCAAGGCGATGGGGATTACCTCTGGCCGCCTACATGAGTTGGGGCTGGTGGATCAGATTGTTAACGAGCCGCTTGGTGGCGCGCATCGTGATCGCGAGCTGATGGCAGCGTCGCTCAAAGCTCAGCTCCTGACCGCGCTTGAAGAGCTGGAATCGATGGAGACTGACGATTTGTTGCATCGGCGCTACGAGCGGCTGATGTCATTCGGCATCGATTGATACCTTAAGGGCACCTACGGGTGTCCTTTTTGTTTATCCCTATGGTTTTTCCTCCCTCTTTTTTGACCGATCAACTATGTCTTGCCGATATGGCTGCCGACGGCGGCGATATCTGGGTCGCTTACAGTGGCGGCTTGGATTCGCGGGTATTGTTGCAGTTGGCGCTGGAGGCTGGGCTCAATGCCGAAGGTCGGCTCAAGGCGGTTCATATCGATCATGGGCTGCAGGCTGACGCTGAGGGTTGGGTACATCACTGTCGATCGGTTTGCGATCGGCTAGGGATCGCGTTGCAGGTCCATCGGGTAGTCGTTGGATCGGGCGATAGTCTTGAAAACCAGGCCCGCATTGCCCGTTACCGGGTGTTTGAATCACTGCTGGGCGAGGGTGATCTGCTACTGCAAGGGCACCATGCTGACGATCAGGCCGAAACGCTGTTGCTGCGTTTGATGCGTGGCAGCGGTGCGAGGGGCTTGGCGTCGATCCCGCAAGCCCGCTCGCTTGGACGCGGGTGTCTCTTCAGACCGTTGCTAGGCCATACTCGGCAGCAGCTAGAGCGTTACGCGGCAGATAGCGGCTTAAGCTGGATCGAAGATCCGACCAATGCCGATACCGTGTATGACCGTAACTTTCTCCGTGCTCAGGTGTTGCCGGCGCTTAAACAGCGCTGGCCTGCTGCTGCCATGTCGATAGGGCGCAGTGCCCGCCATAGCGCCGATGCGCTCAAACTTTGCGAAGAGTTGGCAGCTATCGACCTGCAGTGTTGTCAGCGGGCCGATGGTGGTTTATCTGTCGAGTCGCTGGCCGAACTTTCCAATCACCGCCGCAATAATTTGTTGCGTTACTGGCTTCATATGCTGGCCGGGGTGCTAGCGGATGCGGCCAGACTGCAGCGGTTGTGGGTTGAGGTCGCCCTCGCTCAGGCTGATGCGCAGCCGGCGATGCAGTTTGGAGTATTCTGGCTACGCCGCTTCGAAAGCGAGCTCTATCTGCTGCCCGAGCAGCCAATGCTCGATACCGAGCAGATCTGGAACTGGGTTGTTGAATCCCGCCGCGAACTGCAATTGCCCGGTGGTCGGCTTCGGGCCGAGCTCCGGATCGGCCAGGGTCTTGCATTACCCGAGTCGGGCCTGTTTAGGGTTGGCCATCGGCGCGGTGGTGAGCGAATTAGACTGCCGGGACGTAACGGCAGCCAGTCGCTGAAGAAATTGTTGCAGCAGAGCCGAATTGCGCCTTGGCGACGCCAGCAGCTACCGCTGCTATATGATCAAGAGCGGTTAGTCGCGGTCGCCGATCTATGGATCGCCGAAGGTTGTCTGGCGGGTCCAGAGCAGCCAGGTGTTGAGCTGGATTGGACCCCGTTGGACGCGTCTGCCGCGAAGCCGAGTGATAACGATTTCTGATTGTCGACTGTGGGGCAATCTGCTACCCTGTAGCCCCATCTCGAGGTGCTCTGCATCTCCCCCAAAAACACTGTATAGACATCTGCAGACAGGTTCCGAATGACGCATTATATCTTCGTCACGGGCGGCGTTGTGTCCTCCTTGGGCAAAGGCATCGCCTCCGCATCTTTGGCCGCTATTCTTGAAGCGCGCGGTCTTAAAGTCACCATGCTGAAACTAGATCCCTACATCAACGTGGATCCAGGCACCATGAGCCCGTTCCAGCACGGTGAAGTGTTCGTGACCGAAGACGGTGCCGAGACCGATCTGGATCTGGGCCATTACGAGCGCTTTATCCGTACCACCATGACCCAGGGGAATAACTTTACCTCGGGCCGGGTTTACGAAGAGGTGCTGCGTAAAGAGCGTCGTGGTGATTATCTCGGCGGTACCGTGCAGGTGATTCCGCACATCACCGACGAGATTAAACGTCGCGTGATCGAAGGTGCCGGCGATGCCGATATCGCTCTGGTTGAGATTGGTGGAACCGTGGGTGACATCGAGTCGCAGCCGTTTATGGAAGCGGTACGGCAGCTCAAAGTTGAGCTGGGCAGCACCCGCGCTCTGTTTATGCACCTGGTATTAGTGCCCTATATCGCCACCGCAGGTGAGACCAAGACCAAGCCGGCGCAGCACTCGGTCAAAGAGTTGCGTTCGATAGGTATTCAACCCGACATTTTGGTCTGCCGCTCCGACCATGAGATCCCGGCCGATTCACGACGCAAACTGTCGCTATTCACCAACGTTGAAGAGCGTGCCGTTATCGCGTTGGAAGATGCCAACACTATCTACCGTATTCCGCGGATGCTGCACGAGCAGGGGCTGGACGCGATCGTCGTCAACAAGTTCCGACTAGAGTGTGGTGAAGCCGACCTCACCGAGTGGGACGATGTCGTTGATGCCAAGCTGAATCCGCACCATGAAGTGACCATCGCCATGGTCGGTAAGTACATGGAGCTGCTCGATGCGTATAAATCGCTGATCGAGGCGATGACTCACGCCGGCATTAAGAACCGCGCCAAGGTTCATCTGAAATATATCGACTCCGAGGAGATCGAACGCAAGGGTACCGGCGCGCTAGAGAATGTCGACGCGATTCTGGTTCCCGGCGGTTTTGGTGAGCGTGGTGTCGAAGGCAAGATAGAAACGGTGCGTTTCGCCCGTGAGAACAAGATCCCTTATCTGGGTATCTGCCTAGGGATGCAGGTTGCGGTGATCGAATTTGCCCGTAACGTTGCCGGGTTGGCCGAGGCCAATAGTACCGAATTTAACCTTCAGGCTGTCCATCCTGTTATCGGCTTGATCACCGAGTGGACCACCGCCGAAGGCGACGTCGAGACCCGCAGCGAGGACGCCGATCTAGGCGGCACCATGCGTCTGGGAGCCCAGGAGTGCCGCTTGGAGGACAACTCCACTGCGGCTGAGTGTTACGGTCAGGAGGTGATTCTAGAGCGTCATCGCCACCGTTACGAGGTCAACAATAATTACGTTGAGCAGTTGGAGAAGGCGGGGCTGCGGATCGCCGGTCACTCCATCGATGGCTCGCTGGTCGAAGTAGTTGAAGTGCCCGACCATCCTTGGTTTGTAGCTTGCCAGTTCCACCCTGAATTTACCTCTACCCCGCGCGATGGACACGGCCTGTTTACTGGATTTGTTAAAGCAGCGCTGACCCACGGCGGAAAATAACGCCAGCCGTTATTAACAGAATTCAAAATACTACGCTTTAAATTGGAGTGAACAGCAACATGACAGCGATTACCGACATCAAAGCACGCGAAGTGCTGGACTCCCGCGGCAACCCTACGGTTGAAGCGGATGTGATTCTGGCTTCGGGTGCCTTTGGTACCGCTTGCGCACCCTCTGGCGCCTCTACCGGCTCGCGCGAAGCGTTAGAGCTGCGTGATGGCGATGCCTCGCGCTACCTGGGTAAAGGTGTGTTGAAGGCCGTTGCGGCTATCAATAACCCGATTCGCGACGCCTTGCTGGGCAAAGATGCCAGCGACCAACGCGGTCTGGATCAGACCATGATCGATCTGGACGGTACAGAGAACAAAGGCAACTTGGGTGCTAACGCTATCCTGGCTGTATCGCTGGCTGCCGCCAAGGCTGCTGCAGCGGACAAGGGTATGCCTTTGTACGCCCATATCGCCGAATTGAACGGCAATCCGGGTGACTACTCGATGCCGGTGCCGATGATGAACATCATCAACGGTGGCGAGCACGCCGACAATAACGTCGATATCCAAGAGTTCATGGTGCAGCCGGTTTCCGCACCAAACTTTGCCGAAGCGCTGCGCATGGGTGCTGAGATCTTTCATAGCCTGAAGAAAGTACTGTCTGCACGCGGTCTGAACACCGCAGTCGGTGATGAAGGTGGTTTCGCTCCCAACCTGGCGTCTAACGAAGAAGCTTTGGTTGTTATTCAAGAAGCGATCGACAAGGCCGGTTACAAGCTGGGTGAAGATATCACCTTGGCGCTGGATTGCGCGGCTTCTGAATTCTACAAAAATGATATGTACGACCTGGCGGGCGAAGGCAAGAAGTTCGATTCCGAAGGTTTTGCCGACTACTTGGCCGATCTGACCGTTAAGTATCCGATTGTCTCGGTTGAAGACGGTATGGACGAGAGCGACTGGGACGGTTGGGCGACCTTAACGCGTAAGATTGGTGACAAGGTGCAGCTGGTCGGTGACGACCTGTTTGTTACCAACACCAAGATCCTATCGCGCGGTATCGAGCAGAGCATCGGTAACTCGATCCTGATCAAGTTCAACCAGATCGGTTCGTTGAGCGAGACACTAGACGCAATCAAGATGGCGCAGGACGCCGGCTTTACCGCAGTCATCTCGCACCGTTCGGGTGAGACCGAAGACACCACCATCGCCGATTTGGCGGTGGCGACCAAGGCGGGTCAGATCAAGACCGGTTCGCTGTGTCGTTCCGATCGGGTCTCCAAGTACAACCGCTTGCTGCGGATCGAGGGTGAGCTGGAAGGCAAAGCGCCTTACAACGGTCGCTCCGAAATCAAAGGTCAGGCGTAACGCTAAGGGGGAGTTTGGCTCCCCCTTGTTATTTGCGGCGCGGGTTATCAGAGGGGTGGGTCATGAAATGGCTGTTAGTGTTACTCTCCGTGCTGTTTCTAGGCCTGCAGTATCGACTGTGGTTTGGCGACGGTAACCTGCCCTCGGTCTGGACGCTACAAGACTCCATTGCCCAGCAACAAGCGTCTAATCAGTTGTTAATCGACCGTAATGACGCCTTACGCGCTGAGGTGGATGACCTGAAACAGGGTACCTCGGCACTCGAAGAGCGTGCCCGCAGCGAGATGGGAATGGTCAAACGCGGCGAGACCTTTTTCCTGCTTCCCGAAGAGAAATAGTGCTTGAACACTTATAACCTCGATTTTCCTCGTCTTTATGGCGAACCTCCTGCTACCGGTGTGATTCGCACTGTGCCTGAAGACTTCCAAGTTGACGAACAACTCGGTTTTGAGCCCGAAGGCAGCGGTGAGCATCTGTTTGTACTGCTGTGTAAGCGCGGCGAAAACACCCAGTGGATCGCGCGCCAGTTGGCACGGTTATCCGGTATCCAACCCAAGGATGTCAGTTACGCCGGGCTCAAAGATCGCCATGCGGTGACCACACAGTGGTTCAGCCTGTGGTTGCCAGGACAACCCGACCCCGATCTGAGTGGCTTGCCCGATAGCGTTACTATCCTCAAAACGGTTCGGCATCATCGCAAACTCAAACGTGGTGGGCATCGTAGTAATCGCTTTGTGTTGCGCATTCGTGATTTGGTATTGAGCGGAGATCTGGAGCAGCGGCTGCAGACCATCCGTGACAGAGGCGTCCCCAACTACTTTGGCGAGCAACGCTTTGGCCATGGCGGCGGCAATCTGCTGATGGCCGATAAGCTATTTAGCGGTGAAATTAAAATTCGCGATCGGCTCAAACGCAGCATGGCGATCTCATCGGCGCGCTCTTATCTATTTAATCGGGTGTTGGCCGAGCGCATTAATCGTGGCTGCCTGGATAGCTATTTGGCGGGTGATAAGCCGGTGATTCGCGGTTCGAGTAATCTGAGCCCCGAGACCGATCCGGCCCTGCTTGCGGCTGCTATAGAACGGTTTGAGTTGCACCCAACGGCGCCGTTAATGGGACGCGGGCGAGCATTGGTCGAGGATCAGGCGCTGGCGCTCGAGACCGAGATGGTGGCCGGATTTGAGTCCTGGTGTGAAGGGTTTGAACGGCTGGGGCAAGCTCGCGAACGCCGTTCGGTGCGGTTTCTGCCGCGAGAGTTTAGCTGGCAAAGCCTCGGCTCGGATGTATTAGAGGTGAGCTTTGAGTTGCCCCCCGGAACCTACGCCACCAGCGTATTGCGCGAACTCTTTGATTATCGCGTTGCGGCTGGCCAGGGTGCAGAGAGCGCGGAGGTGGCTGGCTAGTGCGTATATTGATCTCTAATGATGATGGTGTTCATGCGCAGGGATTAAGCACTTTAGTGGCGCTGTTGGCAGAACAGTTTGAAACGCTGGTGGTGGCGCCGGATCGAGATCGTAGTGGTGCCAGTAACTCGCTGACACTGGATCGACCGCTCGAACCGCAACGCTTGGCCAATGGCTTTGTTAGCGTTAACGGTACGCCTACCGACTGTGTCCACCTGGGAATATCGGGACTGTTTGATTTTATCCCCGATATCGTCGTGTCGGGGATCAATGCCGGTGCCAACTTGGGCGACGATGTCTTGTACTCGGGCACGGTGGCAGCGGCGATGGAGGGGCGCTATCTGCACAAACCTGCGATCGCTGTGTCGCTGGTAGGACGCCAGCATTTTACCTCTGCAGCGGTGATCGTCAGCCAGCTGTTGCCACAGTTAGGGGCGTTGAACCTTGCGGCCCGGACGGTGCTCAATCTCAATGTACCGGACCTGCCGCTGGAGCAGATCAAAGGTATTCATGTGACCCGCTTGGGGCATCGCAGTTTGGCTACCCAGCCTGTTCGCTCGGTCGACCCGCGCGGGCGTGAGCGGTTTTGGATCTCGGCGGCAGGCGATGCCGAGGATGCCGGACCGGGTACCGATTTTTACGCTGTAACGCAGGGGTATGTGTCGATCACCCCGGTGCAAGCAGATATGACGCAGTACTCGGGTTTTGACAACCTGGGCAGTTGGCTTGAGGAGTTGGAGTGAATAAGTTCGATATCCAGGGTATCGGTATGACCTCGCGGCGTACCCGTGATCGGCTAATTACACGTTTAGTCGAACAGGGCATCGAGGATCAGCGGGTGCTGGAGGTGATGCGGGAGCTACCCCGGCATCTGTTTGTGGATGAAGCGCTATCGCACCGTGCCTACGAAGATACCGCGTTGCCGATCGGTTTCAATCAGACCATCTCGCAACCCTATATCGTTGCCAAGATGACCGAAATCCTGCTTAACGGTGGTCGCCCCGAGCGCGTGTTGGAGATCGGCACCGGTTCGGGCTATCAATCAGCGGTGTTGGCCTGCCTGGTAGGTAAGGTATTTAGCGTCGAGCGTATTTTGCCGTTGCAGGATAAAGCGCGTGGCCGATTGAGCCAGCTAGGGCTGCGCAATGTCTATTTCAAACATGCCGATGGCGGCTTTGGCTGGCCCGAGAAAGGCCCCTTCGATGCCATAACCTGCGCCGCTGCCCCCGAGCAGATCCCACCCGAGCTATACCCGCAACTGGCAATCGGCGGACGGATGATCATTCCGGTTGGCGGTGACAAGCAGGAGCTGCGTTTGGTGCAGCGACTCAGCGAAACCGAATACGATCACCAGGTACTCGAAGCCGTCAAGTTCGTGCCGATGCTTAATGGTTCGATCCGCTAGGGAGAGCAGTAATGAGTCGAACGACGGGTGACTGGGTGTCGCTATTTCTTAAAGGCACAGCGATGGGGGCTGCCGATGCGATCCCTGGTGTTTCCGGTGGTACGGTCGCGTTTATTAGCGGTATCTACGAAGAACTGCTTGATTCGATTCGCCGGATCACCCCGCATTCACTAGCACTGATCTGGCAGCAAGGCCCGCAGGCCTTCTGGCGTCACATCAACGGTACCTTTCTGGTGGTGTTGCTCTCTGGTGTACTGCTGAGTCTGGCCTCGGTTGCCCGGCTGGCTATCTATTTGCTGGAACAGTACCCGACGCTACTTTGGGCGTTCTTTTTTGGTCTGATCGTCAGTTCGTCGGTCTGGATGATGGGGCAGGTCAAGCGCTGGAATTCGCAACTGGTGGTGGCGCTATGGGTAGGGGTAACGTTTTCATATCTCGTCACAGTGATGTCTCCTGTTGAGGCGCAAGTGACATCGTTGGTGATCTTTGGAGCTGGTTGTATTGCCATCTGCGCGATGATTTTGCCGGGCATCTCAGGCAGCTTCATACTTTTGTTGTTGGGGCTGTATAGCCCGATTATGGGAGCGATCAAAGGATTTGATCTGCAGATACTGGGGTTGTTTATGGTGGGGTGCGTGGTGGGGCTATTAAGCTTTTCCCACCTGCTGGCCTGGATGTTCCGCCACTTTCACGACCTGACTCTGGCATTGCTAACCGGAGTGATGTTGGGCTCGTTGAATAAGGTCTGGCCCTGGAAGTACACCACCCATTATCGGATCAATAGCCACGGAGAGTCGGTCCCTTTGGTGCAGGATAATGTGTTACCTGCAGGCTATCAGGCCCTAACCGGCCAAGACGCTTTCCTCTGGGCTTCGGTGTTGCTGATGTTGCTGGGAGCTGTCGCGGTCTATATGCTGGAGCGCTACGGTAATCGACGCTGACAGACTGACGGATACGGGGCTGAAACAGCCTAAGTGGTCAGCGGATAGGGTACTCCAACAATATCGGGAGCTAGGCGAAAAAGGGTGACTAGCAGCGTCAAACGGACATTGTCAGCGGTGGTAGTTAGCAGTGTTATGCTGTTGGGCTGCGGTGGTCACGTGGCGCCTGTTAGCGACCATTCTATCAATGCCCCCGTCACCACGCGTCAAACGGTTAAACCGGCACCCGATGGTCACTACCGGGTTCAACCCGGAGATACTCTGTATTCTATCGCCTGGCGTTATCGTAAAGATTATCGGGCTTTGGCCCGAGCCAACAATATTGGTAGCAGCTACCGTATTTATTCTGGCCAGCTGCTCAGTCTTTCCGAGGCCGCTCCGGTTCGCCGTAGCGCGTCAACACCCTCGTCAACGACTCCATCTTCTTCCAAAAAATCATCGAATAGCAGCGTTGAACCTGCTGCAAAACCCGCCTCACCATCCCGTTCCATCGCCAAACCAGCACCCGCAGCACCGACAGGTCCGGTTAGATGGCGTTGGCCTGCCACGGGTCGTGTGATTCAGGGTTTTAGCGCTAAAGGCCAGGTAAATAAGGGTTTAAATATCGCCGGAAATAGAGGCGAGCCGGTTTTTTCAGCCGCTGCTGGCGTGGTAGTGTATGCAGGTAATGGTTTATTAGGGTATGGTAATCTTGTTATCATCAACCATAACGAAACCTTTTTAAGTGCTTATGCTCATAACAATAAGCTACTGGTAAAAGAGCAAGATAAGGTTGTAGTAGGCCAAAAGATTGCTGAAATCGGCAATAGCGGAGTAGCGAGGACCATGCTACATTTCGAGATCCGCAAAGAGGGTAAACCGGTGGATCCGGTCCGCTACTTACCCCGTCGGTAGCAGCAAGGAAGCACCAGGCCCGCCTGGTTAGCTTAGGAGATTGACGCCATGGAAACGCTCGAGAGAACCGCCGCTAAGTCAACACGGGTAGCGAAAAGGCAAAATAAAAAGCAGTCAACGGATAATGAAATGGCTACAGATGAGATCCTTGATGACAACGTTGTGATGGACAAAGCGCGTGGCGAAGTTCATGACGACCTCGTCAAAGCCAGACATCTGGATGCAACGCAGCTTTATCTAAACGAGATCGGTTTTTCGCCATTGCTCAGCGCCGAAGAGGAGGTCTACTTCTCGCGCAAAGCACTTCGAGGATGCGATGCCTCGCGCAAGCGGATGATCGAGAGCAACTTGCGTCTGGTGGTCAAGATCGCCCGTCGTTACATCAACCGAGGCCTGACCCTGTTGGACCTGATCGAAGAGGGCAACCTTGGGCTGATACGAGCGGTTGAAAAGTTTGATCCCGAACGAGGCTTCCGTTTCTCCACCTACGCCACCTGGTGGATTCGGCAAACCATCGAGCGGGCCATCATGAATCAGACCCGCACCATTCGCTTGCCGATTCATGTCGTGAAAGAACTCAATGTCTATTTGCGAGCCGCCCGCGCACTGGCGCAGCAGCTCGACCATGAGCCGACCTGCGAAGAGATCGCGGAGATGCTCGATAAGCCGGTTGAAAACGTCAAACGGATGATGGGCTTGAACGAGCGGGTTGGCTCTATCGATGTGCCGGTCGGTAAAAATTCTGAAAAATCGCTGGTCGAGACGATTCCGGACACCGATGCCGCCGACCCTGAAACCTGGCTGCAGAATACCAATCTGATTGGTCGTCTGGACGACTGGCTGGAAACTTTGCCCGAGAAGCATAGCGAAGTGTTGATGCGTCGGTTTGGCTTGCACGGCCATGAGATCAGCACGTTGGAAGAGGTTGGGCGCGAGATCGGCCTGACGCGTGAGCGAGTACGTCAAATCCAGGTCGAAGCCTTGCGGAGGTTGCGTGATATCGTCGAGAACAACGGGCTATCTGGCGCTGATCTGCTCGAGTAACTGTTTGCTCTGGCGTTAAGATCGAGTATCAGGCTGTTGGAGTTATCGCTCCAGCAGCTTTTTTTTGTCTGGCTTGCCGTTCCAATCGGCGGCATCTTCAGGTGCGGCTTTCATCTCCCCGATATTAGGCCAGACTTCGGCCAGTTCGGCATTGAGTTGGATAAACTCCAGCTGGTCATCGGGTAAATCGCCCTCCTCAAAGATCGCATCAACGGGGCATTCGGGTACGCATAGCGCGCAATCGATACATTCGTCGGGATGGATCACCAAAAAGTTGGGGCCTTCGTAGAAGCAATCAACCGGACAGACCTCGACACAGTCGGTGTACTTACACTTGATGCAGTTTTCAGTCACGACAAAAGCCATGCTCGTCTACTCCTCTGGAATTGACCGAAGATAAGGGCTAAACCGGGCGTGGTGACGCCCAGCCTGCTCCAGTATAGGAGTTATTGCGCGCTCTGTTGTTTGAGCTGGTAGAGCTGTTCCAGCGCTTGTCGTGGTGAGAGGTTGTCGGGATCGATGGCGTCGAGCGCGGCTTCTAGCGGGTGCGGTTCGTTGCTAGGTTCCGCTGGCGCCGGTTGGCTAAACAGGTCGACCTGCAGCGGCGCCTGGGTAGCTGTGATCGAAGAGGATTCGAGTTGCTGTAGCTTATGCTTGGCTTCGTCGATGACCGCCATTGGCACACCGGCCAACTTGGCCACCTGAAGGCCGTAGCTCTGGCTGGCAGGGCCCTCGTGGACGCTATGCAGAAAGATAATATGATCGTTATGTTCGGTCGCGGTCAGGTGGATGTTGGCCACTCCTGCTTCGGTGTCGGGCAGCGAGGTGAGCTCAAAGTAGTGGGTAGCGAACAGGGTGAAAGCCTGGGTCATCGAAGCCAGGTGGCGTGCGCAGGACCAGGCTAGCGATAGGCCATCGAAGGTGCTGGTACCGCGCCCCACTTCGTCCATCAGCACCAAGCTTCTGGGGGTGGCGTTATGCAGAATATTGGCGGTTTCGGTCATCTCCACCATAAAGGTTGAGCGACCGCCTGCCAGATCATCGGACGAACCCATGCGGGTGAATATTCGATCTACCAGGCCGATGTTGGCTTGCGCCGCGGGGACATAGCTGCCGATATGCGCCATCAGTACGATCAAGGCTGCCTGACGCATGAAGGTCGATTTACCGCCCATGTTGGGACCGGTAATGATCAGCATCCGCCGCTCGGGATCGAGCCGCAGGTCGTTGGCGACAAATGGATCATCAGAGACCCGTTCGACCACTGGGTGACGGCCCTCTAAAATTTCGATCCCCGCGTTATCGGATAAGGTTGGGGCGCAGTAATCGAGTCGACCGGCGCGGGCTGCTAGATTGTTGAGCACATCGAGTTCGGCCAGTGCGCTAGCGCAGTCTTGGAGCGGAGCCAGTTGTTCGGCCAAGGTTTCGACCAGCGCCTCGTAGAGCATTTTTTCACGGGCCAGAGCGCGGCTTTTGCTGCTCAGTGCCTTATCTTCGAACTCTTTGAGTTCCGGAGTGATGAAGCGCTCGGCATTTTTTAGTGTCTGGCGGCGAATATATTCGGCTGGAGCCTGTTCTGACTGGGCTCTACTGATCTCGATGTAATAGCCGTGGACTCGGTTGTAACCGACCTTGAGGGTGGCGATGCCGGTACGCTCTTTTTCACGCTGTTCGAGTTCTAGCAGGTAGCCCCCTGCGTTTTCGCTCAGCGCGCGCAGCTCGTCGAGCTCACTGTCGTAACCTTCGGCGATGACGCCGCCATCACGGATAATCACCGGTGGATTGTCGATGACAGCCTTGTCGAGAAGTTGCTGTAGCTGAGGGAATTCGCTAATAGACTCGGCCAATTGACTCGCTAGCGGCGATTCGAGCGGAGCGATCAGTTGTTGCAGTTCAGGCAGGCAGGTCAGCGCCGATTTTAGTCGTTCCAGATCGCGAGGGCGGGCTGAGCGTAGCGCTACGCGGGCCAGGATACGCTCAATATCACCGATCTGTTTCAGCACCGGTTGCAGGCCTTCAAAGCGGTAATCGTCGATCAAGCAGCTAATGCAGAACTGGCGCTGTTTGATGGTTTCTAAGTTGCGCAACGGCCGATGCAGCCAGCGGCGTAGCAGTCTTCCTCCCATCGGGGTGGCGGTGCGGTCGAGTACCGATATCAGGGTGTTGTCTGTACCGCCCATCAGATTGGCATCAAGCTCTAGATTACGCCGGGTGGCGGCATCCAGAATGACGCTGTTGTCCTGTAACTCGGTGGTGATCGAGCGAATATGCGGTAGCGCGGTGCGCTGGGTCTCGCGGGCGTACTGCAGTAGACAGCCGGCTGCGCGCAAGGCGGTCGGTAGAGACTCGCAGCCGAAGCCGCTCAGGTCCCGGGTTTGAAACTGTTGGGTTAACAAACGGTGGGCACTGTCGAGTTCGAAGTTCCACGGTGGCTGACGGCGTAGCCCGTTGAAGTTGCACAGCAGTGCTTCGATGCCATCGTCTTCGTTGAACAGCAACTCGGCCGGTTGTAGTCGAGCCAGTTCGCTTAACAGCGCCGTTTCGCCATCTAGCTGCATAACCTGAAAACGGCCGGCGCTGATATCGAGGCTGGCGATGCCGAACTGTTGCTGATCGCGGGTAACGGCTACCAGTAGGTTATCGCGCGAGGCGTCGAGCAGGGCTTCGTCGGTCAGGGTGCCGGGGGTGACAACGCGTACGACTTTGCGATCTACCGGGCCTTTGCTGGTAGCCGGGTCGCCAATCTGCTCGGCGATAGCGACCGATTGGCCGGCACGAACGATCTTGGCGATATAGTTCTCGGCGGCATGGTAGGGGATGCCTGCCATCGGGATCGGCTCACCACCAGAATGGCCGCGGCTAGTCAGCGATATGTCGAGTATTTGCGAGGCTTGGCGGGCATCGTCGTAAAACATCTCGTAAAAATCACCCATCCGATAAAACACTAACTCGTTGGGGTGCTCCGATTTGATCCCGAAATATTGTTGCATCATCGGGGTATGCGAGCTGTTTTTGGTTGCGGCTTTGCTCATTTTTTTGATCAGATTCTGTTGGTGAATAGTCAGAGAGAGTAGCGCTGGCGACATCCACCGACTCGATGGTTGGCCATGCTCAACAAAGCTGGTCATTCTACGGCATGTTGTGCCATATTTCGAAGCCGAGCGACGATATAGACAGGGTAATTATCACCATGCAAGCACAGATCGAACAGTTGGCCGTGGCGTTAATGGACCGAGGCTGGACGCTGGTCACCGCCGAATCCTGTACCGGAGGCGGTGTCGCCTGCCGGTTGACGGCGCTACCCGGCAGCTCGGCATGGCTAGAGGGCGGTTTTGTGACCTATTCCAACGCGATGAAGCAGCGTCTGCTCGGGGTCGATGATGAGCTGCTGGAGCAGCAGGGGGCGGTGAGCCAGGCCTGTGTCGAGGCGATGGCGCGCGGGGCGTTGGATAATAGCCCGGCCCAGCTCAGTGTCGCGATTAGCGGCGTCGCGGGACCCGGTGGTGGCAGCCCGGAAAAGCCGGTTGGGACGGTTTGGATCGCTTGGGCACGCGGCGATGGCGTAGTCGATAGCCACTGTTTCAATTTTTCTGGAGACCGCCAATCCGTTAGAGATCAAGCGGTTGAAGAGTCGGTGCTGGGGTTGCTAAGAATTATTCAGGGTTAAGTTGAAATAGCGGCTTGCGTTTAAAAAAAGTTGTGAAATAATACTGTTTAGATATACAGTTGTTTTGCCGCAGGTTGACGCCACGTTAACAGTGATGAGCTCAATCTGACAAACTTATTAGCCATTCTCAGTTCAAGGGTACCGCAATGGATGACAACAAAAAGAAGGCACTGTCAGCCGCACTAACGCAGATCGAGCGCCAATTCGGCAAGGGTGCGGTAATGCGCATGGGCGACAAGCCGCGCGAAGCGATGCCTGCGGTGTCTACCGGTTCTCTGGGGCTGGATATCGCGCTGGGCATAGGCGGTTTGCCATATGGGCGTATCTGCGAAATCTACGGCCCGGAGTCTTCGGGTAAAACCACCTTGACGTTGCAGGTGATCGCCGAAGCGCAAAAAGCGGGCAAGACCTGTGCTTTTGTCGATGCCGAGCATGCGTTGGATCCGAGCTATGCCGAGAAACTGGGGGTTAATATCGATGACCTGCTGGTGTCGCAGCCCGATACCGGTGAGCAAGCGTTAGAAATTACCGATATGCTGGTCCGTTCCAACTCGGTCGATGTGTTGGTGATCGACTCGGTGGCGGCGCTGACACCTCGTGCCGAGATTGAGGGTGAGATGGGCGATACCCACGTAGGTTTGCAAGCGCGCTTGATGAGTCAGGCGCTGCGTAAGATTACCGGTAACGTCAAAAATGCTAATTGCCTGGTGATCTTTATCAACCAGATCCGGATGAAGATCGGAGTGATGTTCGGCAGTCCAGAAACCACGTCCGGTGGTAATGCGTTGAAATTCTACGCATCAGTACGACTGGATATCCGCCGTACCGGTGCAGTAAAAGACAAAGATGAGGTGATCGGTAACGAAACACGCGTCAAGGTAGTGAAAAACAAAGTGTCACCGCCGTTCAAGCAAGCCGAATTCCAGATCATGTATGGTAAGGGGATCTACCATATGGGTGAGGTGATCGACCTGGGTGTTAAGCAGGGCTTGGTCGACAAGTCTGGTGCTTGGTACGCCTATAAAGGCAGCAAGATTGGTCAGGGAAAAGCCAATTCGGCCAAGTATCTGGAAGAGAACCCTGAGATCGCCAAGGAGATCGAGGACCAGATCCGTGCCGAACTGCTCAGCTTGCCGGTCCCTGCCGAAAAGCCCGAGGTTAAGCCTGCCGCAGAGCTGGAGTTCTAATCCGGCCACGTGTTAAATAAAAAAGCGACCCTCGGGTCGCTTTTTTGGTTCTGGTCATAATGGCTAAGGGAGCTGATTACTCTTCCTTGCGCTCCACTAGCGTCAGGATGTTGTAGACCGCAACCGGGGTGTTGTCCTGATTGAAGACTTCGACATCCCAGACCACCACGCCGTTGGGCTTTTCATCCTCTTCACGCTTATCTTTTTTGATCTTGCGCTTGCAGGTCAAGCGCACCTGAATGGTATCGCCGATACCGACCGGCTCCACGAAACGCAGATTTTCCATGCCGTAGTTGGCTAACACCGGCCCCGGTGATGGCTCGACGAACATCCCGGCAGCTGCCGATATCACGAAGTAACCGTGCGCGACCCGCTTGCCGAACAGCGAGTCTTTGGCCGCCAGCTCGTCGAAGTGGGCGTAGAAGTGGTCACCCGAGATACCGCCAAAGTTGACGATGTCGGCTTCGGTCACGGTACGTCGGTGGGTGATCAGGGTTTCGCCGATCTGTAGCTCTTCAAAGTACTTGCGGAACGGGTGCACGTCGGTCTTGATCTGCTTTGAACCGGGGTTGTATTCGTTGGTGATGGCATTCAATGTGGTCGGGCTGCCCTGGATCGCGGTGCGTTGCATGTAGTGCTTGACCGACCGCAGTCCGCCGAGTTCTTCGCCACCGCCCGCACGTCCTGGGCCGCCGTGGACCAGCGTTGGCAACGGTGAGCCATGACCTGTTGATTCTTTGGCGCAGTCACCGTTGAGGATCAGCATCCGGCCATGGTAGGCGGCTGCGCCGAGCACCACGTTACGGGCTTCTTGATCATCCGCAGTCACTAGCGAGCCGACCAGGCTGCCGCGACCGAGTTTGGCGATGGTGATCGCCTGGTCGATATCGTCGTATGCCAGCAGCGTAGACACCGGGCCAAAGGCCTCGATGCTATGCGGTGCCTCGGTTGCTAGCGGTTTGTCGCAGTACAGTAGGGTGCTGGGGAAGTAAGCGCCCAAATCTCGATCTCCGCCGACCACTTCAAACTCTTCGCTGCCGCCGTGAATCACTTCGCAGCTTTGTTTGAGTTGCGCCAGTTTGTTCCAGACGTCGCCGACCTGACTTCTACCTACCAAGGGCCCCATACGAACGCCTTCGATAGCGGGATCGCCCAAGGTGGTTTTAGCCAATCTTGCGCTTAAGGCTTCTGCGACGGCATCGACCCGGTTGCGGGGGATTATGGCACGACGGATAGCGGTACATTTTTGCCCTGCCTTAACCGTCATCTCTCTGGCAACCTCTTTGATATAGAGGTCGAATTCGATCGAACCCGGTTCAACATTGGCACCCAGGATGCTGCAGTTGAGAGAATCGGCTTCCATGGTGAAAGGGATCGAGTTGGCCACGATGTTGGGGTGGGTGCGCAGCTTGTGTCCGGTGCTGGCCGATCCGGTGAAGGTCACTACATCTTGTTCATCTAAGCGATCCAGCAGGTCGCCTACGCCACCGCAGATCAATTGGATTGAGCCTTCGGGCAAAATCCCCGAACTGATGATCTCCTTGACCATCGCTTCGGTCAGGTAGCTCGACGCGGTCGCAGGTTTAACGATAACCGGCATCCCCGCAGCGAGGCTGGGGGCGATCTTTTCGAGCATGCCCCAGCAGGGGAAGTTGAACGCGTTGATGTGTACCGCCACACCCTCTTTGGGGACCAGCAGGTGGCGACCGGTAAAGGTCCCGTTGGCAGACAGTCGCTGAGCCTCATCCTCGACCAGGAAGGTTTCGTTGGGCAGCTCTCGGCGAACAAGGCTGGAGTAGGTAAAAAGAGTGCTGATGCCGCCGTCGATGTCGATCCAGCTATCCACCTTGGTGGCACCGGTCCAGGCGGATACCCGGTAAAATTGCTCTTTTGCTGCCATCAGGTGTTGGGCTAAGGCTTTAAGCCTGTTCGCACGCTCGTGAAAGGTGAGCTTGCGCAGCGCTGGGCCACCGACTTGACGGGCATGGTTGACCGCATCGCCAAAGTCGATCCCTTGGCTGGTGACCATGCCGATAGAATCGCCATTGACCGCGTTGAACACTTCAACCCCAGCGTCTTGGCCATCGACCCACTGGCCGTTGATATAACTTTGTAATTTCATGTTGTTAAACCTTATCGCTGGTCGAAATCGACAACCACTTCGTCTGAAATCGGGTGGGCTTGGCAGCTCAGAATATAGCCCGCTTCAATTTCGTGGGCTTCCAGGCCATGGGTGATATCCATCTCGACCTCGCCTTTGATCAGCTTGCATTTGCAGGTGGAGCAGACACCGGCTTTACACGAATAGGGCAGCTCTTTACCTTGCGCCATGCCCGCATCGAGGATGTTTTGACCGACCGAAGCGAGGTCGAATTGAATCGAGCGACCGTCGGCGATCACGGTGACGTTACTGGTTTTTTCTTCGCCAAAGGTTTCGACCCGTTTCTGGGCTTTTTCCAGCATCGCTTGCGCGTCGGAGGCAGAGTTGGCGAACAGCTCGTAGTGGATCTGAGACTCTTTCAGCCCCTCCATGCGGAAGCCTCTGGAGACCTCGGCCATCATCGACTCGGGGCCGCAGATAAAGGCTTCGTCGGTGGCGCGGATATCGATCATTCCGCTTTTTTGTAGCGCGTAGCCTTTCTTGTTGTCGATACGACCGTTAAGTAGGTCAGCACCCTGGTCCTCTTTATCCATGATGTTGATCCATTTGAAGCGATCGAGATAACGGTTTTTGATAAAACTGATATCTTCCTTGAACATCACGGTGTTGCTGCTTTTGTTGCCGTAAATAAGGGTGACATGGCTGTCAGGTTCGACCGCCAGCACGGTTTTAATAATGGATAGTACCGGTGTGATCCCGGATCCGACGGCGATGCACATGTAGTTCTTGGCATTGGCCGGCTTCAGCTCGGTGTGGAAGCTGCCTTGGGGCGGCATCACTTCGATGCTATCGCCAGGCTTGAAGTTATCGTTGGCAAAGTTTGAAAAACGGCCATCTCTGACCCGTTTGATCCCCACCTGTAGACGATTCTCGGTGGCGCTGGAGCAGATTGAATAGGAGCGGCGCACTTCTTCGCCGTCGATATCGGCTTTCAGGGTCAGGAACTGGCCCTGGGTAAAGTGAAACTTATCCTGTAACGCTTCGGGTACACCCAGCGTGACGCAAACAGCGGTGTCTGTTTCCGGCTGTACGTCGGTAATCGTCAGTGGGTAGAAATTGGTATCCGACATCTTGTCACCTATATCTGTTTAAAATAATCGAAGGGTTCGCTGCAGTCCTGGCATTGGAACAGGGCTTTGCAGGCTGTCGAACCAAACTCGCTGATGCGTTGGGTGTGGCGAGATCCGCAATGAGGACAGGCAATATGCGCCTCAGGGGTGAGACCATCCTCGCTGGCATCTTTCTCGGGTGGAGCGATACCGTAATTGCGCAGCTTGTCGCGGCCTTTTTCCGACATCCAATCGGTCGTCCAGGCTGGCGCTAGCTGGGTTTTGACTCGGATCGGAGTGATCCCCTGAGCGGCTAAGGCAGCCTTGATATCATCGGCGATGGTGTCCATCGCCGGGCAGCCCGAGTAGGTCGGGGTGATGGTGATCAGGGTTTCATCTTCGAAACGCTCGACGTTACGCAGCACGCCAAGATCCCAGATCGACAGCGCAGGGATCTCCGGGTCCTTGACCTCATCCAGAATGTCCCACAGCGCGGCGACTTCGGGTTGCTGGCGCTGCTGTAGACGTTGGTGCAGCTCTTTTGGCATCAGCGGTATCTTGTTCATAGCGTTACCACTGACAGCCAGGGTAGGAACGGTGGACAATCTGTAGCTCGGTAAGCAGGTGTCCCAAGTTTTCGGTGTGATAGCCCTCGCGGCCACCGCGTACCTTCCAGTCATCCTCGGGGACGGTCAGCGTCGCTTCGGTCAGGATGGCCGAAACTTGGGCGTGCCAGGCGTCGCGCAAGACGGTGACGTCAACACCGATACCGGCGTCGCTCAACTGCTGCTCCAACGCATCCATCTCGAACATCTCGTGGGTATAGCCCCATAGATCATCCAACGCTCGCTGTGCTCGGTTATGGCTCTCTTCGGTACCGTCGCCCAGGCGCAGCACCCAGTCGCGGCTACGACGTAGATGGTACTTGGTCTCTTTGATCGACTTGGCGGCGACAGCGGCCAGCGTCGCATCCTGGGAGTTGACCAGCTCGGCCAGAAACAGTCCGGCATAGACATCGACCAGTAGTTGGCGCACTTGCGAGTAGGCAAAGTCGCCTTTGGGCAGCTCGTTGATCAGCAAGTTGGAAAACTCGCGCTCGCTGCGTGTGTAGGCCAGATCGTCTTCGGTTTTGCCACCACCGGTGAGCTCGGCGGCGTAGCTGTAGAGCATCCGCGCGCGGCCGATATAATCCAGCGCGACATTGCCGTAGGCGATGTCTTCTTCCAAGAAGGGGCCGTAGCTGACCCATTCTGACACTCGGTGCCCCAATACCAGGGCATCGTCGCCTAGTCGGGTGGCATACTCGATGGTCGCTTGTTGTAGTTGTTGTGGGTTCATCGTCGTTCTCTTTTCAGCAGTCTGTTGGTGAAAGTGCAAGTGCCGCGTTGCCCTGGCGCACTGTTCATTACATGTTGTTGACCGGGTCAGGTAGCTGATAGTAGGTCGCATGGCGGTAAGGCTTATCGTCGGACGGATCGTAGAAGCATTCCGAATCGTCCTCTTGCGAGGCGACGATATCGGTCGATTTGGCGACCCAGATACTGACCCCTTCGCTGCGGCGGGTGTAGACATCCCGAGCGTACTCCAGCGCCTGAACCGCATCTTCAGCGTGAAGACTGCCGACATGCTTGTGATCCAGGCCGCGCTTGGAGCGAATGAAGACTTCGAATAGTTCCAGTTTTTCAGTTGTCATGTGAATCTCTCCTAAGCCACGCTCTGGGCGTCGTTATTGTTGATGGCATTTTTCTTGGCACTTTTTTTGACGTTGTAGGCCGTGATCGCGTCGCGCACCCAGGCACCCTCTTCGTGGGCACGGATATGGTGCTGCAGGCGTTGCCGATTACAGTGGCCGTTACCATTGATGACGGCGTAAAACTCATCCCAGTCGATGTCGCCGTGATCGTAGTGATTACGCGCTTCGTTCCACTTGATCGCTTTATCAGGGTGCTCCAACCCTAAAAATTCGATCTGCGGCACGGTCTGGTCGATAAATTTCTGCCGCAGGTCGTCGTTGGTCTCGCGTTTGATCTTCCACTTCATCGAGTTGGCGGTATGGGCCGACTCCGCATCGTGGGGGCCAAACATCATCAAGGCCGGCCAGTAGAAGCGGTTGAGCGAGTCCTGAGCCATCGCCTTCTGCTCCGGCGTGCCGCGGGATAGTTCCAGCATCAGCTCGTAACCCTGGCGCTGGTGAAAGCTTTCCTCTTTGCAGATCCGGATCATGCCGCGTGAATAGGGACCGTAAGAGGTGCGCTGCAGCGATACCTGGTTAACAATCGCGGCACCGTCCACCAACCAACCGATAGCGCCCACATCGCCCCAAGTCTGCGCCGGGTAGTTGAAGATAGAGGCGTATTTAGCGCTGCCGTTCTGCAGTGCTTCGATCATCTCGGCTCGGGTGATCCCCAGTGTTTCGGTGGCGCTGTACAGATAGAGGCCGTGACCCGCTTCGTCCTGAACTTTGGCCAGCAAAATGACCTTGCGGCGTAGTGACGGCGCACGGGTGATCCAGTTGCCTTCTGGCTGGGTGCCGATCACTTCAGAATGAGCGTGTTGGGAGATCTGACGAATCAGATTTTTGCGATATCCCTCCGGCATCCAATCCTTGGGTTCGATCTTCTGTTCGGTCTCGATCTTGTCGAGGAAGTTCTGTTCTTGAGGTGTCATAGCTTGGGGTCTCCGCTACGTTATTTTTATGCAAGAAGTCGTGCCGTCGTTACTGCCGTCTGGATTGGGCTTGCCGGATCAATCCAGGTTGACGGGGCTCCATTTCGATCAAAAGTGCGATAAGTCAATTGTAAGTGATACAAAATGGTTTTGTCAATTTGTTTTGGTGTGTCATGTTTGCGGCAGAACAGTGCTCCACCGCTTTTCTCTTGCTCTACAGCGTGTTGCGTTGTGGGTGGTTGCCAGATCGCAGCGCAGACGCGTTTTAGTTGCCTTTGGGGCGGCTGTCTTTGACGCGTGCCGCTTTGCCTTCAGAGCGGGCTAGGCTGCCAGGGTCGGCGATCGTTACTTTGGTGGAGATCCCGACAACCGACTTGATATGGTGGCTCAGCTCTTTGGCTAGCTCCTGCTTGCGCGGTTCGGGGAAGTCGCCACAATCCAGGCATTCGGGACGGAGTTCCACCTGAACGTCTATCTTGTCGAGGTTGCCATCGCGGTAGACATGCAGCTCGTAGTGGGGTGACATCTGCCGGATCTTGAGGATCTGCTCTTCGATCTGAGTCGGAAAAACATTGACCCCGCGGATGATCAGCATGTCATCGCTACGGCCGGTAATCTTGTCGATACGGCGCATGGGGCGGGCGGTACCCGGCAGCAAACGGGTCAGATCACGGGTGCGGTAGCGGATGATCGGTAGCGCCTCTTTGGTCAGCGAGGTGAAAACCAGTTCGCCATATTCACCGTCGGGCAGGACCTCCCCGGTGTCTGGATCGACGATCTCTGGGTAGAACATATCTTCCCAGATAGTGGGGCCGTCTTTGGTCTCCAGGCATTCCATGCCGACTCCCGGTCCGATCACTTCCGACAGGCCGTAAATATCGAGCGCCTGAATGCCGAGTCGACTTTCCAGCTCCTGACGGATAGTGCCGGTCCAGGGTTCGGCACCGAAGATGCCGACTCTTAGGGCGAGTTTCTCCGGGTCGAGTTTCTGGCGTTCCATCTCATCGACCAGATTGAGCATGTAGGAGGGGGTTACCATGATGATATCGGGATCGAAGTCTCGGATCAGCTGGACCTGCTTCTCGGTCTGGCCGCCGGACATCGGGATCACGGTGCAGCCCAAGCGTTCGGCGCCGTAGTGAGCGCCGAGGCCGCCGGTGAATAGTCCGTAACCGTAGGCGATATGGATCTTGTCACGCCGGTGACCGCCTGCCGCGCGGATTGAACGGGCCACGACATCGGCCCACATGTTGATATCGTTTTGGGTATAGCCTACGACTGTTGGTTGGCCAGTGGTGCCGCTGGAGGCGTGCACCCGAACGATATCTTCCTGGGGTACTGCAAACATGCCGAAGGGGTAGTTATCCCGCAAGTCTTGCTTGACGGTGAAAGGAAACTTGGCCAGATCCTCAAGCGATTTTAGGTCCGCAGGCTGGATGCCCGCTGCGTCAAACTTGGCTTTGTAGTGTGGCACGTTGTTGTAAGCATGACTGAGGCTGTTGCGCATCCGTTCGAGTTGAATCGCTCGTAGCTGGTCAACGCTGACCGATTCGATATCCGGGTGCTGCTGATTGGTTAGCATGTTCATCTGTTTACCTTTTTTATTCTTATTGATGCCGACTAGGGGCTCTCGTCGGCATCGTTATCGTGGTGTCTGGTTGTGGTGGTTGGGCCTGGAGTGTTGACCGACGGCTGCCCCAATCTTTACTGCGCTACGCGTTCGATAATCATCGCGATGCCTTGTCCCACGCCGATGCACATGGTGCACAAGGCGTAGCGGCCTTGCTGGCGTTCGAGTTGATTCACCGCGGTGGTGACCAGCCGGGCTCCGCTCATTCCCAGAGGGTGGCCCAATGCGATGGCTCCGCCGTTGGGGTTGACCCGCGGGTCGTCATCGCTCAAGCCTAGGTCGCGAGTGACCGCTAAAGCTTGGGCTGCAAAGGCTTCGTTCAGCTCGATTAGATCCATGTCAGCCAACGATAGGCCTGCCTTTTCCAATACGCGGCGTGTCGCGGGAGCGGGGCCGAATCCCATGATTCGCGGCTCGACACCGGCGCAGCTCATCGCGATCACCTTGGCTCTTGGGGTTAAGTGGTAGCGTTTCAAACCGGCCTCGCTAACGAGTAGTAGCGCGCAGGCACCGTCGTTGACGCCCGAGGCGTTGCCCGCAGTGACCGAGCCGCCTTCGCGGAACGGTGCTTTGAGCTGGCTCAGTTGTTCAAGCGTGCAATCACGACGCGGGTGTTCGTCGCGATTGACCACCAATGGTGGCTGCTTACGGCGTTCGATCTGTACCGGCACGATCTCGGCATCAAACAGGCCGCTATCCTGCGCTGCGACCACCCGCTGCTGGCTGCGTACGACGAACGCGTCTTGATCCTGGCGGCTGATCGAGAACTGCTCGGCCACGTTCTCGGCTGTTTCCGGCATCGAGTCGATACCGTATTCGGCTTTGAGTTTGTGGTTGACGAAACGCCAGCCGATGGTGGTGTCGTAGACCTCTGCGTTGCGCGAGAACGGCGTTGTTGCTTTGGGCATCACGAAGGGCGCCCGCGACATCGACTCGACCCCGCCCGCGATCATCAGGTCGGCCTCACCGGATTTGATCGCACGTGCGGCGCTGCCCACGGCATCGAGCCCGGATCCACACAGACGGTTAAGGGTGGTACCCGGAACTTCAACGGGCAGCCCTGCCAGCAGGGCCGACATGCGGGCGACGTTGCGGTTATCTTCGCCGGCTTGGTTGGCGCAGCCGTAAATCAGGTCGTCGACCTGTTGCCAATCCACCGAGGGGTTGCGCTCCATCAGGGCGCGCAGCGGAATCGCTCCCAAGTCGTCGGCTCGCAGGCTCGATAGGGCACCGCCGTAACGACCGATCGGGGTTCGAATCGCATCGCAGATATATGCGTTGATCATGTTCAGTTACCTTTTATCTTAAGCTTTGGTGGCGGGAATGACGGAGCCTTTTATACGGTGGGAGCGGCCGCGAAACATGGCAATCAGCGTTCCTTGCTGGTTTTCGACCAGGACGTCGTAGATGCCGGTACGACCCCGTTGGTGGGCTTTGGTGGCTGTCGCGGTGAGTTGATCGCCTCGATGCCCAGGGTTGATGTAATCGATGCTGCAACCCGCCGCGACGGTGTTGTAGTTTTCGCTGTTGCAGGCGAAAGCGAAAGCGGTGTCGGCCAAGGTGAAGATCATCCCGCCGTGGCAGGTATCGTGGCCGTTGACCATCCAGGGTTGTACCGGCATCGATACCTCTGCGCCGCCAGGGGTTACTTCGCGCACTGTCATACCGAGCTGTTTGGCGGTCAGGTCCTGCTCGTAGAGAACGTCTGCGCAGCGTTCGGCCAGTCGTTGGGCGTTGTCGAGGCTAAGTGTGGATTCAGTCATGAAAGCGGCTTCCTGAAAAATGCATGCGGCGTAATAAGGGGGATGGCCGATAGCGGTCTTCGCCATAGCTCTGTTGTAAGTTGTTGAGGCAGTTGAAGACGCTACTGGTGCCGATTTGGTCGCTCCAGGCCAGTGGCCCGAGGGGGTAGTTAACGCCGCCTATCATGGCCCGGTCCGCATCAGCGACGCTGCAGACACCTTGGTTAACGGCGTCGCAGGCCTCGTTGGCGAGCATCGCCACGGTGCGCATCAATACCAGACCTGGAATATCGTCCAGGATGCTGATCGTTATGCCCAACGCTTGAAATAAACCGATAGTGGCTTGGCGGGTCTCATCGTCGCTCTGGTCGGCAAAGGCAACGGCCAGGCGTTTGCTGGTGCTGTAGTCCCGCGCCAGGTCGAATACCGCTAGATTCGCGTGTCGGGTTGTGGCTGCCCGTTCGGCGGCAAAGCGACCATCGGTGAGGAATAAACGAACCGTGCCGATCTCAATGAACGCCTCCTGGCCATCGATGGGTAAGCACTCAACACTTATCCCCGCCGACGCGGCTCGCTCGATCAAGGGTTCGGCAACCCCGAGATCGCCGTAAACCTTAATAGACGCAGGCGCGGCATAGCTGGGAAGGTTGTCGTCTGGCGTTACAGTTTCGGCGCCGTCAGCGTACGAATAGAAACCTTGGCCGCTTTTTCTGCCCAGTCGGCCACTGTCTACCAGCGCTTTTTGCAGCAGCGAGGGCAGAAATCGTGGATCCTGATAGTAGGCCTCGAACACCGAACAGGTGACCGAGTAGTTGATGTCGTGGCCGATCAGATCCATCAGCTCGAACGGTCCCATCCGAAATCCACCGGCTTCTCTGACCAGGGCGTCGAGCGTGGCGATGTCGGTAGCACCCTCTTCCACAATGCGTAGCGCTTCGGCGTAGAAGGGGCGTGCGACGCGGTTGACGATAAAACCGGGGCTGGACTTGGCGTGGACCGCCAGCTTTCCCCACTCGGTGGCTGTAGCGTGAACCTGGTGGGCGACCTGAGGCGCCGTGGCGATTCCGCTGATCACCTCGACCAGCTTCATCACCGGCGCCGGATTGAAGAAATGCATGCCAACTAAGCGTTCGGGGTGGCTCATCTGAGCCGCCAGCGCGGTGATCGAGATCGATGAGGTGTTGCTGGCTAAGATGCAGTCAGATGCGCATAGCGCTTCGAGTTCTGCCAGCAGTCCCTGTTTTATCTTCAGGTTTTCGACGATCGCCTCGATCACCAGGCCGCAATCGGCCAAGGCATCGATTTCGGTTACCGGGCGAATCCGATCAAGGATCGATTGACGCTGAGGTTCGGTTAATTTGCCCCGTTTGACCTGACGTTGCAGCCCGCTGGAGATAAACTCCAGCCCGCGTTGGACCGCTTCCTGGCTCTGGTCGAACAGGATCACGGTATGCGCTGAGTTGGCCGCAACCTGGGCAATGCCCGCGCCCATGGTACCGGCTCCGATGACGCCGACGATGCAGGATTTGGGTAGAGCCTGGTTTTGCTGGCTGCTGCTATTCATGGTGTCGTTTCCTACTTGCCGGTGAAATCGGGGCTGCGTTTTTCCATAAAGGCCGCCACCCCTTCGCGGTAGTCCTGGGTGCGCCCGGCCAGGCTTTGCAGATCGCGCTCCAGGTCGAGCTGCTCGTCCAAGGTGTTGGTGCTGCTGGCCTGCAGTGCCCGGCGGGTCAGCGCAAAGCCTTGAGTCGGCTGGCTGGCTAGCTGACGAGCCAGGCCTAGCGCAGTATCCATCAAGGCGTCGTCGTCAACGCACTGCCAGATCATGCCCCAGGCCTGGGCTTGCTCGGCGCTGACTTTTTCTCCCAGTAGCATCAGTGCCTTGGCTCGCGCCGCGCCGACCAGTCGTGGCAGCGTCCAGGTGCCGCCCGAGTCGGGGATCAGGCCGATCTTGCTAAAGGCCTGTATGAAGCTGGCCGAACGGCCCGCAACGACGATGTCGCAGGTCAGGGCGATGTTGGCGCCGGCTCCCGCTGCCACCCCGTTCACCGCGCAGATGGTCGGAATCTGCAGCTCTTTTAACGTCCGGATCAGCGGGTTGTAGTTGCGTTCGATCGACTCGCCCAGATTGGGCACCTCAGCCCCGGGAGCGACATTACGATCGCTCAGATCCTGGCCAGCGCAGAATCCCCGACCGTTACCGGTCAGTAACAAGCAGCGCACGCTGGAATCGGCCTTGATAGCCTTGAACGCCTGGCGGATCTCTTGATGCATGTCGGTGTTGAAACTGTTGAGCCGATCGGGACGGTCTAGGGTCAGCAGGGCGACGCCTTGCTCGATCGACAGGGTCAGATTGTCAAAATTCATGGCTAGCATCCTTTGAACTGAGGTGGGCGTTTTTCCAGAAAAGCGTTAATACCTTCGCTGCGATCCTCGGTGGCCGCCAATAGCGTGAAGCTCTTGCGCTCGTAGAGAAGCCCCGAGGCCAGGTCGGTATCTTGAGCTTTGAGTAGTGCGTCTTTAGCCAGGGCTACGGCCAGCGGAGCCTGCTTGGCAATCTGTGAGGCAATGGCTTGCGCTCTCTCCACGGTTTTTTCGGGGACGGTAATCTCCGATACCAATCCTGCGGCTTGAGCTTGCTGAGCGTTGATCGGCTCGCCGGTGAGGACCATCTGCATCGCCATCGATTTGCCCACCGCACGGAGCAGTCGTTGGGTTCCCCCGGCGCCGGGCATGATCCCCAGCTTGATTTCCGGTTGGCCGAAGCGGGCATCTTCGCCTGCGATAATGATGTCGGCATGCATCGCTAGCTCACAGCCTCCGCCGAGCGCGAAGCCGTTCACGGCTGCAATAAGCGGCTTGCTGAAGGCCGAAATACGTTGCCAATACTGGACTCGGGGGTCTTTCATGACACCGACGGTATCGAGCTTTGCCATCTCTCGGATATCCGCCCCGGCGGCAAACGCTCGGCGAGATCCGGTGATCACGATGGCTCGGATGGCGTCGTCCTCTTCGGCCAGTGCTAATTGATCGGCCAGCTCGTTGAGCAGCAGCGTGTTGAGGGCATTCAGCGCCTCGGGACGGTCGATTTGGATGGTCAGAACGCCCGCTTCAGGGCCGGTTAACTTGAGTGTTTGCGGTGATGTCATATCGGGGCCGGTGTTGTTTGTGTTCTATGACTTAGCGTAGTGCTACAGAGCATCGAGGTCGGTCTTAGTGCGTAATCAGTAAAAACAAAGCAATGCGATATGTCAATTTTGACATTGTTTTATGTATCACTTTGAAAGTGCTGTGCAATTGCTATAACGATTTGATAAATATCAGCAAAACATATATCCCATATAGTTTGTATGGTTTATCGGTTTTTACGACGCTTGCTTCATGAGTTTTTTTTGGCATCTATTGGTGTTGTTAAATAATTGAATAAATGAGGATTTTTGTATTGATATAAATTACGAATTAGCAAAATGATAAATATCACAAAAAGATACAAAAAAAATTGAAATGGCTGTATTTTGGAATCATTCTTGATGGTTTTATAAATCTTTTTATCTAGATGGAGTTCCTATGCCGACCGCTCAAGCTTTTTTTGATAAGCATTTCGCTATCCTCGAACAAGCCTGTAACGCGGTAGAAACTCGTGGCAGTTGGAGTCCTTATCCGGAAGTGCCCAGCGGTAAAATTTATGGCGAGACGGCTAACGATGATGGCAAAACCGCTTTTGAGGCACGCGTGGGGCAGCATTTTTCGTTAGCCGGGCCAGCGTCGGAAGGGATGCGAGGCAGCGAGGTGTCGCCGTATACCGGTGAACTGACTATCGCTTACGACGGCTATCCGGTGCAGTCGATGATCGATGCAGCCAAAGCAGCGCTACCCGCATGGCGCGATGCGGGGCCGCAACGTCGGACCGGGGTTTGTCTTGAGATCCTACAACGGCTGAATCAGCGCAGCTTTGAAATGGCTTATGCCGTGATGCATACCACCGGGCAGGATTTTGCCATGGCGTTTCAAGCCGGAGGGCCTCACGCTCAGGATCGCGGCTTGGAGGCGGTTGCTTGTGCTTGGCAGGCGATGAGTCGTATCCCTGAGAGCAGTCGCTGGCACAAGCCGCAGGGCAAGCGTGCTCCGTTGGTGATGGATAAGCGTTACCATATCGTGCCGCGAGGCGTGGCGCTGGTGGTTGCCTGTTCGACGTTCCCGACTTGGAACACCTACCCCGGGCTGTTTGCCAGCCTGGTGGCGGGTAACCCCGTATCGTCAAGGCGCATCCGCAGGCGATATTACCGGTGGCGATGACCGTTGAGATCGCCCAGCAGGTGTTGGCTGAGGCGGGGTTCGACCCTAGGTTGGTGATGCTGGCTGCCGAGCAGGCTGATGGTCAGATCGCCCAGGAACTGGCGTCGCATCAGGATGTACGGTTGATCGACTATACCGGCGGAAATGAGTTCGGTGATTGGTTGGAAATCCATGCGCGTCAGGCTCAGTTGTATAAAGAGCAGGCGGGGGTTAATTGCGTGCTGATCGATAGCGTCGATAATCTTGATCGCGCCTGTCAAAATCTGGCATTTTCGTTGAGCCTCTATTCCGGCCAGATGTGTACCACGCCGCAGGCGGTGCTGATCCCTCGCGATGGTATCGGTAGCGCTGACGGCAGGCTGAGTTTCGAGCAGGTCTGCCGGGCACTGGCCGGTGCGGTGGAGGGGTTGTTATCCGATCCTGACCGCGCATCGGGTATTCTCGGTGCCATTCCCAACCCGGCGACCCTGGCGCGATTAGATCAGGCCGGCGCTTTGGGCAGGGTGGTATTGGCATCACAACAGCATGCTCACCCTCAGTTTAAGGGGACCAGTTACCGGACACCGTTGATGCTGTCGGTAGAGGGTTCGTCTGAGGTTTGGCGCCAAGAACAGTTCGGCCCTATTTCATTTTTGGTGGCGGTCGATGATACCGCGCAGGGGTTAGCATTGATTGCCGATACGGTAGCGACTCAGGGCGCCATCACTCTCGGGGTTTATTCGACCGATGAATCTGTGTTGCAGCAGGCCGAACAGATGGCGATAGAGCAGAGCGTGGCGCTGTCCTGTAATTTGGATAGTGGGGTTTTCGTCAACCAGTCGGCGGCGTTCAGTGATTTTCATGCGACCGGCAATAACCCGGCTGCCAATGCCGCGCTAACCGACCCAGCGTTTGTCGCGGGGCGCTTCGCGGTAGTCCAGAGCCGCCGACACGTCGATCCTGAAACCTAGCGACTAGGAGCTGTCAGCTGGGGCTGGATTGGTGGCGTTATTTTAAGCCGCCGTAGCGTTTGTAAAAACTGGTGTTGGGCGGTGGTAAAGGGCCCTCGGCGGTCTCCAGTGCTTGATCCATGTGGGCTTCGGCGGCACGCCAGGTCTGTTGGTATATATTGCCACAGAGCTGGCGGGCGGCGCTGCCGGTCCAGTCACTGGGTAGTAACTCTTCGGGTAGTTCTGGATCGCGCAGCATGATACGGCGGAATTCGTGTACCAGCAGCAGTCTGATCATAAAACACTGCTCTGGCGACGGCGTGCCCTGATCTTTTAGCTCGTTCCAGATCGGTCGGAATTGGTCTAGATAGTGTTGGTAGCTGTCAGAGAGCTTTTCCAGATTCCAGGATTCGCGTATTTGGCGCCGCATTGCACGCGAGGCGGTGACCTCCTCGTTTAGTGAGTCGAGCACGATAACGTCGTTCTGATAACTCTGTTCCTGAATAATGCCTTGCAGCTCGGCCCGTTTCATTTGGGGGTGCAGTAGCACGCCGGGGGCCAGCGAGCCGAAGCCGTACCATTCCAACTCCTGGCGCAGTTCCTGGCGTTGCTCGGTGGTCAGCTGTCCGAGCAATACCATCAACCAGCGGCCATCCCATTCTGGATTTTGCGCTGCATAGATGCGTTTAAAGGCTTTTTCAAATTGGCGACGACCGGAGCCGGTGATGCTGTAATAGCTGCGTCGGCCCACTTGCTCGGCGGTTAGCCAGTTCTCCTTGGCTAAACGAAACACCGAGGTGCGCACTAATCGATGGTTTAGCCCTAAGGGTTCCAGCAGCTTTATCAGGCTTCCCAGCCAGACGGTGCCACCACGATGGGTGATGGCGTCGCCGTAAACCGAAATAATCAAAGAGCCTGCTCGGATCGGCCTGCGGTTGCGAAAGTTCTCTACCAGGTGATCAAGTGATGAAAATGAACGCATACGACTCTGGTTCTATAGTGGGTGTAAGGGCTTGGCTTGAATAGACGGATTCTATAGTGGTGGACGAACTGCCGCAATTTGGCGCTACAAATAACAGGGCTTGGCTTTTTAATGTCTTGCTTGGGGCTAACCGGTATTGAGGAATACGAGTAGGCCCAGATCGGTGCCTATGATTCCGGTTGGCTATCAAGCTGGGTACGGCTTTGTGGTCATCTCAGGATCTGTCAAAAAGTCATATCCCTAGGCGCGTTGTGTGATTTGGTGTATGGTTCTGGCGTGTTAACCAATCAAGGATTAGATGGCCCATCTTATGAAGTATTCGTTATTAGTTGCGATGTTTTATTCCCTTCTTTCGATAGCGCAGGTTGCTCAGGCGGACTCCGCTGCGGGGGTTTCAGAATCTGTTTGTGATCGTTGTACGACGATTATAAATGAGATACGCGGCACCTTGATCGAGCGCTGCGATAGTGCGCCAACTGTCGAGCAGCTACGCCAGCAGCCGATTTATCTATTCCTGAGCATCTTTGATGAGGTCAGCCAGGGTGGTGATCAAAAGATGGCAGAGAAGGTTTATCAGGCGGCTTTAGCTGGTATGCAGTGCGATAACCCGGATGCGGGTGTTAAAGCGGCCCAGCAGATGGCCAACAAATTGATGGTAGAAAGCCGAACCTGATTCGAGCTTAACCGAACGGGCTTAGCTGCGGCGACTGCCTATCCGCGCAAAGCGATCTTCGGATCGCTTTGTTGTTTCTGGTTATCAATGATGGCTGGCAGGGTTGGGTTTTAGTGCGTTGTGCTCTGAAGCTGGCAGCGCTGCGGCAATCGTTTTATCATAGCGCCACTTTTTTGTATTAATTATAAGGCGAACGCGAGCATGTCAGAGCAGGACCAGCATCAGCAGCCAGAGGATAGCGCTGAAACGGTTGAGACCGAGCCCCAGGTCGATCAGCCCAAAGCCCGCAGTCGTGGGATCTACCTGTTACCCAATCTATTCACCTCTGCAGCACTGTTTTCAGGCTTCTATGCGATTATCGCGGGGATGAATGGCAGCTTTGAAAAGGCCGCTATCGCGATCTTCGTGTCGATGGTGTTGGATGGCTTGGATGGCCGCGTTGCGCGGATGACCAACACCCAAAGTGAATTTGGTGCCCAGTACGACAGTCTGGCCGATATGGTGTCCTTTGGTGTAGCGCCTGCGCTGGTGGCGTTTACCTGGGCGCTGCACGATGTCGGTAAGATTGGCTGGTGTGCAGCGTTTATTTTTGTCGCGGGCGCCGCGCTACGGTTGGCGCGCTTTAATACTCAGATCGGCAGTGTCGATAAGCGTTTCTTTATCGGTCTGGCCAGCCCTGCAGCAGCAGGCATCGTGGCCGGTATGGTGTGGGTCGGCACTCAGTTTGAGATCGACGCCGAGCATTACGCTTTGGTGATTGCGCTGGTCGTCGCGTTGTCTGGCGTGCTGATGGTCAGTAACTTTTACTACCATAGCTTCAAAGATGTCGACTTTAAGGGCAAGGTGCCGTTTGTGGTGTTGCTCGGCGTGGTGGTGCTGATTGCGGTGATATCCCTCGATCCGGCAACGTTGCTTTGGCTGATCTTTATTGTTTACGGCTGCTCCGGTCCGGTCCAGGCGCTGTTGCGCTATCGGAAGAAAAAAACCTCTTAGTTCTTGCTCGCTAGCTTTAGCCGGGTTGTAACTCTTATCTATTACTGAGCTTTAAATGCAATTAGCGAGTCTGGTGAATAGTTTTGGTGGCCATATGCAGCGCAAGTATGGCTACCGCGTTCACAAGTTAGCACTCAACGCTAGTTTTACCTGCCCCAACCGAGACGGTACTAAGGGCTTGGGCGGTTGTACTTTTTGCAATAACACTTCATTTAGTCCCAATAGTAAGCAGCCGCCGACTATCGCCCAGCAGATCGAAGCGGGGCGGCAGGTGATCCGCAAGCGCACCGGTGCGCAGCGTTATCTGGCTTATTTTCAGGCTTACACCAATACCTACGCCGACATCGAGTACTTAAAAGGGCTTTACGACGAGGCGCTGAGTGAGCCCGACGTGATTGGATTGTCGGTGGGAACGCGGCCCGACTGCGTGCCCGATCCAGTATTGGATCTGCTGGCCAGCTATCAGTCCCAAGGGTACGAGATCTGGCTGGAATTGGGCCTGCAATCGGCCAACGACGAAACCCTGGCGCGGGTTAATCGTGGTCATGGCTGGGCTGAATACCAAAATGCAGTATTGCGATCCCGCTTGCGTGGATTGCAACTCTGTACTCATCTGATTGTGGGGCTGCCGGGTGAGTCGGCGATGGCCAGTGTCGAGAGCTTTGATAAAGTGATGGAACTCGGCACGGCGGGGCTAAAACTGCACCCGCTGCATATCGTTAAAGGTACTCAGTTGGCGCGGCAGTGGAAACAGGGGCTCTATGACGGCGTGTCTTTCGAAGATTACGTTGAGGCTTGTATCGAGATCATCCGCCGTAGTCCACCAGAGTTGGTGTTTCATCGTTTGACCGGCACTGCCGAAGCCGGCCTGTTGCTGAGCCCTGGTTGGTGCGCCAAGAAATGGCGGGCGCTGAACGCGATCGCCGCCGGACTCGCTGGAGAGGATTGGCGTGAACAGTCTCAGTTGCTGGCTTTTGCCCAACCCAGCTCCTCTCCAGTGGTTATTCAGCGCTGCTCGTAAGCTTTGCGAACCTCTTCGGCGATAATACCGATCCCTTGCTTAACCTTGTCCGCTTCTTGCGAGTAAGTGACCCGAATACATTCGTGCTTGTGTTGCCACTCGTCGGGGATGCCGGGGAAGAAGTAGTGGCCCGATACCACCAGTACTCCGCGTGCTTTGAGTCGCTGGTACAGCTCAAGGCTAGAGATGGGCAGGTCTTTAAACCACAACCATAGGAACATCGCCCCTTCGGGTTTGTGGATGTAGTAGGGCAGCTCGCCTAAGGTATTGCGGAACTCTTCGACAGCGACTTGAGAGCGCTGCTGGTAATAGGGTTTCACCAGCTCGTTACTGATCCGAATGATCTCGCCACTGCGTACCATATCTTGTGCCAGGACCGCTCCGAAACTGCCGGTAGACAGGTTCATTACCGCGTTGATCGCCGAAACCGCCCTGATGACCTCTTCATTGGCAACGATGATGCCGGTCCGTGCTGCTGGAAGGCCTAGCTTGGACAGGCTCATGCAGACGATGCAGTTGTCATTCCACAGCGGTTGGGCATCGGTAAAGATCAGGTTGGGGAACGGCGTGCCATAGGCGCCATCGATGATCAGGGGGATATCGTGTTGTTTGGCAAGCGCGTCGAGTTGAGCCAGCTCGTCGTCGGTGATCACATTGCCGGTCGGGTTGGTAGGGCGTGACACGCAGATCGCGCCGGTCTGATCGGAGATCTTGATTTCGTTAAAGTCGACCCGGTATTTAAACGTATGAGCGTCCAAAAAATCGATCTTTGGGTGGCCAGCGTTAAAAAAATCACGATTGAGGCCGGCGTCGGAATAACCGATATATTCGGGGGCGAGGGGGAGTTGGATCTTTTTCTGCTGGCCGTCGTTGTAATCGCCGGCGAACATATTGAACAGCATGAAGAAGCCTGACTGGCTACCGTTGGTCAGCGCGATATTACGGCTGCTAACATCCCAGCCCAGCTCTCGGCGTAACAGCTTGGCCAGGTTGTCGATGAATTCGATCTCGCCTTGAGGTGGATCGTAAACGCCAATCAGGTGTTGAAACTCTTTCGGGCTGTCGAGAATTTGTCGGGCGCGTTGATGAAATATCGCCTGGACTTCGGGAATATGACTGGGGTTTCCGCCACCCATCATGATCATATCCTGATCGCCAGCCAAGGCGTTGCCGAGGTCGTCCATCAGGCTGAGGATTCCTGACTCGGTGGTGAATTTTGTGCCAAAGGTGGAGAGTTTCATTATGTGCCCTTGTATCCCCAAGTTAGGAAGGCGGCTATTCTAGCGATGCGTATAGATGATGGCAAAAACGAGAGAGAAAACCTTGTCGTGAATAGTGATGTGATCAAGCAGATGCGGCAGTCTGCATTGCTGCTGCTGTCTCGCAGAGAGTATAGCCGGGTTGAACTGGAACAGCGGTTGACGAAGATTGATGGAGCCCAGCCATACCTGACACAGGTGTTGGAGCAGCTGCGGCAGCAGGGGTTGCAGAGTGACCTGCGCTACGCTCAAAGCCTGCTCAGATCGAGAATTAGTCGTGGCCAGGGGCCGGTCAGAATTGCTCAAGAGCTGCGCCACAAGGGAGTCGATAGTGCGCTCAAAGATGAAGTGATGGTGGCTTGTGATCAGGATTGGTTTGAGTTGGCGCGATCAGTCCGTGAGCGGCGGTTTGGTCTGGCTGCGCCGGAGGATCGTCGAGCGCAGGCCAAGCAGCAGCGTTTTTTGTTGTATCGCGGCTTCACCCAGGATCAGCTGCGTTATGCGATGAGTGAGCCGGATCCCGATTAATCCCCTATTGCAGTGGGTTATTTGTGCTAAGGATGGTTTTCCGTCACCGGCACCCCATGTATACTGTTGCCCCATTTTGCAAGCAAAAAATTGTTACTTTTACGCTCTTGGCTAATGGTTTTTAGGGCTAGTAAGTACGTCGTCGGTGGTTGATTTTTTATGAAACAGATGAATAGCGCGCAGATTCGCCAAGCGTTTCTTGATTATTTTGAACAGCAAGGACATAGCGTCGTTTCCAGCAGCTCGCTGGTGCCTGGCAATGATCCGACGTTGCTGTTTACCAACGCAGGCATGGTGCAGTTTAAAGACGTATTTTTGGGTTCTGATAAGCGCCCTTACAATCGCGCTACCACCTCGCAGCGCTGCGTCCGTGCTGGCGGCAAGCACAACGATCTGGAGAATGTGGGCTATACCGCGCGACACCACACCTTCTTTGAGATGTTGGGCAACTTCAGCTTTGGTGACTATTTCAAGCGTGACGCGATCCAGTTTGCTTGGGAATTCCTGACCTCTGCGCAGTGGATGGCGATACCGAGTGAAAAGCTATCGGTTACAGTCTATCAGGACGACGATGAGGCCTATTCGATCTGGGCCGACGAGATAGGCGTACCTGCCGAGCGGATCATTCGGATCGGCGATAAAGGTGAGCGCTATAACTCTGATAATTTCTGGGCGATGGGTGATACCGGTCCTTGTGGTCCCTGCTCTGAAATTTTCTACGATCACGGTGAGGAGATTTGGGGTGGCCCTCCGGGATCCCCAGAAGAGGATGGCGACCGCTTTATTGAGATCTGGAACATCGTTTTCATGCAGTACGTTCGCTCTGCTGACGGAAACATGGCGCAATTACCTAAGCCGTCGGTGGATACTGGCATGGGGCTGGAGCGAGTTGCCGCGGTGATGCAGGCGGTACACAGTAATTACGAGATCGACCTGTTTCAGAATCTAATCAAAGCCGTTGCCGAAGTGACCTCGGCGACTGACCTGGAAAGTAAGTCGCTACAGGTTGTGGCGGACCATATTCGCTCCTGCGCTTTCTTGGTGGTCGACGATGTGGTGCCGTCCAACGAGGGGCGTGGCTATGTTCTGCGGCGGATCATGCGGCGAGCGATTCGGCACGGTAACAAGCTGGGAGCGAAGGGTTCCTTCTTCCATAAGCTGGTGGGACCGTTGGTCAAGGAGATGGGCGAGGCCTATCCCGAATTGGCGGATAAGCAGGCTCAGGTTGAGTTGGTGTTGTTGAAAGAAGAGCAGCAGTTTGCCAAGACGCTTGAGCAGGGGATGCGGATTCTTGAGCAGGGTATTTCCGAGCTCGATGGCGATACGATCCCCGGCGACACCGTATTCAAGCTTTATGATACCTATGGCTTCCCGGTCGATTTGACTGCAGATATCGCCCGCGAGCGTAAGTTGAATCTCGATATGGAAGGCTTCGAGACCGCTATGACCGCGCAGCGTGAGCGCGCTCGGGCGGCGGGTCAGTTTGGTGCTGACTACAGCGATGCCTTGACGCTGGATGTTGAGACTAGCTTCCAGGGTTATGACGCGCTTGAAGGGCATGCCCGTGTTAAAGCGCTGCTCAGTGGTGGCGCCGAGGCTAGCAAGTTGGCGACAGGCGAAGAAGGCGCGCTGGTGCTTGATCAGACGCCGTTCTATGCCGAATCCGGTGGCCAGGTGGGCGATCAAGGTGTGATCAACGGTTGCGGCTTTAGCTTCCTGGTTCAGGATACGACCAAGCAGGGTAAGGCGTTTTTGCACCATGGTAAGGTGATTGAGGGTGAGCTGAGTGTTGGGGCCGAGCTGCAATTGTCGGTCGATGCCAACAAACGCAATGCCATCGCGTTAAATCACTCGGCGACCCATCTATTGCACGCCGCGTTGCGTGATATTGTTGGTGTCCATGTGACCCAGAAAGGCTCTCTGGTTGATGCCGATCGTTTGCGCTTCGATTTCTCTCATTTTGAAGGTTTGAGCGCCGATGTGTTGCTGCGGCTGGAGCAGCGGGTCAACGATCAGGTTAGAGCTAATCTGCCTGTATATACCGAAGTTATGGCGATCGAGCAGGCCAAGGACAAAGGTGCAATGGCACTGTTTGGCGAGAAATACGACGATGATGTGCGCGTTGTCAGCATGGGGCAGGACCAACAGTTGGTCTCGCTGGAGCTTTGTGGCGGTATTCACGTCAATCGAACCGGTGATATCGGTTTGTTTAAAATTATCTCCGAAGGCGGTATTGCGGCAGGGGTTCGACGAATTGAGGCTGTTACCGGTCGCGGGGCGTTAACTTGGTTGGCGGACACCGAGGCTGCGCTGGGTCGTATTGCGGGATTGGTCAAGAGTAGTCGTGAAGCGGCCGGAGACAAGGTGGGATCGCTATTGGAGCGAAACCGTCAGTTGGAAAAAGAGTTAGAGCAGTTAAAAGGAAAGCTGGCGAGTTCAGCCGGCAATGACCTGCTTAGTCAGGTTGTTGAGGTTGGCGGGGTAAAACTGCTGGCTGCTAAGTTGGACGGTGTTGATTCTAAGTCTTTGCGGGATACGCTGGATCAGCTTAAGAATAAGTTAGGCTCTGCGGTGGTGTTGCTATCAACTGTCGATGGCGACAAGGTAAGTCTGATCGCAGGGGTGACCAAAGATTTAACCAGCCGTTATAAGGCGGGTGAGCTGATTAAGCATGTAGCGGCTCAAGTAGGTGGCAAAGGTGGCGGGCGGCCAGATATGGCCCAGGGTGGCGGTACAGACCCGCAGGCACTTGCTGCCGCACTAGAGTCGGTAACAGGGTGGGTAGAACAGCAGGCTTGAACCCTGCTCGAGTAAGGATTTAATACGCAAATGGCACTGATTGTTCAAAAGTATGGCGGTACCTCGGTAGGTACCGTTGAGCGCATCCAAGCGGTGGCTGACAAGGTCAAGACGTTCCGAGAAAACGGCGACGATGTAGTTGTTGTAGTTTCTGCGATGAGTGGTGAAACCAATCGTCTGATTGGTCTGGCCAAAGCGATGCAGGATCAGCCCACAGCGCGCGAAATGGATGTGTTAGTTTCTACCGGTGAGCAGGTCACTATCGCGTTGTTGTGTATGGCGATGAATGAGCGGGGCTGTCCTGCACGTTCGTATACCGGCAGCCAGGTACGTATATTGACCGATGGCGCTCATACCAAGGCGCGGATTCAGGATATCGACGACGAGCGTATCCGTCATGATCTGACCGAGGGTCGGGTCGTTGTGGTGGCTGGTTTCCAAGGTGTGGACGGCGATGGCAATATCACAACTTTGGGTCGAGGAGGGTCTGATACAACGGCTGTAGCATTGGCTGCGGCCTTGAAGGCGGATGAGTGTCAGATCTACACTGATGTTGATGGTGTTTATACGACCGACCCGCGTGTTGTTGAGGGCGCAAAGCGTTTAGAAAAAATCACCTTTGAAGAGATGCTGGAAATGGCGAGTCTCGGTTCAAAGGTGTTGCAGATTCGTGCTGTGGAGTTTGCCGGCAAGTACAATGTACCGCTGCGGGTGTTGCACAGTTTTCAAGAGGGGCCTGGAACCCTGATCACGACAGAGGATGAAAGCACAGTGGAAAGACCGGTAATTTCTGGCATTGCATTTAACCGTGACGAAGCAAAGCTGACCGTGTTGGGCGTGCCTGATATCCCAGGTGTCGCCTCTAAGATCTTAGGCCCGGTGAGTGATGCAAATATCGAAGTCGATATGATTTTGCAGAACGTGGCAGAAGATAATACGACAGACTTCACGTTTACCGTTCACCGTAACGATTACGACCAGACCTGTCAGGTTTTGGAGCTTGTGGCCAAAGACCTGCAGGCGCGAGAAGTGATTGGTGATAATAAGATCGCTAAGGTGTCTATTGTCGGTGTGGGGATGCGTTCGCATGCGGGCGTGGCGACCAAGATGTTCACCGCATTGGCCGACGAAGCGATCAATATTCAGTTAATCTCTACATCTGAAATTAAGATATCGGTAGTGATTGCTGAAAAGTATTTGGAACTGGCTGTACGCTGCCTTCATTCAGTTTTCGAGCTGGATGATGTTGAAGTGGTGCAGGAGTCCTGATGTTTGTGGCGGGTTGAGGATCAGCCCGTATCTGTCCTTCTGGAATTTTTTAAGTAGTAGCTGCTGTTTGTTGTCTGGGGTCTATACTAAGTTAGCCTTGGGGTTAAGGGTAATCATGTATAGAAGATGGAAACAGGGTTTAAGGAGAATCTATGTTAATTTTGACCCGCCGAGTCGGTGAAACGCTAATGGTCGGTGACGATGTCACGGTGACTGTTTTAGGCGTAAAAGGTAATCAAGTACGGATCGGCGTCAACGCGCCAAAAGATGTTTCTGTGCATCGCGAAGAGATCTATGAGCGTATTCAGAAAGAAAAAGGCAATAACCCCGAATAAGTTGGTATTTTGACTTTCCTTCCTTAGCCATTCTGGTAACATGCGTCTCCGTTGTTGGAGAGCTGGCCGAGTGGCTGAAGGCGCACCCCTGCTAAGGGTGTATAGGAGAAATCTTATCGAGGGTTCGAATCCCTCGCTCTCCGCCATTTAATATGGCAAACGTTTGTTTTGGGCACCCGTAGCTCAGCTGGATAGAGTACTCGGCTACGAACCGAGCGGTCAGAGGTTCGAATCCTCTCGGGTGCGCCACTTATTAAAGCGGATGGCTGAATTAGCGGTCCGGGCATTTGTAAAAATGCAGGCTGTTTGGCGCAAAGTCAGATAATAGCCAACAAGTTTATGCACCCGTAGCTCAGCTGGATAGAGTACTCGGCTACGAACCGAGCGGTCAGAGGTTCGAATCCTCTCGGGTGCGCCAACAAATAAAAAGGGTCTAGCGCAAGCTAGGCCCTTTTTTGTTTTCTGATAGTTTAAATTGCATGCCTTGTATAAGTTGCTTGAGGCTGCAGGTCGCGTTTGCTGCTATCGATACGACGGTGATTGGTTCCGTTGCAGCGGTTTGGGTATAATTTTCTGTTTTCTAATGCTGGGCCGCACGCCATGAAGTTTATCGTCAAGCTATTCCCCGAAATCACGATTAAGAGCAAGCCGGTTCGCAAGCGCTTTATTCAGCGGCTGCAATCAAACCTACAGGTTATCTTGCGGCGAATCGATCCCAAGGCTCATGTGAGAGGCCAGTGGGATAAGGTGATTGTAGAAACCCAAGTGGAAGATGCGGATCAGGTCGAGCGCCTGACCGAAGCGATGCAGGTGACGCCGGGTATCGCTTATATCTTGCGCGTGCAGCAGTACCCCCTAGGAGATTTCGATGAGGTGTTTCAGTTAACCCGGGCTGTGTATGCCGAACGCTTGGTGGGCAAGCGGTTTGTAGTGCGAGTAAAACGTGCGGGTAAGCATGATTTCAACTCAACCGAGCTCGAGCGCTATGTTGGTGGCGGATTGCTGCAGCATACCGAAGCGGCCTCTGTGGATCTGCATAATCCGGAGGTCACGGTCAATCTAGAAGTGCGGGATCAGTCATTGTTTGTCGTCGAGAAGCGTTACCCTGGATTGGGAGGGTTTCCGCTGGGCAGTCAGGATGCAGTGCTGTCGTTGATATCAGGGGGCTTTGACTCCACTGTATCAAGCTATATGACCATGAAGCGTGGTTGCCGTACCCATTACTGCTTCTTCAATCTGGGCGGTGCGGCGCACGAGACTGGAGTTAAGCAGGTATCGCATTTCCTATGGCAGAAATTTGGTTCGTCGCACCGGGTCAAGTTTGTCACGGTGCCGTTCGAAGCGGTTGTTGCTGAGATCCTCACCAAAGTTCATCATTCGCAGATGGGGGTGGTGCTAAAACGGATGATGATGCGTGCAGGAGCTCAGGTAGCCGAGCGGTTGGGGATCGAAGCGTTGGTAACCGGCGAGAGCGTGGCACAGGTTTCCAGCCAGACGCTGCCTAACTTGGCAGTGATTGATTCGGTCATCGATACGCTGGTGTTGCGTCCACTCATCGTCACCGATAAGCAGGATATTATCGATACGGCTAAATCCATTGGAACTTATGACTTTGCCAAATGTATGCCGGAATACTGCGGCGTGATTTCCGACCGGCCTACGACCCATGCCAAGCGTGATCGGATCGATAAAGAAGAAGCTGAGTTTGATTTTGAGGTGTTGGAGCAGGCGGTCTCTAGTGCCAAGGTGATTCGTATTGATCAGGTCGAAGCCGAAGTGCAAGAGCAGATTGAGATTGAGACTCAAGATCAGGTTCAGGCGTCCGAGATTGTCATTGACGTCCGTCATCCCGACGAAGAGGAGCGCGAGCCGCTGTTGGTACCGGGTGCTGAGGTGATTAAGATCCCGTTCTATAGCTTGGCAACGGAGTTCGTTAAGCTTGAGCCTGAGTGTCAGTATCTGCTCTATTGCGACCGTGGGGTGATGAGCCAGCTACACGCACTGTATCTGAAAGATCAGGGCTACACCAATGTTAAGGTGTATCGCCCCGAGTGATAGCTGTTAAAGCCTACTAGGCTGCTCAGTAGCCTAGTAGCGCCTCAAGGTGGGCTTGGGTGCTATATGCCAGCGAGCTGGGGTTATAGCCGCCTTCTAGTACCGATACGATCCGGTCTTTAGAATAGATCCGGGCGGTATCCATTATTAATTGAGTCACCCAGCGGTAATCTTCTTCATTTAGCTTCAGATCCGCCATCGGATCCTCCCAATGGGCGTCAAAGCCAGCCGAGATCAGGATCAAGTCGGGCTTATGGGCTTGAAGAGCGGGTAGCCAGTTTGCTTCGACCGTCTGGCGGAAGCTATTACCATCACTGTGGGCAGCCAATGGGCAGTTGATAATGTTGTCCCGTTGGATCTCGCTGTAACGTTCCGGATAGAAAGGGTGCTGGAAGGTTGAGCAGACCAGTACCTCGGGTTTGTCCTTAAAAATATCTACCGTGCCGTTGCAGTGGTGTACATCGAAATCCAGGATTGCGACACGCTCTATACCGGGTTGTTGCAGGGCGTGCATCGCTCCAATAGCGACGTTGTTGTAGAAACAGAAGCCCATCGCAATATTATGCTCGGCATGGTGTCCGGGTGGGCGTACCGCGCAGAATACGTTGTCGGCTTTATCACTCAAAACCCGGTTGACTCCCATGATCGTTGCGCCTGCTGCCAGGCTGGCAGCATGCAGCGATTGAGGGCACAGCGCCGTATCGTCGTCGGTATAGACCACTCCTTTTTCTGGCAGCTTCATCTGTAACCGCTTGGCGTGCAGTGGTGCATGCGCTAGCTGTATCTGCTCTTCAAGAATGTGTACCGCTTGCATCTGCTGTAGTTGATCTTTGAGACCACTGCGTTCGAGTTGGCGGGCAATTGCTAGTAATCGTATAGGGCTTTCTGGATGCTCCGGCCCCATGTTGTGTAGGCCGCAGTCCTGGTGACTGATGTAGGTTGTTGCCATCGCGTGATTCCATGCTGTCAGTACGGCCTACCAATAGGATGGGTAGTGCCGATCCATTTTATTATATTTCGACCGCCCCCTTTGCCTTGTTGCTGCTTGTTGAGCCTGCTGTTGCGCAGCGGGGGTGGGCTTTTGTTCTGATTTAACCACTAAAGTTAGCACCTGTATTACGGGCTGTCTTGTAACTTTTTGTCGTAGATATCAATAGTGGGGGGCTTGGCTGCAGCAAGTCTGATGATGGAAAGCTGGTATGGCGTGATATCAAAGGTACAATGCGTCCTGATTAACGGTCAGAATCGTTGTTGGGACTGAATGGGCCGTATAAGGCTGATGTCGTGCAAGAGTGAAGCAAGCTAGTGATGGAGCGTCGGGATTTTGAGTTTGATGGGTAGTGTGGATTTCAGCAACAAATCGGTGTTGCTGGTCGACAGTAGCGGTAATTTGCGCTCGACGGTGAAAAGCATGCTCCAGAGCATGGGGTTTACTTCGATCACGACTACGTCTATCTCCTCTAGGATATTGGAAGATATCGTTGCCGGTGACTATGACATTATTCTGATCGGTCACAATATCAATGATTCGTATTCGGGCTTGCAGTTGCTGGAGGAGGCGCGCTACAAAGGTTTGATCAAGCCGACCTGCTCTTGGGTGTTGATGACCAGTGATGCGTCGCAGCAATCGGTTCTGTTTGCCATCGAAATCCAGCCTGATGAGTTGCTGACCAAACCGTTTACGCTCGATATGCTCAGCAAGCGAATCCATCAGCTTTGCCGCCGCCGAGCGGCACTAGAACCGATAGAGCGCGCGATTGAGCGAAAGGCGATTAATCGCGCGGTGGCGCTGTGTGATACGTTGCACAAGCCTTCTGGTGCCAGTTATAGCCAAGCTCAAATGATCAAAGGCCGATTGTTGCTCGATCAAAACAAATATGGCGACGCTAAGACGGTGTTTGAGCCGCTGTATTGGGCTGGCAAGGCGTTGCTGCCTGGTTATCAACTCGCCGAATGCCATTACCATTTGGGTGAGTTCGAACCCGCGCAGCAGCTATTGCAGGGCTTGATAAGTAAGCATCCGTTGTTGATTCCGGCTTATGACCTGCAAGGGCGGGTTTATGAGGCTTCTGGTGAGCTTGAATCGGCTAAGCAGATAGTAAAAAAGGCGGTGTTGCAGTCCCCGTTAAGTATTCAGCGGCAGATGGAGCTAGGGCGACTGTCGGTGCGTACCAATGACCTTCCTCAGGCGGAAAAGGCTTATCGTCGTTGTATTCATCTAGGCGATAGTAGCTATCTAGATAGCGCGGCGCCCTATTTCAAACTTGCCAATGTTCAGCGTCTGCAGATGGCCCAGAGTGGGGCTGCTGAGCAGCAGGATATGTTGTTTCAGATCGAAAAATTGCTGGAGAAAGCGGGTCAGCGTTTTCATCGCGATCACGATGTACGAATTCAAACTCAGATCATGCGGGCCAAAGTGCATGAAACGCTTGGTGATGCGGATGAAGCGCAGCGCTGTTATGAGCGAGCGCTGCAGCATGCCGAAATACGTGGTATAGAGGTCGACCTGGATCAGGTGCGGTCTGAGCTGTTGGATGAGACCTCCCCGGCGTTACCAAAACCGGCTGTGATCGCGACCTCGGACAAAGAGGTCAGTAAGCTTGATCCGGTAATGAGCGCCAAGGTTAATCGGATTGGAGTGCGTAATTACCTAGCGGATAAACCGGGTCAGGCGATTCGTTATTTCGGTCTGGCGTTCGAGTATGATCCCAAAAATGCTCGTGCGTTGTTGAATTTGGCCCAGCTTTTCTTGGAAGCCGCGCGCGATACGCCCAGTCGTAGCGAGGAGCGGATGAAAATGTATCTGCGTTATGTCCGTCTGGCAGAGCGCTTACCGATAGCGAGCGACGAAAAGGACAAGCTGGAGCAGTTGCGCCAGCTGGCCAAGCAAGCGCTGGATCAGCTTCCGGAGGGCCCTTTGTCGCCGTTGCTGAAATAGTCTCGTCTCGTTAGTGATCACCTTAGACCTGGATCAAAGAAACCTTGGTGCGAGTTGGTTATAGTTTAACCACTGGTGAACCCAAAGGAGGTGATACCGTGAAAACTGAATGTCGTGGAACAGGCCGGGTACAGGTCGTTTGGAAGGCGACTCTGACGCGTCTTAATGGAGAGCAGTTACCGGGTAGTACCGATAATGTTTCGGCGGATGGGGTTAATGTGATCATTGCCAAGCCGCTGGTGTTAGGCGAGCCTGTACGGATCGATATTGTCACCCCGTGTCGACATGGTACCTGCTATTTCAAACTCGAAGGTGTGGCGGTTTATTCGCATTCACTAGACAATAATTTGGGTAATGCGATCGGGTTGAGGCTGCTTAAGCCGACCGGTTCTTACCTAGGGCTGGTTCAGTCGCTGGATGTGATTGAGGGTGTTGCCTGATCAGCCCTTCAAGACTGCTGGTGGGAGTAGGCTAGCGCCATTTTAGTCTGCATATAGAACTGATTAAAGCTGCGGAATGTTTCTTCATCAATAGGGCCGCTTTGTAGCAGTCGGTCCGCATATAGGAAGCCGATGGTGCGGGCCCCTGCTAGCAGTGGCGCCATGATGAATCCATTAGGGTTGACGTTGACCAAGAATGACTCCGGTAGCCGGTCTGGCCAGCCGCTTTCTTGAGCGTCGGTCACCAATAGGGTCATCTGTTTGGATAGTACCTTAAAGAAGAAGTCATCCCCCTCTCCGAGCTTAAGATCGAAGTAAGTTTTTAAGTCATCGATACAGTTACCATCACCCAGACGCAGAGTTAGTTGGCGGCGATCTTTGCTGATCATGATAAAGGCTGCGCGATCGCAATGGGTGCCTGCAACAATGCCTTCGATCACTTTTTTTAGCAGTGCCGGGATCGGCGTATTTTTTGTCACCAGTTCACTCAGTTCTTGGAGAAAGTTGAGTTGTACTTGAGCGCGCTCCTCTGGGTCATCTTGTTTGGGGGCTATTGATTTGGCTGGAGCGGGGGCTTCGTCGTTGCGGCTGTTTTGACTGTGAATGTAATAAGACGCCTTGCGGGTAAACTCGTCGAGCTCGTTATCGCCGCTATCGCGCAGCGGAGGGGTTAGGCTCTTAGACGATAGGTTGTACTCGCTGGCCATGTCGCAGACCATTTTAAAACCGTTGCTTAGCGCTTGGTTGATTTTCTCAGGAGAAGAGCCGGTGGTGCTGGTTAGCTTTTCCAGTAAGTCTGCAAATGAGGTGCTGCCTGATTTGGTTTGATCATAGGTCAGTTGTAATAATCGCTCGGTGGTGGAGGTGATGTCAAAATTACGCCGTGCGTTGCCTTTAGGGGCATCGGCTGTCATCGCGTCCATCGATTGCACCACCGCAGGGGGGAAGCCCCAGCTCTGTGCTAGCTCCTGGCCGATATCGCTGAAATGACCACCAATTTCATCGAGTTGGATGCGCTTCCAGGGTTTTCCGCTAGTGCGTTTTAGTTCGAGCAGACGGTTATATTCTTCGGTAAGCGTGCAGGCAAAGATAATCTCACCTAGACCGTGAAGTAAGCCGCAGGTGTAGCTTTCTTCGATGTCGTCGATGCCTGCCAGCAGGGCCAGCTCACGGCTGATCGCGGCTGTCAGGAAGGATCGCATCAGTAGCGCACTGATATCGGTATCAGGATTAGATTTGTTGAAGCTTTCGATCAACTTCAGGGTGACCGAGATGTTTTTGATCTCATCGAAGCCGATCATGATCACGGCGCGTGAGATGACGTTAATCCGTGTTCCGCCGCGGTTGTAGTAGGTCGAGTTTGATAGCCTTAACAGTCGGGCTGACAGGTTTGCGTCCTTCATCACAGCCATCGCCAGTGCCATCGCGTCGCTCTCTTTGGAGCTGCTGATTTGCTGGATACGGTTTACCGTTGCACTGAAGACAGGTAAGTCGCCTAGGCGGCCTAGTTTGGCGTGGATAGCGTTCAGCGTTTTTAGATACTTCACGACCGGGCTATTCCTTTATGCGGAACCTGGATTCCGTTGCTTTGTCAGCCGCTTTCTACTGTGCAAGAACTGAAGCTGTTGGCCTCCCCGAGAGGACTCGAACCTCTATCTAAGCCTTAGGAGGGCCCTATTCTATCCGGTTGAACTACGGGGAGGCTGCGATGCGCGATTCTATCGATTCAATAGTCATAAGTCGATAGATACGTCGGCTTGTTATGCTTTCCCTAACGTGTTCTGGGCGCTGTAATTGCCTTTGTGGCCGGCTTCGTTGTAGATGGAGGTCTTGGGGCTTTGCCCTTGTAGGATGCTGACTAAGCGGCTGAGGTTTTTTTGACTGCGCTGTACAATCTGCTCGTTGCGATGGTTGAGTTCGGCTGCTTGTTTGAGTTGCAGTGTCAAACTGTCCCAGCGGCTGGAAACTTGCTTGGCGATCGCGGCAGGTAGGTCAGATAGCAGCTGCTGGAGGCCTTGTTCGTCGGCGCTGAATCCGAGTTCAACTAGAGCTTGGTTGCGTTGCAGGGTGTTTTCGGCCAGTAGTTCCAGCTGTTCCTGTTTTTGGGTGACGCAGCTTTGCAGCGAAGATGCGTCGAGCTTCTCTATGGCGAGTTTTTCTTGCTCGCTTAAACGACAAAGGGTAGCCAGTGTCTGGTTACCCTTGTCTGTTAACTCGCAAAAAGATTTAACAAGTTTTATTTTAGCGTCCATATCAACCGAACAGTTGGTCTTCCAGTGATGTCAGCTTAGAGGCGATGCGCTCGGGATCGATAGAATATGACCCATCTTCCACCGCTTGTTTGATGCTGGCAATACGGCTCTCATCGGTATCAGGCAGTTGTGCGACCTGTTCTTCGAGCTTATTCAGCATCTGAGCTTCGCTGCTCAGCTTGACGGTTTCTGGCTGAGTTTGGGCAGCTGCAGGTTGTTTTTCGGCGGCGCCAGAACGGGCGCTTGCCACGTTAGTGCTAGCTTTGCTTCGCGTGCCTGCGTTGACTGACGACAGGCCTGTCAGATCAATGGCCATCCCAAGTACCTCAAAAATTTAAAATTTATCTTCTTGCTGAGGTTTATCGACAGTTGGGCGATAAACTTTAGCTAAAAATGAATATTTATTACCGCTTTGTGACTCCCAATGTAGCGTTTGCAGTATAGGGTATTAAGGCGTTGAATTCATATCAATGCGGTGAGGTTTATGGGGGGTTAGCGGATGATTTTGACCTTGCCCTGACTAATTACGTTGGCTTTGATAGTTCGTCCTGATTTGCTGTTTTCTACGCGGATCTGTTGCCCCAAACTACCTGCTTCTAAAGCGATGCCTGTCATTTCGACCGTGATGCCGTTGCTACCGGCTTGAATCGTCACGGTGTCTCCTTGGTGGATTAGTGTCGGCGGTGTTAATAGTTTAGGGGTTAGTGGTCGATTGTCGGGTAGTGAGCGATTAAGTTGGTAGCCGATAATCTGTTGGGGTCGGCTGTAATAGCCATCGCGTAAATTAGCTTGGTTTATCGAGGCCAAGCGCATATCGCCTGCTTGTAGGTGTTGCCCTTTGCTCAGTGGTCGAGCGCTGACTAATACATTGCGAAACAGTTTGATATCACCGCGCAGGTAGCGAGTCCAGTGTCTCGGGTAGTCGCAGCTGGCTTTGAGGGTGAAGCTCCCCGCTTTGATTGGTCGGCTCGAGCTGAATGTGATGGGGGCTGCGCAAGGTTGAAGTTGTAAGCGTGAATCGGGCTTGCGGATTTGGATCTGTAGCTGGTCGCTATCGGTAAGTTGTGGGCGAAGCATCTGGCTAAGATAGGCCTGAGCTTGAGAGGATAGAGAAGTATCCAGGGCTTGGACCGAGCTGCTGGCCATCCAGAAAAGCAGGCAGCTACAGAGTATTAGACTACCTTTGAGCACAGAATTACCCTATGATTTCAGGTTCGCTCGGGCTAATAAGTATCGGGCGCGCGAGTAAGTATGTATTTAAAGATTTCTTTCGGTGCAAAGCAAGCCTAGGAGCTTATCATGGCCAGTGTTCTTGATAGTGTAAATCAGCGGACTCAGCTGGTGGGCAAGAATCGTCTGGAGTTGTTGTTGTTTCGGCTCGACGGCGCACAAATATATGGACTCAATGTCTTTAAAGTTCGTGAAGTCCTGCAGTGCCCCAAACTGACACTGTTGCCCAAGCTTAAGCCGGGAGTTAAGGGGATTGCACATATACGCGGCAGTGCTATCCCTGTTTTGGATCTTGGCGCCACTATGGGGCGAGGGGCTATCAGCGAGGAAGCGATGGCGACTAGCTTTGTAGTCGTCACCGAATACAATCAGCAAGTTTTGGGCTTTTTGGTCTACAAGGTCGAGCGAATAATTAATACCAACTGGGAAGAGATTCATCCACCACCCCGTGGTGCCGGTAAAGACAATTACCTGACGGCGGTAACCGAGTTGGATGGTCATCTGGTTGAGATCTTGGACGTTGAAAAGATACTCGCCGAGGTCGCCCCTCAGTCTGAAGAGGTCGATCAGAAGATAGCCGATGGAGTGCGAGAGAGTGAGGTAGAGCATCGACATGTGTTGGTGGTTGATGATTCGGTTGTCGCACGTAAGCAGTTGGAGCGTTGTTTGGTTGGGTTGGGGGTTGATGTCACCCTGAAAAATAATGGCAAAGAAGCGTTGGATTACCTGACTCATTTGGCAGATGCCGGCCAGAATGTTGCTGAGTCGTTTTTGATGGTGATTTCTGATGTCGAGATGCCAGAAATGGATGGCTATACCTTGACCGCATCGATCCGTGCCGATGATCGAATGAAGAATGCCTACATCATGCTGCATACGTCTTTAAGCGGTATGTTTAACCAAGCGATGGTCGACAAGGTTGGGGCAAACGATTTTCTGGCGAAATTCCAGCCAGATGAGTTGGCTACACGAGTGAGAAATCGGATGGAGTCCCTTGGCGTCCAATAGGATGTCGACGGGCATGTTTCTGACCTAGTCCCAGAGAGTATGCAAATTTGACTAAACAGTTTACCAGCGCGCGAGTACAGATCACTCCGCAGGGCTTTGCGCTTTTTAGGGATTTTCTTCAGGATGCCTGTGGCATTTTGTTGGGGGATAACAAAGAGTATTTGGTTAGTAGTCGCTTAAATTCGATCATGCAGGATAATGATTTTAAGGGCTTAGATCAGCTCGTAAATCAGATGAAGCGGACGGCTCATCTCAAAGAGCAGGTGGTCGACGCGATGACCACCAATGAGACACTGTGGTTTAGGGATATCCACCCTTACAACATCTTGCGCGATCGACTGTTGCCCGAGGTGGCCTCTACACCGGGTGCGCAGCCGTTACGAATCTGGTCGGCAGCCTGTTCCTCGGGGCAGGAGCCTTACTCGATAAGTATGATATTGGACGAAGTGCGACGCCTTAAACCGGGCTTGATCAAAGCTGGAGAGAAGGTTGTTGCAACAGATATCTCTCCTACCATGTTGGAGCATGCTAAGCGTGGTGAGTACGACATGCTAGCCATCGGCCGTGGCTTGCAAAAAAACCACCTGGCTCGGTATTTTTCTCAGCAGGCCAATGGCTCTTGGAAGATAAATCGTGATCTCCAAACCAGAATTGATTTTAAATCATTGAACTTGCTCGGTAGTTATGGGGCTTTGGGTAAGTTTGATATTGTCTTTTGTCGCAATGTTTTAATCTATTTCTCGTCTGAGCTAAAGCAACAGATCCTGCGTAAGATTCATGCTCAACTTAAACCAGGTGGTTATCTGTTTCTGGGCGCTTCTGAGTCGCTAGGCCATCTCAATGATATCTATGAAATGGTTCACTGCAGTCCGGGAATTATCTACCGGGCTAAATAGTTCTGCTGCTGAGTGGGTCGGTTCTCGATCCGCTCTTTTATTCTTTCTGCGTGGTAATGATCAGGCTTTGCCGCTTTAGCGGAAAAGGCTTGCCGCTTTATGCCTATCTACTTCAGAAAAATATTTAAAATCCTTTAAAAACAGGCTATTGCTTGTTTGGCATCGATATTGCTTTGTTCTGTGTGGAAACTAACGGAGCAGGCAGTATGGCAATCTCATTTGATGCAGCATTCGGTATTCACCAGCAAGCATTGCTAGTGCGTACACAGCGGGCCGAAGTATTGGCCGGCAATATTGTTAATGCTGATACGCCTAACTACAAAGCGCGAGATATAGACTTTCGCGGCATTCTTAACGGCACGCTGGATCAGCAAGCTTCGCAGCTTGGCATGAAGGCGACTAGTTCGAGTCATCAAAGTGGTGTGATCGATCCAGATTTTGCCGCTGAGATGATGTATCGGACCCCGCTGCAACCTTCGTTAGATGGCAATACGGTTGATGTTCAGCAAGAGCAGGCGGAATACGCCAAGAATGCGCTGGCGTTTCAGGCCAGTTATACCTTTCTGAACAAAAAGATGACCGGCATGATGGCCGCCATTAAAGGCGAATAAGGAATTTAGCAATGTCCCTGTCAAATATTTTCAATATCGCCGGTAGTGGCATGAGTGCGCAGAGTGTTCGGCTCAATACCGTGGCCTCGAACATTGCTAATGCCGATAGCGTCAGCAGCAGCGATGGTGCCACCTACCGCGCTCGTCAGCCGGTGTTTGCGATGGTGCAAGAGCAGGTAATGGCAGGCATGGCGGGTAACGATAAATCAGTGTCCGGAGCCGGTATAGGGGTGCAGGTCAGCGGCATTGTTGAGAGCGACGCGCCGCTGCGCAAGCAGTACGAACCCAACCATCCGATGGCTAATAACGAGGGTTATGTGTTCTACCCCAACGTCAATGTGGTGGAAGAGATGACCAATATGATTTCAGCGTCGCGTTCGTTTCAAACTAACGCAGATGTTATGGATAGCGCCAAAGATATGATGAAGCGGGTGCTGCAGCTAGGCCAAGGCTGATCGACGAACGTAATGTAGATATATCCTGGCAGAGTGTTATCGGGGGAGGTGAAAGATGAGTGATATCAATAACGTTAACAATTCGAACAATGTTTTTTTGGATCTGAATAAGCAGGCGGAAGGTAGTAAGTCTGCGGCTCAGGAACAGAGCGACATGTTTATGAAGCTGATGATGGCCCAGATGCAAAACCAGGATCCGAGCAGTCCTGCAGATACTTCTGAGTATATGAATCAGATCTCGCAGATGAGCATGGTCGAGAGCATCAACAACATGAACCTGACGATGCAGAATATGTCGTCCAGCATGCTGACCAGTCAGACTGCGCTGCAAGCCTCCTCTATGGTGGGTAAGACGGTTTATGTTCCGACCCAAACAGCCGAAGTGGCTGAAGACGGTGTCATCAAGGGTGTGCTGGGGCTTCAGACTAGCCACGAGGATGTGCGAGTCAATGTCTATGATAGCAACAACACGCTAGTTAGCAGTTTTGGATTGGGTGCTCAGGCGGCCGGAGATGGCCAGTTTGAGTTGCAGTTGCCCGAAGGTGCGGAGGCCGGTAAGTATCGAGTTGAAGCCGAGGCCGCATGGGATGGCGATTATGTACCGGTGCAGGCTTATTTAGGTCGTAACGTCGATAGCGTTAGCCTGGGGCAGAATGGCGTGGGCATGAAAATCAACATTGATGGAGGGTCTGTGACCTTCGATCAGATCAAGCAAATTGGGGTGTAACCATGGCTTTTAGTACAGCGATTACGGGGCTTAAAGCTTCTACAGCAGAGCTGGATGTTACCGGCAACAATATTGCCAACTCCAGTACCGTCGGCTTTAAATCCGGCCGGACCGAGTTTGCCGATATCTTTTCCACCGTTGCAGTGGGTTCAGGCAGCGCCAACAGCCCGGGCTCGGGTGTTATCGTTTCGGATATTTCCCAAGACTTTACCGCCGGAACCATCCAGTTCACCAATAACAACCTCGATCTGGCGATCGATGGTAGCGGATTCTTCCAGCTTAACGATGGCCAGGGGGGGATATCCTACACCCGCGCCGGTGGTTTTGAGTTGGATAAAGATGGCAACGTGGTGGCTAAGAACGGTACCTTCTTACAGGGATTCGGACTCGATGCTGCTGGCAATATGCAGCCGATCGGCAACCTGAGCGTGTCGCAGAAAGAGAGTCCGCCTAAGGCGACCGAGTTCATGGATCTGTCGTTCAACGTCGACTCACGGGTTGCGGCGATTAACTTGCCCTACGATCCGACAGACTCGGCCACGTTCTCATTTAGCACTACCAGCCGCTCTTTCGATAGCCTGGGTAATGAGAACACCATCAAGTACGACTTCATTAAGCAAGGCGAATGGCGTGAGCGGCAAGCGGTGGAATTTAACACCTTTGGACCGTCGACCGGCGCGGAGGATATCAATATTGGTGGGGCGACCTATACTCCGGCGGCGGGTATCGACGAGAGCAATGTTGCGGCGGATATTGTGGCTCAATTTACTGCGGGCAATCTACAGATCCAGACCGGCTGGGATACCGATATCAGCGACCTACGTGCGGATGCCGCCACCGGTGAACTGATCGTTACCTACAAGGCCAGCGCAGCGGATACACGGCCGGTCATCGTTGAATACGATGATGGTGCGACGGTTATCGATCTTGCATCTGCGGTTACCGAGGACCCGTTCTTTGCCGCCAATAAGGTCGAAAGTCATGACTTTGGTGGCACCGTCACCAGCGCCAATACCTTCGTGACGGTAGCGGGGGTGCAGGTAGGGGTCAGTAACGGCATGACCGCTAGTGAGGTGGTTGACGAGATTATCAAGAGTACTAACGCGATTCTGTCCGCGGCACCTGAGATCGATACGATCACCAAGGATTCGGCGACCGGTGACCTGGTGATTACCTATAAAGCTGAGTTGGGTGATACGCCGGTAGTGGCGGTTGGTCTGGGGACCTCGACCGGCTTGACTCAGGCTGCAGGGGCCTTCGCCGAAGCGGGTGATAACAGCTTTGATGGGGTCTATCAGATGCACGCGTTCTTCAATAACGAGACGCAGCTCGATATTGGCCTCGCACCGCAGAATGGTTCGGGTCTGACGACGTCCGAAGCGGGACCGATTTTGCTGACCTACGACACCACCAATGGTTTGCTGAATTCGGTCAATGGCCAACCGGTTAGTGCCAATGGCTCCGCGCCAAAGCTGACCGTTGTCGGCGCCGATCCGGCCAATCCGCTGAATACTATCGAGCTGGATCTTTCGGGTTCGACCCAGTTTGCTTCGGACTCGATCGTTAAGGCATCGACTCAGGACGGTTTCACCAAGGGTGATCTGATCGGAGTGACCTTCGCTCCAGACGGCACCATGGTCGCTAGCTTCAGTAACGGCCAAAACTCTAATCTAGGGATCGTGGCGTTAGCCACGTTCGAGAACCAGAGCGGTCTGCAGCCGGTGGGTGATACCGCCTGGACAGCAACCTTGGCTTCAGGCCAGGCGATCCTTAACCCGCCGGGTACCGGTCTTAACGGTGGTTTGCGTTCGGCAGCCTTGGAGCAGTCGAATGTTGACCTGTCGGAGCAGTTAGTGAAACTGATTGAGGCGCAGCGAAACTTCCAGGCTAACTCGAAGACGCTGCAGACTGAGAACTCTATTACCCAGACTATCCTACAGATCAGCTAAGCGGTCTGTAGGGGCCGAGCCCTCTCAGCGAGCTGTTGCCACTGGGTATCGATCCATTACTTGATGACGGTTTTAACAGCACGGCCAGAAGCCTTTCTGACCGTGCTTTTTTACGTCTGTAATAAATTGGCATCTAACTTGCTATATCCAATGGAAAGAGTGTTGAAGAGCGCTGATGGGGTACTCCATCTGATCGGCCAACGAGGGTTTTTCCATTGGACAAGTTGCTTTATCTGTCAATGACCGGCGCGACCCAGACCATGCTGGCGCAGACGGCTCACGCCAACAACCTGGCAAATGCTAACACCACCGGGTTTAAGTCGGATATGGCTCAAGCCCGCGCCATGGCTGTGATTGGCGAGGGGCATCAGTCGCGCGTTTACGCCATGACCGAGCGCCCAGCTACCGACTTATCGAGCGGAGTGAATCAGCATACCGGGCGCGAGTTGGATGTCGCGGTTCAGGATCATGGTTGGATCGCGGTGCAGAGCGCGAATGGTAGCGAAGCCTATACCCGCGCTGGTGAGTTGCATGTCGATGCCGTTGGTCAGCTGCGTACAGGCACGGGTTTGCCGGTCATCGGCGAAGGCGGGCCGATCGAATTGCCGCCTAGCTCGAAAATTGAGATTGCTGGCGACGGCACGATTACGGTCCGGGTACAGGGCTCGCAAGCCAATGAGCTGGCGGTGGTAGATCGGATTAAATTGGTCAACCCCGATCCGCAGACATTGATCAAAGGGCTGGATGGATTGTTGCGGGTTAAAGGTGGAGCGGCAGCGGCTATCGACCCGTTGGTGAAACTAGAATCCGGCCATCTTGAAACCAGTAACGTCAATGCGGTCAGTGAGCTGACTGCGATGATCGGCCTGTCGCGGCGGTTTGAAATGAATATCAAGATGATGAAGAGCGCAGAAGAAAATGCTGCAGCGGCAGCCAAAGTGTTGCAGGACGTTGGCTAGGTAATCGGATTTCTTGATTGAGCAGATAGCTCAAACATAACAATAGATAAATGGGTGGTTTAGCGCTGCCTGCAAAGGGGAAACAACACGATGAACGGTGCTTTATTTGTTGCCAAGACCGGCCTGAGTGCGCAGGACACCGCATTGCGCGTAGTGTCAAACAACCTAGCCAACCTCGGTACCGATGGTTTTAAGCGCGACCGGGCGGTGTTTGAAGATCTGGTGTATCAGATTAAGCGCCAGCCAGGTGCCCAGTCGGCGGAGGGTACCGAGCTACCTTCGGGTATACAGTTGGGTACCGGTGTACGTACAGCGGGTACCGTTAAACTGTTCACCCAAGGCACGCTCAATGTGACCGATCAAAACCTTGATATAGCTATCGAAGGACGAGGGTTTTTCCAGATTGCGCAACCGAGCGGAGAAACCGCTTATTCGCGGAGCGGCCGTTTTCAGTTGAATTCATCGGGTCAGATTGTCAATTCGCAGGGCTACCTGCTGGAGCCACAAATTACCGTTCCTGCCGATACGACCTCTATATCGATTGGCCGTGATGGAACTGTCTCGGTGACTCAAGGCGATAGTGCTGACGCCTCTCAGATTGGTCAGCTGGTGCTTGGTGACTTTGTCAATCCGTCCGGGTTGCAGGCAATCGGCGGCAACATGTACCAAGAAACCGTCTCCAGTGGTGCTGTGAGTACCGGCAACCCCGATTCTGATGCTTTTGGTAGCACTATTCAGGGAGCGTTGGAAAACTCCAACGTTAACTCGGTCGAAGAGCTGGTCAATATGATCTCGACGCAGCGTGCGTTTGAGATGAACTCAAAGGTCATCTCGACGGTTGATCAGATGCTCTCCTTTGTGACGCAGAATCTATAACGCTAGCCACTCTGATGTATCAAATGGGTACGGATAACATGGTTAAGTTGATCAAACATATCACCGCAATATCAGCGTTGTTGGGCATGGTCGGTTGTGCAATTCAAGCACCGCCTGCGCCCAATAATCCCTATTTTGCTCCGGTACCGCCCGCCGCCATGATGGCACCGGTGCCTGTAGATGGTGCGATCTTCCATGCCGGATCGAGTCTGTCTTTGTACGAGGACAGCAAGGCTCGACGAGTCGGTGATATCTTGACCATCGTGTTGACCGAACGGACCCAGGCTAGCAAATCCAGTGAGATGGACCTGGAGAAGGACAGCGACATCGAGATCGCCTCACCGACGCTTCTTGGCTCGCCGATTACCATTAATGGCAACGAGATCGGTGCCAGCCTTGCTGGCGGTAAGCGTACCTTTGAGAGTACTGGCGATGCCGATCAAGAGAACAGCCTGACGGGTAATATCACCGTCACCGTGGTCGAGGTGCTGCCTAATGGGGTGATGCGGGTGCGGGGTGAGAAATGGATGACGCTGACCAGTGGTGACGAATATATTCGCGTCAGCGGTCTGGTTAGGCCGCAAGATGTTAAACCCGACAATACCCTCGATTCGGTCAAGCTGGCCGATGCGCGTATCGCCTACAGCGGTACTGGCCAGGTACATGATACTACGCAGATGGGCTGGTTTACCCGAGCCTTCTTTAGCCCCTACTGGCCGTTCTAATAAGGTTAACGATTATGTTTAACGTCAAACGAAGTGTTACGGTTTTATTGTTGGGGTTGTGTTTGAGTAGTTGGGCGCAGGCCGAGCGACTCAAGGATATCACCGACGTTGCCGGGGTGCGGACCAACCAGCTGGTGGGGTACGGACTGGTGGTGGGTTTGAGTGGCACCGGCGACAAGGGTGGTTTTACCTCGCAGACGTTCAAGAATATGTTGTCCCAGTTTGGCCTGACGCTGCCGCCAGGGGTTAACCCGCAGTCTAAAAATATTGCAGCGGTCTCGATTCATGCCGAGCTGCCTCCGTTCGCCAAACCGGGTCAGGCATTGGATATCACCGTGTCGTCGATCGGCGATGCAGCCAGTTTGCGTGGTGGAAGCTTGCTGATGGCACCGCTCAAAGGTGCTGATGGTCAGATCTATGCGGTCGCTCAGGGGAGCTTGGTTGTCGGAGGCTTGGGTGTCCAGGGCGCAGACGGTTCGCGTATCACCATAAATGTTCCCAGTGTTGGCCGGATTCCGGGTGGTGCCACAGTCGAGCGTGCGGTGCCATCGCCCTTTGCACGCGGTGATCATCTGGTGCTAAACCTTCACCATCCCGACTTTACCACGGCTCGCCGAGTGGCCGAGCGGATCAACAGCTTGCTGGGTCCGGACGTAGCCACCTCGGTCGATGCCACCTCAATCCGGGTCCGTGCCCCCCGCGATGCCGGGCAGCGGGTTACTTACCTGTCGGTACTAGAAAATCTTGAGGTGCAGCCCGCCGAGGAGGTGGCTCGAGTTATCATCAACTCGCGTACCGGGACCATCATTATTGGCGAAAACGTGCGGGTCTCACCGGTAGCGATTACCCATGGTGGCTTGACCGTCTCGATTCTGGAAAATGCAGGGGTTAGCCAGCCGGGGGCACTGTCTGGCGGCAATACGGTGGTGGTGCCGCGCTCTGGAATTGAGGTGGATGAGAACAGCGGCCACATGTTCTCGTTTCAACCGGGCGCATCGCTGAACGATATCGTCGAAGCGGTCAATCAGGTCGGTGCCGCTCCGGGTGATCTGATGGCCATTTTGGAAGCGCTAAAGCAGTCCGGCGCGTTACGGGCTGAGCTGGTAGTGATTTAATCGCAGAATTGCCGCTACGAGGTCTTGCCGTTGTTAGCGGCAAAACAGTGCTCGAAGCGGTGATTCAGCGCTAGTGTTAATATTTTTTAGTTGTCGCTGTTGAGTTTCCTAGATCGGCGCTATCCCATGTGTGGCGTGGTTTTTGACGCCCCTCTGCCCCGGCCTGAAAGCCAAGTGGGTTCAGTCTCTTTGTTGTTGGCATCTGTTGTGCATAGTACAGGTTAAGCGGACCGTTTTTGCCGCTTAACGGAGTGCAGCATGATCAACAATGACCTTTCTATTAAGTCTTACACCGACCTTAATGAGCTGAATAAGCTTAAGAAGGCGAATCGCGATGACACGCCCGGAGCGCTGGAAGCGGTAGCGGGTCAGTTTGAATCGTTGTTCCTTAATATGCTGCTCAAAAATATGCGCCAAGCCAACGAGGCGTTATCCGAGGGTGGGCTGTTCGATAGCAACGAGAGCAAGTTCTATCAGGACATGATGGACCAGCAGCTCAGTGTGTCGATGGCATCCGGTAACGGTCTCGGTTTGCGTGATGTGCTGATACGTCAGCTCTCTCCCAATGCCGAGCAACCGCAAGTCGATCCCGAGAAAGTTATCCAGTTTCCACAGGCCAACCAAGTTGGCGGCGGCCTGAGTCAGCTACTCGAGCGTAACAATGCTCAGGCAGTGCAGGCATCGATCAAGCGTGCCAGTGAGGTCCTTGATAGCCGAGCCGCGCTAACACTTGAATCACCAAAGGACAGTTTCGAATCTCCCGAGCAGTTTGTCGAGCAGCTAATGCCGGTTGCCGAGCAGGTTGCCGCAGCGGCTGGCATCGCTCCCGAAGTGTTGGTGGCACAGGCGGCACTGGAAACAGGCTGGGGCAAGCATTTGCCGCGTCATAGCGATGGAAGCAGTAGTCATAACCTGTTCGGCATCAAGGCCGATCAGCGCTGGGATGGCGAGCGGGTTTCGACTTCAACACTGGAGTTTCGTGATGGGGTGGCGCAACGGGAAAAGGCGTCATTTAGAGCCTACCCCTCGTACGAACAGAGCATGCAGGATTATGTCGCCTTCATGCAGCAGAGTCCGCGTTATCAGCAGGCATTAGAACAAGCACATGACGCGCGCAGTTTTACCGAACAACTTCAGATGGCCGGGTACGCCACTGATCCTGCGTATAGCAGCAAAATTATGGGGATTCTCGACGGCGATGTGCTGCAGAGAGCCCTGGGTAAGTATACAGACGGTTGAAGTGACAGCGACCCATCGAGCTGGCGCTGAGTCATCAAGTTAATTCGCCACTCAGATAGCTGGTCCGCTAACACTCAGCGCACTAAGAATAGGTAGGAGAGTCCCATGGCTGGATCAATTAGTATCGCCCTGCAAGGGTTGAGCGTGGCACAGCGCGGCTTTGAGGTGGCGAGCAATAACATTGCTAACGTCAACACTCCTGGCTATTCGCGTCAGCAGATCGATCTGTCGTCGCGAGCGGCTCCCGAGCAAGGGGTGCAGATTCTTAGCGTTGGTCGGGTGGTCGATGCCTTTGCGACCCAGCAGCACTGGTCGAGCAGCGCGGCGTTTAAGTCTACCGAGTCGTTTTCGTTCTTTGCTGGACAGATTGATGATTTGCTGGCCAATCCCAATACCAGTATTTCAGCTGCGGTGGATGAGTTCTTTGGCGGTTTGCAAACCGGAGTTGATGACCCCTCGTCAATTCCTAACCGTGAGCTGATCGTTGCACAGTCCGAAGCCCTCGCGCGTCGTTTTGTCGAGATTGATCGGCAGTTGCGTGCTCAGAACGACTCGGTTAACTCTAAACTGGGTAGCTCGATTAACGAAGTTAACGAGATGGCTGGTCTGGTGGCGTCGTTAAATGACAAGATCCGTCTGGCGGACTCGCGTGGTGACGCGGCTAACGAACTCAAGGACCAACGTGATCAATTGGTCTTGAGTATTAGTGAGCAGATCGGTGGCATTGTTCAGACCGGGACTGGCAGTACCGACATCAACCTGTATGTGGGTAACGGTCAACCTTTGGTGGTGGGGGGCAATGCTAGTAATTTGGTCATACGTCAGGGAAACCCTGATATTAACGATGTCGACATTGTGGTGGAGGTAAACGGAAAAGAGATCAGTGTCCGAGATCAGATTAATGAGGGCGAGGTCGGCGGTATGCTGGCGTTTCGTGATGAGGTGTTGGTTCCGGCATGGAATGAACTGGGACGGTTGGCGATAGTGTTTGCCGACACGGCTAATCAACAGCACCAGCAGGGCGTAGATCTTGATGGCAAAATGGCCGGTAACTGGTTTGCTGACCCGGTCAATGTTGGCGATGTTAAAGCGTTTAGTAGCAATAATAGCCCGCTCAGTTCGATATCGAATGTGGTAATTCGGGATAGCGGGTTGCTGCAATCGAGTGACTATCAAGTCAAATTTGGTAAGAACGGCGCTTTTGCTGTGACGCGAATCTCCGATGGTGAAATTTTTACCCAAGCCGATTTTGCCGCTCGAGACCTGACCCAGCCTGCGACCGGTTATCAGGATATGACTATCGATCAGGATGTTGCAACCGGGCAATTGAGGCTTAACCTCGATGGCATCGATATTGATCTGAAAACCAGTAACAGCCTGGAATTTAGCGATACCGATAAGGTGTTGATTCAACCGGTACGTTTTGGTGCCGAGTTGATGGAGGTTGAGTTGAGTTCCGGTCGCGAGCTGGCCTTCGCCTCCCCTGTTCGCTCGGAAACTGCTGTGGATAATACCGGTACCTTATCTACTGGCAATATCGCGATCACTGACCCCGTCCAGTTTGGTGACCCGGGAGATCCTGTTTCGATCAACCCGCCGGTACAGATCGTCTTCAACAGCGATGGGACCTACAACGCTTTTGACATCACCGATCCGAGCAATCCGGTAGCGTATGTGTTTGATGACGCCAGTGCGGCGACTAACCGGACTTACCAAGAAGGAGCGGCGATTGCGTTTAATGGTTTTGAGGTGGTGGTCAGCGGAAAGCCATCTCCGGGCGATAAGGTGTCGTTTACGGCTAATGCCGATGCCGTCAGTGATAACCGCAATGCGTTGCAGTTGTCCGATTTGCAGCAGCAATCATTAGTCGACGGTGCCACTTATCAGGATAACTACGGTCGTCTGGTCGAGCGAATTGGTACCCAGACCAGCGTATCGCTGATCAATCTCCAAGCCAACGAAACGATCATGCTCAACGCCGAGTCGGTTCGTAACGGTATTTCAGGCGTCAATCTCGATGAAGAGGCCGCCAATATCATAAATTTTCAACAGCAATATCAAGCGGCTTCACAGGTGATTAATACCGCCAGAAACCTGTTTGAAACCTTGTTGTCAGCAGTAGGATAGGGAGCAGAGTCATGCGAGTTTCTAGTCTACAGATTTTTAACAACGGTGTTCGGAACATGCAAACCGGACAAACCAATCTGGCCCGGTCGCAAGAGCAGATCTCAACCGGAAAGAACCTTAATCGTCCATCGGATGATCCGGTTGCTGCGGCGCAGATTCTCAAATTCAAGCGTGAACTGGTGGCTAATGAAACCTTCAGTGAAAACATCAGCGTGTCGCAACGCCGCCTGGAACTTGAAGAACTGACCCTACAGCAGATTAAAGACGCCGGAGACCGGCTTAGCGAGCTGGCAATCCGTGGCAGCAACGGCACCATGAACGATCAGAACCGGGCCGGCATTGCGGCAGAAGTTGAGCAGGTGCAGCAGTTTATCCTCGGTCTGATGAATACTAAGGATTCGCAGGGCGAGTACCTGTTTGCTGGTGCCAAGGGGCACACTGAGCCCTTTGTCGCCAACGCTCAGGGTGGATTTGATTACCTCGGTGATGATGAGGCCCGTTTAATCCAAACCGGATCCTCCTCCTATGTTCAGAGTACCGATTCGGGGCGTGATATCTTCCAGGTGGTACCCAGTGATGTAGAGGTTGATCTTCTCAATAGCGTCTTAACCCCGTTGATTCCTCCTGTAGTCGCAGCACCTGTCGGTTTTGGTGTTAGCGTTATAGCCGCTACTGAAGTGGGTGGTACCTCAGAGTTCGAGCAATATGTGTCGGCTAACGGCAAGCAGGATCTGAGCTTGACGGTGACAGCGGCTGTCGGTGCGACACCTGCTAGCTACTTGCTGGCGGATAGTGATGGCAACACACTTAGCAGTGGTGCGGTACCGCTACCTGTTGCGCCCGCAATGACCTCTGTCGTGGACATGTCGCCTCCGGGATTAAGTTTTGATCTGGGTGACTCTATCGCAAATTTGATCGATGGTGATGTCGTGACCACCACCATCAGGCCAGAGCAGCCTCGCCACTCCTTATTGACTGTTGCGCAGGATCTGATTACCGCATTGAAGACGCCGATTACCGACCAGACCAGTCGCGAGCTGCTGGCTGCTGATATGGCTAAGGCGATCGATGAGATAGGTGCTGCGCTGGATGGTGTGCTGGAAACGCAAACCCAGCTAGGTGGGCGGTTGGTGACGCTACAGAATCAGGAGTCGATCAATGCGGACCTATCTATCTTCACCCAAGCCGCGTTGTCGAATCTTGAGGATTTGGACTACGCGGCGGCCATCGCCAAGTTCAGTTTCCAGGAGGTCGCATTGCAAGCCGCTCAGCAGACCTTCTCACGGGTGAATCAGATGTCGCTGTTTAATTTCCTGTAAATCAAGCAAGGCTTCAATATTGGAGCCTTGCACTCTAGGGAGTCTCTTTCAGCCTCTTTGGGTTGGTTGTTAATAGCGTCGCTGGGCTTTTTGATACGCCGACACCGCTTTCTTTTTGGTGGCATCACCACGTAGGCTCTCCAGTGCCCGGTGCTTGTTGGTTTCGACCAGGCTTTGAGTCTGTTTATCCAGTGCTTGGATCTGCCCGACCATTCCTCGAACCGCATCGGCATCGCTGGCGGCGTAATCCTGCGTAACGATCGGTTTGAGCAACCGGTCACGTTTGGCCAGTAGCGCCTCGAAGCGTTGCCACTCCTCTTTTTGCGCCAGCTCTAACAGCAATTTGCTCAACACGATGCACTGTTGGGCTGCTTTGGAATCCAAGGGTTTCAATGCCATCTTGTTGCTCTATGTCTGGGTATGAGGCTTGTGGAGAATTTAACACCAGTCACCTTTTATAACCAGAACTCCAGAGGCACTGCATTGATGTAGGAGCCGAGTCCTCTCGGCGAGCTTGTCATGGCTGGGGACAATCGTCGTATCAATATAGGACGTAGACTAGCGCCAGTTTCAGAAAGCCCAAGGCGTTTGAATTATGACCTGGATCAACTTTTCGGTTGTGAGATTAAAGAGATCAATTGGTAGGTCGATAGCAATGTAGGCACAAGGATTATGCGGCAATAAAAGGTTTGAAGCGCGCAACGGAAAAAAAATTAAAGGGATTTGAAACAGCGTCGATAACCTAACCAGAATTAGATTTTGATGGGCATTTTAGCCAGACCAAATGCTCCTCGCTAAGGTTTCAAAAAAGACGAATTGATATAAGCAGGCGAACTGCTTTAGGAGAAGTCATCATGGCAATGGTAATTAACACGAATGTTCAGTCGTTAAACGCTCAGCGTAACCTGAACATATCTCAGAACGATCAGCGTCAAGCAATGGACCGTCTGACCTCGGGTAAGCGGATCAACAGCGCAGCCGACGATGCGGCCGGTTTGCAAATTGCCAGTGGCCTGACCTCGCAGATTCGTGGTCTGGACCAAGCGGTTCGTAACGCCAACGACGGTATCTCGATGGTACAGACTGCGGAAGGCGCGTTGCAGGAATCTACCAACATGCTGCAGCGGATGCGTGAGCTATCCATCCAGTCTGCATCTGGTACCTTCACCGAAGGCAACCGTTCTTCCCTGAACGCCGAGGTTTCTCAGCTGAAAGAGGAGCTGACTCGGATCGCCGAGACCACCACCTTTAACGGCTTGAATATTCTTGATGGATCGCTGGGTGCGACCTCGCTGCAGGTCGGTTCGGAAGCGAACGAGACAATCGGTGTTGATTTTGGTGATCAGTCGTTCACTGCCGATAGCTTGGGCGGGATTAAAGGTGATGTGGTTGGTGCTGCGTCTACCGACGCTGACCTTTCTGGTGGTATTGCGATTGCTGGTGCAACCGTTACCATCAATAACCAAGACATCACTCAGGCAGAGCTTGCTGCTGTGACCGACCTGAAGAGCACTCTGGCGCTGTTTAACGACAAGATCGAAGGCGTCGAGACTAGTGCTTTTGCAGAAGTAACTGGCACCGTGACAGGCGATGGTATTTTGGGCACGGGTGAGTCTATTACTCTGACTGTTGAAAATGATGAAGGTAAAAACGTTAACTTCGTAGTTTCAAATACCAATAGTCTGCAAGAATTGGCTGATGCAGTTAATGAACAGGCTGATGGAGCCATCACTGCATCGATCAGTCAGAATGCTGATGGTCAGGATATCTTGAGTTTGTCTGCAGCGAATGCTGAGACGATCACCGTTACCGAGACAGGTGGTGGTGCCGCATTGGATGCTTTGGGTATCGCGACAGCTACTTCGGCTAGCTTCAGTCTGGTGATGAACGACACTAACTCGGCCAATGGCGACAATATTGATATTGCTTACGCTACTGCTGTTGATGCAGAAGTCCTAGGCCTTGATGCGCAGACTGATGGCGCAATCACCGGTCAAGGTGCTGCGGCTGGTGCTACTGCTGCTGGCGATCTGCAGATCAACGGCGTTAAAATTGATGCGACTGCAGGTGGTACTCAGGCGCAGCTGGTAGCAGCGATTAATGCAAAGTCGGATGAGACTGGCGTGTTTGCCTCAACAGATGCTACCGATCTGACGCTTCAGAGTCAGTCTGGCGGCGAAATCTCTCTGGTGATGAATGATGCGACTGAAACTATCACAGGCTTGCAGCGCACTAACAGCGCCGCCTTCGCTGGTGACACTATCGAGACCATCGATATCTCCACCGCTGCCGGTGCTCAGAATGCGATTGAAACTATCGATAAAGCGCTAGATACCATCAACGAAGCTCGAGGCGAGATGGGTGCGGTCACCAACCGTCTAAACTTCACCGTCAACAACCTGAGTTCTGTTTCTCAGTCGGCTTCGGCCTCGCGTTCACGAATCGAAGATGCGGACTTCGCGGCGGAATCGGCTAACTTGAGCCGAGCTCAGGTACTGCAGCAGGCCGGTACTGCAATGCTGGCGCAAGCCAACTCTGCACCACAGCAGGTACTGTCTCTACTCCAGTAACACCGGGGTAGGTTAGTCCAGCTAGAAACACTGCCCCGCCTTGCGGGGCAGTGTTGTTTTGAGATAATGAATAAAATATCAATAGAAGATACGGTTAGTTTTTAATATGGCGTTTTAGTTTGTAGCAGAAGAAAAGCGTTATATTAAAAACTGATCAAATTCAGGAGGAATGAAGATGGTTGATCAAATCGGGATATCGTCAGCTCCAGCTTCGGCGCAGCCAAAACCGCAGGCTACTTCGGTCCAGGGTAGTGCTCAGTCTGCGCCTCAAGCCGTTGAGCCTGAAAGCCAGGTGAAGCAGGTGGATGCAGCGGCTAAGGCTGAAGCGGCCCAGGGATCGATTGAACAGGCCAAGGTCTCCGCGGAGAGATTGCAGGCTTCGGTTGAAAAGTTGAATCAGTTTATGAAAGAGGGGCAGCGCGCCCTAGCATTTAGCGTCGATGATTCCGCCGAGCAGGTTGTAGTGCGGGTGACAGACCGTGAGACCAACGAGTTGGTCCGACAGATCCCCACCGAAGAAGCGTTGGCTATTCGTGAACACTTGGACAGTGTCATGGGAATGCTGCTCAGCGAAAAGGTGTAAGCCCGGTTTGGCTTAAAACCTTCATGGAGTTGTTTTTACTTTTTGTAGGAGCCCGGTCCCCTGAGCGGGACATTAGAGGCGCTGGTTAAACTTAGCGATCAACGCCGATACTGATCTCCTACAGAGCGTGCTTTATTTATATATAATGACTCGCTTGTTCTGGCCGCTAACCTATCTGTAAGCGGTAATTTGCGCGTCGGAGGTTGTCATGGCTACTAATATTCTCACCTCACTGGGCGGTGGCTCGGGCATCGATACCATCGCGCTGGTCGATAGTCTGATTGCGGCAGAACGCGCACCCAAAGAAACTATTCTTGATAGTAAAACCAAGACGCTCGAGACTCAGATCTCGGGGTACGGTGCCTTGCGCAGTGCTATGACGGGTATTCAGGACAGCATGAACCTGCTGGCCGATGCCGATACTTTCAATGCGCGTAATGTGGCCTTCGCCGATACGACTCTGGTGACGCCTACGTCTGTTGACCCTGGTGCGGCGATTGGTGATTACAGCATCAATGTGACGAAGTTGGCCTCGGCACATTCGCTTAGTGCTTCCGGATTTAGCGATGCTGATGCGGTAGTGGGTAACGGTACCCTGACCTTTAGCTTCGGCGATTGGGATGCAGGATTTACTACCCTTGATGCCACCGGCTCAGAAAAAGCAACTAAGACGCTGACCATTGATGAGTCTAACAACACACTCAACGGCATCCGTGATGCGATCAATAATGGCGACTTCGGAGTGCAGGCGTCGGTCATCGAGACCAGTGGCAGCTATGCCATTCAGTTAACTTCGGAATCGGGTGCCAGTAACGAGATGAAAATCTCTGTTACTGAGGGTGCGCCCTCTGGGCTATCGGCGTTTCAATTTGATGAAGCAAGCCAAACCATGGCTGAAAATACCGTCGGAGTGGACGCTGCCTTTAAGCTAAATGGCCTTGATATTACCCGTTCCACCAATAATATCGATGATGTAATCGACGGGCTGGAGTTTACTCTTAATGGTATTTCGGCCGATGCCAACGATAATATGACCGTTAGTGTTGAGGCCGATAAGAGCTTCGGCGAACAGATCGTGCGTGACTTTGTCGAAGCTTATAACATTTTTTTGGAGCAGACTGGCAACCTGACTACGCCTGCCGATGTCGATGAAGATGCCGAAGATCAGACCCTCGGTTCGTTGTCGCGCGATCCAACCACCAAGACCATGGTCAACCAGGTTCGGTCGTTGATCTCCTCGACGATTACAGGGCTTGATGGCAACTACACTGCGCTGGCTACTATCGGAATTCAGACTCAGATCAGCGGTGATCTGGAGATCAACGAAGACCTGTTTGAGGATGCGCTGGATAATAACTTCAATGCCTTAACTAATATCTTTGCCGGTACCAGTTCGACCAGTGATGCCCGGCTTGGCATTGTCAAAACTTCTGCCTCGACCCAAGCGGGTACCTACGATGTGGTAGTGACCACCGATCCGGCCAAGGGGTATGCCGCAGGTGGCAGTATCAGTGCGACGGATGCGACAGACCTTGGTCTGACAACGGCTACCGGTGTTTTTGCGGGCGGGCTGGATACCAGTGCGGGAGATTATTCGTTCCAGATCAAAGTTGATGGCACCACCAGTAACACCATTACCTTGTCTGGCAACTATGCCAATACCGATGCGCTGATCGCCGATCTACAGGCGCAGATTAATGGTGACAGTAATCTCAGTGCGGTAGCAGCGGCTGTAGATATTAGCTACGACACGGCTAGCGGAAGTTTTACCACTACTTCGCGTACCTATGGCGATAACTCGACGATTGAGTTCTCAAATATCAGCAGTGATGTGGACCGCTTTGCTTTAGGTGGAGGGGCTACCGCTGCTGCTGTTAACTCGGCTGCTGTTGTTGAGCCGATGACCGATACCAGTGCGAATTTAACCGCTGGTTCGGTGATAAATGCTGGCGTGACAGCGCATGTTGCAGGAGTCTTTACTTCGGCGCTTGATACCAGTGTGGGCGATTACAGTATGACGGTTAAGGTTGATGGTGCCGATGTGACGGTCGACCTAGCGTCTATTGATGTTGGTAACGGCGCTGGGATCTTTAATAGCACCGAAGAGATTAGGGGGGCGCTGGACAGTGCGTTAACGGGGGCCAGTGTCAGTTACGATGGAGGCTCCAATAGCTATAGCATCACCTCCGACAGTAGCGGCACCTCGTCAACGATTGAAGTCACAGCAGCCGCTGCTGAGATGGCCAATCTGGGCTTCTCGGTGGCTGCTGAGGTTGCTGGAGAAGTCGACAGTTTTGTTACACCGTTGGATACTACCGGCTATGCATTTGATATTACGACCGATACCGGTTTCGCAACCATCAGTTTAGGGGCCACCTACAACAGCGCTGAAGAGGTGCGAGCCGCGTTGCAGTTGGCGTTGGATGGAGCGGGTGTGGGGGCGACAGCCAGTTATGACTCAGCTAATGATAAATTTAGTTTTGCTTCGACCACGACTGGAGCCGCATCATCGATCGATATCAGTAATCTACAGGGCGGAATTGCTAATCTAGGTATCAGTGTTGATACCGATAATGGACGTGACGCCTTAGCCACAACTTCGGGTGTTGATGTGGCGGGGACTATCGATGGCGTTGCGGCTTTTGGTTCGGGTAATATCCTGCTGCCAGAATTGGGCAGTGCATTGTCAGGGTTGAGTCTTGAAGTCGCCGCAGGTGTGACCAGCGCCACGATTACTATTGCTCAAGGCTTTGGCAACGAAGTTAATAATATTCTCAATACATTCTTAGAAAATAACGGCCTGATCGCTACCCGTGAAACGCGAATGAATGAGCAGTTGAGCGATATTGATACTGATAGAACAACACTTGATCGGCAGATGGAAGCGCGTCACGCGATGCTTCAAAGTCAATTTTTGGCCATGGAGGCGATCATTCGTTCGCTTAATGCCACCAGTAGTTCGCTAGATGGGCTGGTTGATCGACTTCCGTTTACCGCTCAAAAATAAACAAGGTTTAATTTGATGACATATAGCAAGAAAGCGCTTAATCAATACAAGGCGGTTGGCGTGGATGCGGCAGTTCATGAAGCGTCGCCTCATCAGTTGATAATCATGTTGTTTGATGGTGCGCTGACCGCAATTGTCCGGGCTAAAGGCCTGATCGGCCAGAAAGATATGGCCGGTAAAGGCGAGCAGATTAATAAAGCCAGCCGAATACTGGTGCATCTGAAAGGTTCGCTAGACTTGGAAAAGGGTGGTGAAGTAGCTGCAAATCTTGACCCGCTTTATGACTATATGATTCAACGGTTGGCTATCGCTAACAGTGAATTGGATGTTGTCGCCCTTGATGAGGTCTCTAAGCTGTTGGGTGAGGTTAAGGCCGGTTGGTTAGAGATCCCAGACGAACACAAAAAATAACTTCCGATAATCGATAAAAAGGCCGGACCATTGTCCGGCCTTTTTTTATCTGGGAAAGGGGCTCGCGAATTCAACTCCCAAGTGCGACACTTCCCTATACAGCCTGAAGTAATTC
>JBALWS010000160.1:0-9016 GCA_036960405.1 Halopseudomonas sp. | reverse complement strand
CATCCGGACCCACTTCACCCACCAGCGCCACCACCTTGGAGGTGCCGATATCGAGAGCGACAATCATCGATTTTTCCGTGTTAACCATACTGTTTTTCACAGTCCCATTGACCACGAGCAGTGACATCCAATCGTATATCTAGTTTTAACTACTAATCAGTGCAATAACCTTTCCAACTTCGCACTTTAAAGCCAGCAATTATTATAAATAAACGATTACAACAAGCTATAAAACGATGATAAAAACCTATTGGGATATATATCGGCAAGTTATTGCCGCTCTTAAGTAAAAAGCGGCATTTTTTTTCACTTTTATAAAAATAAAAAAAGCGCCTCAAGGCGCTTTCAATAAATCTATACCGATATTTAAATATTTTATAGCGAGGGGGGGTTGTTGCCACTGACTATATCGCAATCGACATCACCTACATTTCTAAATCTATGCGGTAGATTACTGTCGAAAAAATAACCATCGCCCGCCTTTAATATCTGCGAATCACCATCAACGGTCAGCTCGATTTCGCCTTTTACAATCACCCCCCCCTCTTGCCCCTCATGGGTCAACATCTCTGCTCCGGTATCAGATCCGGGCGGATAGGTCTCGCTAAGTAAAGAAAGGGTACGGTTGGGATAATTATGCCCTACTAATCTCAAACTAATTTCGCCGTGGCCTAAATCGGGTAATTCTGCTGCAGGATAAAATACCTGCTTTTTTTCAGGTACGTCCAAAGAAAAGAACTCCTGCAACTGCATCGGAATTCCATCTAGAACTTTTTTCAGAGAACTAACAGATGGGCTAACCCTATTTTGTTCGATCAGAGAGATCGTGCTGTTAGTAACACCAGCACGCTTGGCCAACTCACGCTGAGAAAGCTTTTTCTGTGTGCGTATATCTTTGAGCCGGGCCCCAAGGTCAATACTCATCAATTTTTCCTTCCCATTTCAGGATCAGCCCTTGTTCAAAAAATTGACCAACAAAAGTCTATACTTAGGGCTACCTTTACTAGTTACAGCCAACACCTAAACACTACCATCTTAGATCCTGCCGCAACGCTACTGGACGTAAACATGGGCTACCTAGGTGTCAATGATTATACACAGCTAACCTATTCACGCCAGCGGGTCATTGTTTTAGCGGCTCTACCAGCGATTCCAGACCATTAACCTTAATCTCGTGCAACAACCGCATCTGCTCTCCCAAGGCTCCTTTGGGAAAACCTTGCTGTGAAAACCACACCACATAAGGTTCGGGAAGATCGATCAACAATCGCCCTTTATATTTTCCAAATGGCATTTTATTGCGAGCCAATGCCAATAGCGGAGCAGGATCGACATCCATCATCTTTCTTCTCTTTAGGTAGAACCCGGTTATCAACTGGCTAACTGAGAGCGCCTTAGTAAACCGTATTCCTTAATACGCTCACTCAACCGAAGATATAACCAGAAAAGTTTCCGTAGGGAATTATTTGATCAACATTTTCGAAACGGCCGCTTCAAAAATCACGATTTCAAACCATAGCAAATCGACATGTTCTGCGACAAGCGTTACAACGATCTATTGAATAACTTAACAGCCCCATGAATCAACCGTTCGGAGCAGCCTGGCAATACAATAATTAACCAATAGCGTTGTTATGCTAAGAAACAAGGCTGGGCAGGACCAATGGGGACAATCCCGGTTGGATTAAGCGCTTCGATCGAGTAATAGCCCCGCTTAATCGCTTCCGCGTCTACGGTTTGTGCGATACCCGGCAATCGATAAATACGCTGTATATAACGACACACGCTCGGATAGTATTGCAGTGGACGTAAATTGCATTTAAATAGGCTGTAGTAAGCCAATTCGAACCGCACTAAGGTCACAAACAGCCGTATATCCAACTCGGTAACCTGGTCGCCTAGGCGATAAGGCTGACCCGATAGCGCACCTTCCAACTCGGCAAGCGATTCAAACACCAGTGTTGCTGCTTCTTGATAAGCCTGTTGCGACTGAGCAAACCCGGCGCGGTACACACCATTATTAAAGCTGTTGTAGTAATGCTCACTGAGCCGATCAATTTGCTCGCACAAGGACTCGGGCCTTAACTCCAACTTAGACTCAGCAAGTGGCGAAAAAGCACCGTTAAACATCTGCATAATGTCGGCCGACTCGTTATTCACGATCGTTTGCTGCTTTTTATCCCACAGTACGGGAACCGTGGCACGCCCGCTGTAATGTGGCTCAGCATGGGTATACAGCTGATGCATAAAACGTGCATTGATATGCGGATCAGGATCGCTTCCCCAGCCATCGAACGTCCAACCTTGCAGGCTTAAAACGGGGCTAATCCGGGAGACACTGATTACCGACTCTAGCCCTTTCAGCGAGCGCATCATCAAGGTTCGGCATGCCCAGGGGCAGATCATCGATACATAAAGATGATAGCGCCCTGGCTCCACCGGAAACTGTTCGGAACGACCTACCCAATGCCGAAACTGAGAACCCTGACGAACAAAACTACCCTGCTGGTCCTCTTCGTCTGACGCTTTATCAATCGGCGAAAACCGCCCCAGCCACTTACCATTCACCAACATATTTAGAGTCTCTCACAGGCGGAAAATAACTATCTGAGCCACGCTTACCAGCATAAATAATTTCAAAATAATTATTAATAATGCTATTTTCAAACAGATTGTTTACTTAGAGTAAATTACATGGACAAACTAACCAGCATGCGGGTGTTTTGCCGGGTCGCAACCTGCGGTAATTTTTCTCAAGCTGCCAGAGAGCTCCGGATTTCTCCGGCGATGGTTACCAAGCATATCGCCTCGCTGGAAAGCGAACTGAGCATACGGTTACTCAACCGCACTACTCGAAAAGTCAGCACCACCGAGGCGGGAGAACGTTACCTGCGTCTGTGTCAGAATCTTCTCAGTGATATTGAGGAGGGGGAGGCGTCGCTTAATGAGTTGAGCCAACACCCAAGCGGCACATTAAAACTCACCGCACCGGTCGACTTTGGCGTATTGAAGCTGGCACCGGCGATCGCCAATTACCTTACCCGATTCCCCGATGTCAGCATCGATATCAACTATCAGGATCGCAAAGTCAATCTGGTTGAGGATGGCTTCGATATCGCTATCCGCATTGGCGCCCTACCCGACTCAAGCCTGGTCGCGGTGCCTTTAATCACCAAACACCCGTTGACCTGCTGCGCCTCTCCTGGCTACCTTGAGCAACACGGCATACCGCAACATCCAGCCGATCTGCGCAAACACAACTGCCTAACCTATAGCTACTCGTCGACCAACAACGACTGGCAGTTCAGCAACGCCGGAGAGTCTCACTCGATCAAAGCCAGTGGTAGTCTTAACGCCAATAACGGACGAGCAATGGCCGCCGCCGCCGCTCAGGGGGTGGGCATCATCTTAAAGCCGCAATTTATGGTACAAGACTTTATCGACCGGGGAGAGCTGGTGCCGATTCTTGAAGATTACCAGCAACCGTGCAGCGACGTTTATGCGGTCTACCCACACCGGCGTTTTCTGCCGGCCAAGATGCGCTCGTTTATCGATTACCTGAAAGAATACTTTAACGACTAGCTGGCTTAGGAGTCTGCCGATTCAGAATCGGCGGCTTGAGTTTCAAGCAGTCCCGCTTCGGCCCTATCCACGATGGCTGTGGAGAGCTCTTTTTTCGCCCGAACGCCTAACTGTTTTAATGCGGCAGCACGATTAACCAGATTACCCTTGCCGCTTGAAAGCCGACCCATGGCTGTTTCGTAGGCTCGCTGACTCTGGTTGATATGCTTACCAACATCTTCCAGCGCCGCAACAAAACCAACGAACTTATCGTGCAACTCTCCGCCACGCTTGGCGATCTCCTGGGCGTTAACGCTTTGCTTTTCATAGCGCCAGATATTGTTAATCGTGCGCAGGGTTACCAGTAACGTTGAAGGGCTAACCAGCAAGATATTTCGTTCAAAAGCATCACCAAACAGTTGTCGGTCCTGCTCGATTGCGGTCAGAAAAGCTGCTTCGATCGGAATAAAAAGCAGCACAAAATCGAGCGAATGCACCGATGGCAACGACTCATAGCTCTTATTACTCAGTCCCTTAACATGGCGTTTTATCGAACCGATATGCTCGGTTAACGCCTGCTGCTGCTCAGCCTCATCATTGCTCGAGCAGTAGCGTTCATAGGCAACAAGCGACACCTTAGCATCGACAATAATATCTTTTTGCTCGGGCAGATGGATGACCACATCGGGCTGCAACCGACGCCCGCTTTCGTCTTCAGCACTAAACTGTATTTCGTACTCATAGCCGCTACGTAAACCCGACTCTTCGAGCACTCGCTCTAATATCAGCTCACCCCAATTACCTTGGGTCTTATTCTCGCCTTTTAAGGCTTGAGTCAGATTGATCGCATCTTCACTCATTTGCAGATTCAACTGCTTTAGCTGTGCAACCTGCTCGGCCAAGCCGCGTCTATCTTTGGATTCTTTATCGTAAACATCATCGACTCGGCGCCTGAAATCACCCAACTGTTCTCGCAACGGCTGCAACATATCTTGCATCTTCTGCTGCTGCTGGGTACCAAACTTGCGGCTGTTATCATCAAAAATCTGTTGCGCAAGCAAGGTAAACTGCTGCTGCATCCGCTCACTGGATTGCTCCAACAGGGCCAGTTTTTCCGCGTGGTGCCGCTGTTCGGCCTCAAACCGAACCTGCATCTCTCGCACTTCGGTCTTCAACGTGCCCTTATCGATCTGCAATCGCTGAATCAACTCATCGCGCTCTGAAAGTTGCGACTCTAAACGTAATAATCCTTGAGCCCTTTCACGGCTCCCCGACAGGTCCACCTGTAACTGGGTATTGGCCTGCTGAAGGGTTTCCACCTTGGTGATCGCATCGCTGAGCTGCGTATCAAGGCTGTTTTGCTGCTGCGACCATTGACTCGAAGCGGCTAGATATCGCCCTCGCTGAGGCAAGTATCCCAATACCCAACCCAGCAACAATGCCGCAATAAAAAACCCCAACAGCATGAGCGAGGGTAGTTGTTCAAACCAATCAATCACCAGTGCAGCCATAACAAACCAATCACCGCGAGTGACAACGCACCACTAAACATGAAGCTTTTGGACAAACCAAACAACCGCTCGATCACGATCAGGTGAACAACAGGAAAGGTGACCACCAAGCACAGCAACGGTATCCACCAGTCAACATGGGTGAAGCCATACCACAGTGCGGCAATCAAAACCACCCCAAACAGATTACCAAGCAGCACCACTTTGCGCATACCAGACTCACCCTGAACCCACGCTGGCTGCTGATCTTCGGGCAGTTTCATTAATTTGCTAGCGGCAATCGCGGCGCTCATTGGAAACAGGCCACAAAGAAGAAAGACAATTATCGGGTCCAAAAGGAACTCTCCTGAGAAGATTTTATCTGCCGCATTGTACGGCATTATCGGCTCGGTCCCTACCACCCTAATTGCTTCGACGGCGCCGAATAGAAAGCATGACAGTTGACTAGGGTGAGCAATTGATTTATCAAGGTATTCCTATTGTTACTGTGTTGAAGACGGCGACAGACTGATAACAAGATAGCCGCACCTCTGGAACAATAATTTGAACTACATCAACAACGATTCAACCGCGCAATATCGCTCGCTTAATTTTTTAGGGCTACTGACCTGCGCTGCTGCATTATTGTTTGCTGTGATCTATCTGCAGCAACGTTTGGGGCTCGATCCCTGCCCTCTATGTATGGCATCACGACTGGCTATTCTGTCACTCGGTGGTGTTTTTTTATTAGCCTGGATTCATAATCCCCGCCAGCTTGGACAACGTTTCTATGCCTTACTGGGAGGACTACTCAGCGCTAGCGGAATCGCATTAAACCTACGCCATATCTGGTTGCAAAATCTGCCGAAAGAGAAAGTCCCAGAGTGCGGCCCAGGGTTGGAATACCTGCTGCAAAATTTCCCGCTACAAGAGGTGTTATCAACCCTTCTCAGCGGCTCGGGGGAATGCGCAGAAGTTCACTGGACGTTGATAGGTTTAACTCTACCCCAGCAAACCTTGGTGCTGTTTCTGTTTTTATTGGTAATTCATATCATTCAATTTAGAAAAAAACGCCGCAGTTATTTCAGCTAACGCCTTAAAGAACCACTACTATCTCTTTCAAACCAAGTTGGACTACGCTAATTAGCTCAACATTCTCCTCAGCCGTCTTCTACAAGGATTGAAAAATATGGAAGATCTCAATTTAGACTTTTTCGAAAAGCACTCCGACCAAATCATCGAGTACGCCACGCTATACGGCAGCAAACTGCTATTAGCCCTGCTAACGCTGTTTATCGGTCTATGGGTGATCAGCTACATCATCCGTGGTTTTGACCGAATCCTGAAAGCCTCGAACGTTGAAGAGACCCTGGCGATCTTCCTTGAGAAGCTGGCCGGAACCATCCTCAAAATCCTGCTACTGATCAGCGTAGCCTCGATGGTGGGTATCGAAACCACCTCGTTTATCGCTATCTTCGGTGCCGCTGGTCTTGCCGTCGGTTTGGCGCTTCAAGGCAGTCTGTCCAACTTTGCTGGCGGAGTCCTGGTGCTTTTATTCAAGCCCTACAAAGTCGGTGATTTCATCGAAGCGCAAGGCCAGTCAGGTGTAGTACAGGAGATTCAGATCTTTAATACCATCCTTCATACTGGTGATCGTAAAACTATCATCATCCCCAATGGGCCGATGAGCAATGGCACCATCACCAACTATTCACTGAGCCCAATCCGCCGAGTGGATATGGTGTTTGGTATCGGTTACGACGACGACCTCAAACAGGCCAAGTCGGTACTCAAGCAACTGGTTGCCGAAGACAGCCGGATTCTCAAAGACCCTGAAAGCCAGGTTCTGCTATCAGAGCTGGCCGATAGCTCGGTCAACTTTACTGTGCGGGCATTTGTTAACGCGGCTGATTACTGGGGGGTCTACTTTGATATGAATGAGAAGGTCAAACTGACTTTTGACGAGAAGGGGATCTCGATCCCTTACCCACAACAGGATGTACATATGCACCTGCCCGAAGGCGCAAGTTGCTGCAAGACCCAAGCCTGAACCGACACCGCGCGGCTGAGCCGCGCGGTGATATCTGCTAGCGCCTAGCTGGCCAATACCGCTCGATCACGCCCCTGATCCTTAGCTTGATACAACGCCGCATCGGTCTGGCTCAAACTGGCTTCGACCGATAACGCTTCATCTAGCTGGCCGACACCAATACTGACGCTAAAATGCACCTCGCTCTGTTCCTCAAGCAGCACCGATGCACGACAGCACTTTATAATTCGCTCAGCCAGCAACAATGCATCATCAGGGCTAGCTTCGGGCAATACTGCCAAAAATTCTTCCCCACCAAAGCGCGCCACATAATCTGAACGGCGTACCTGTTGCCGTAAAATCTGCGCAAACTGAACCAGCACCCGATCACCTGTTTGGTGCCCATAGCGATCATTGATCTGTTTAAAGTGATCCAGGTCCATCATCAACATTGAAACCGGGCGACCATTACGCCGCAGCTGGCCCTGAACATGGTTGAGCTGCTTCATCAATGTGCGGCGGTTCAGCAAACCGGTCAGCGGGTCGGTGGTCGCTTCGTCGAACAACTTTAGCTGCATATGCAATTGAGACAGTTGCGCCCAGACGGCCACCCCCATAATCAGTCCCATCAACCACAGATCGCCTATCCCTCGAATACTGAACAGCGTTGCCTGAAACAAATTATCCAGAGATAGCAGGGTTATCGTCAGTGTCGCCAACCCGACCCCTTCGGTCATCGTCAACGGAAAAATACAGTGCATGACGATAATCAGAAACGGTAAGAATGAGTAACAAACCAGCAGGTCGCTGTGGTCGACATCCCTCAAAATAGACTGGGTTAACAGATGAAACAACGCTGGCAAGACCATCAGAACAACCAGCCGTCGTCGCGCCTCGGCTAACTGGACATTAAGCTCAGACACGCCGGCTAGCATCAAAAGAACAATCGAAAACAGCAACCTGACGATGGCCATTAGCTGAAATTGCTCCCAGTCGAGCAGAAAATAATCGACCGGAATCCATAACGGCGTCAGGACCGCAAACAACAGCGCGAGTAGACGAACCCGGCTATTGATGTACTGGGCACGAGTGCCACTAAAACCAAACGCGTGCACGCGCCGCGAAAACAACTGCTGCATCAAACCACGCTCAAAAATAAGGCGCAGCTGGGGAAATCTCTGAAGAAATAACAACATTAAGGGTGACGTTCTTATATTTCTATTAGCGCCGCATTATACATCAGCGATGGTGTGGGTTTATGCAGATCTCAGCCTATTGGACAGCAATTCAAACCGTTTTATTAACGCGCGATGGCCTAAACCAGCGCAGTCGATTGGCATTAGTCACCACCGTCACCGATGACAACGACATCGCCAACCCGGCAATAACCGGGTTTAACAATAACCCAGTCAACGGGAACAGCACCCCGGCCGCAACCGGAATACCGATACTGTTATAGATAAAGGCGCCCCACAGGTTCTGTTTAATATTACCCAGCGTAGCTCGGCTTAGCTCTACCGCATCAGCCAAGCCATCCAATGAGTCGTGCATCAGCGCCACATCGGCGCTTTCGATCGCCACATCGGTGCCACTACCGATGGCAAAACCGACATCAGCTTGCGACAGAGCAGGCGCATCGTTAATGCCATCACCGACCATGCCAACACGCTGACCCTGCTGTTGGAGTTGCTGAATATGCGTCAGTTTATCTGCTGGCAGCAGTTCGGCCCAACACTCATCAATCTCCAGCTCTGCCGTCACCGATTGCGCTGTCGCCCGGTTATCCCCCGTCAACATCACCAAGCGGATACCGAGTTGGTGCAAGCGCTGCAACGCCGCTTTTGCGTCAGGGCGAATCGGATCGGCGATAGCCAAAATAGCCACCAGCCGACCGGCCACGGCCACATACACCACGGTGCGAGCTTCGCGCTCCCAC
>JBALWS010000159.1:0-9070 GCA_036960405.1 Halopseudomonas sp. | reverse complement strand
CTAACCGGCCATCATAGTTGTCGCGGACCGGCCAAGATAGTTGACGCCAGACACCAAATCCCTTTGAGCGGAGTGAATAGATAGCCATAGACTAATCAGCCAGCATAAACTAATCGGGTGCTGGATGACATTACAAGAAAGTGAGGGTTCATGGGGCAGGTCTTGTATTTTGCCTACCGCAATTCTATGACCTGAGTGACCGCTCTGTCGCAGCTACTGCCGAAACCAGCCGTTCGTTCAATGTCCGGTATGGGCTGTGGATTCAACTGACCAGCTCTATGACGAACACCTCCAGATCATGAATATGCTTGTCCAACTGATGACGAAAGCGATCAGTTTACTAACCAGGATGACCAAAAACTGATTTTGCTATCCATTTAATTTGGTGTTGATGATCAGCCAGCGTGACGTAGGACGATCAGAAGCTGACTATGGGTGTCCAGTTTCATGACTGTCGCCAGAACTAAGCTGACTATTAAAAAACGTACCCTCTGTCGGCGTCACTGATCTACACAGCGATACTTCACCAGACGCATGAAACCTAATCGAATCCGTGTGGCCTGCAGGTTGTTCTAACGGCGTTGATTCAAACACAGACGCGATGCGTTCAGCCTTCTCGGACAGGGCCAATGATTCAACGCCTCTGTACGAATCGAACGCACCAGGTAGAACCGAAATCGTATCGAACACCGGGCCAAATATTTGATCAAGGATTCTGTCCTGCAGGGGCGCGTATTCGCACTCGAAGACGACCTCTCGATCTGACCTAAAGCGGCGCTCCAATTTAGTGCTGCACAGTAGTCCAACATCGACGCCCGTGAATACGAGCAATTCTGCATCATAGTCCCGGTAGACGGTCGGATCGCTGGTAGTTTTGAACTCGACATTTTCACTGAGGAGTAAGCCAAGGCCCTTCATATAGGACTGGAGCCGTGGCAACCGCTCAACAACAAGCACGGAGGCTCCCTTAGCTGCTCTCATGGCAATTAAGCCAGCAAGCCACCCACTAGGGCTCATATTGGAATTACGGCTGCTACACGCTAAATGAAAGCCAACAGGTTTCCACCAGTTGTAATTAGGTGCGTCCACATTGAGTTGATAGTTCATGGTATTGCCTCCAATAGAAATTATCTGAGGCAACGATTGCTAGAAAACACGTTTTAATCAACCAATTCACGGGGGATTCTCCCATCCTTGGTTGATACGGTATAACGATTGCCGTCCCGCACGGACTAAGGCACCTCAGACAACAAAGAACTCGCCCACTCGGCCAACTCCAGATGGTTTTTTTGAATAGTGAGTAGCATATTTACTGCCGTCGCCTGTGTGACATGGCGCTCATCCAATTCAGATAGTGCAGGCAAACGCTCGATTATGCGTAATAGAGTTATAATTTGCTCGACTTCTGACTCCAACAGATCCCTTCGCCTCCCTACGAGGGGTTGGGTATAATCCTCAATAGCCATTGATAACACTCCTGGTGTTTCTCTGGTTAGGCGTGGGTTCGGGTTGCCGCCCGTTCCCATGCCGATTACTGCTCTAGGTCTATCTCTTCAAATGTCCAAAAGTTATTGAATCGCTCGATGCTTACCTGCCGTAGAGGGCTGCAGAATTTCTGGCCGCAGGGGGCCGGTGAGCCCGTTAGCTTTTTCCAGAATTCACTTCGCAACTCTGTTTCGCCACCCGTCAGAACAGTGCCTTTCAAATAGACTTTGCTCTGAATAGAAGGCACCAGGTTGTCGAAAATAATACGCCACAAAAAACTACCTGTACCCGTTCCAAGCGATGCGGTTGGAGCATCAAACCCATCCACTTCAAGCGGGTAATAACCTGCAGGAACACCGCTGCTTTCAGAGGGGTTGGGATTGGTGATGCTTGAATGAAAAAAAACACGATTCCCGAAAATACCCCTACGGCTAATAGACTCGTATTCAACCCTAAACCCGAGCCCTTTTTCTCCTTCGCTATATTCTATTTTCAGATCAAATACTTCGCGTTTTCGGCATTTGCTCTTTTCCAGCACGTTGTATTTTTTTGATAAGGGCTCTGGCCGTGGCGTAAGAGTGTACCGACGATTGATGTTATTCATGACTCTTCCACCCAGCGCTCCAAAACAGCCCTCACCGATACCGCATCCATGATCGGCGCATTCGAGATCGCCACAACCGAAGCCAGTGGCTGTTCAAAGTCATCCCGGTCGATCACCATGATCAAATGCACTCTCTGTCCAGCAGGGACCGTAGAGCTATCTGGTAGCAGCCCGGTCAACGCAATCGCCCGGCGAGCCAGTTCAGCAGTGACATGCAAATGTTCACCATCACAAGGCAGATCCGGGTCAGCAACAACATCCCATGCGTTGATCAGATCATGCCAACTTCCCTGCGCCTGGCTATCGAACTCCGTAGCTTTACTGCCAAACACTAGGGCCGCGTCTTCTTCACTGTCCAGCAAGTACACACAGACATCTGAACCGGCATCACCGAGATCACCGAGATCACCGAGATCACCGGCCAGCGTCCAACCCGACTGATCCATCTTCCTGGTCAGCTCATTTTTCAATCGCTGTTTGTTCTGCCTGGCTTTAAGATGTGTCTCGAAGGAGATCACCTTGCCATCACTGCTGTCCATTACGACCACCATTAACCATCTTCATGGCTGCAAAGTCCCACGAACCGTACAACGTCCGGGCAGCGAATAAGACTGACTGCTTTTCAGCCTCAGACATCGTAGCCAAGGCCAACCCGTCTTCAAAAAAGAGCCCGTCAACTGCACCCGGTTCTAACTTGAGTACCTGGTGCTTTACGGCATAGAAAAGATCGAACAACAGTGCCTTGTTTTGCTCCTGGTCGGTCCCGACGGCTACCAGCTCTGGCAGACCCACGCTCGATAAGCCTACTGTGTAGGAGAGCTTTTCATCGTGCTTTACATAGATCCCATCAGACTCTATAGCAGCGGCCATCAACGCATTGTGTTGTTCAATTCCGTTGGTGAATACGCCCAAATTCTCCATGACATTTACTCCAATTCCCTTAGATTGACCGCTATGAAGACCACTGAAGCGGTTTGAAATATTCTTTGTTTATTGCCAGATGCCGTCGTTTGTTCATGAGCCAGTTATCAACATCAAGATGGGGATTTACCTCCACGCTGGATACCAAATACCGATGACCACTTTCAGTCTCTACATAGGGACCAATGCCAATCACTTCACCAACCTGGACAACGGTAGAAGTTTCGACAAACGCACCTTCAGCGAACCTTTCCGATCCGAACAGATGCCCGGTAGCCTGGGCACCAACACCAGCATCCTGAAGGACACCATCAAAATAGTTTCCGCTCTTCGATGTCACCATCCAGAAGATATGCGGGACCACAGCCTGAAGGCGCATATCCCGTGTTACCTGGTTCTCTGTCGCGCAATCCATAACCAACACCTAAAAAACAATATTTGGTAAATTAATATCATGCGTAACTGGACTTGCAACCCCACATCTTCTGTCGATCGCTCGAAACTAACCACTATATCTAGTGCTTATCGGATTCCTTTCGTGGGCCGTACTTGGCAGCAATTAGATCATCCCAATGCAGCTCAATCGTATTATTCAGGCATGAATCAGGTACATCGCCAAAATCTAGGATTAGCCCCTCATCACCACAAAGCGTTCCCCCTTGGATCTCGACAAACCACTGTGCGAACTGTGCCCCTGAGCAGTTTGTACCCGTAGCTTGAAGCCTACGGTACTGTTGTCTGTTGTAATCATCAGGACTGCCGGGCTCTGCTGAATTTTCATCAGGAGCCTCGATCACCATCCCTGTCCTTGGTAAATCAAACATCCCTATCCCTCTTTAAAATTCAATTCTCAAACTGCGGAAGACTTCCGCTCGCTTCTCTTCACCACGCCGGTCATAGCCTGCGGTGGTTTCAGGATTGCTGTGCCCTACCAGGCTGGCAACCATGCTCAAGTCGTGACCCTCTTCAAGCATCCGGGTGATAAACGATCCCCTGAAATCGTGGGGTGTAAAAGGATTCACACCGGCCACTACACGCAACCCTTCACAGATAATCTGGATAGCCCGTGGGGTGAGTTGCTGACCAGCCAAAATATCATCGCCCTTCCTAATTCGCACAAACACAGGGATCGGATCACCTGACTTCTGATCGTCTTCATTTCTCGATGGCTTTGAGGTCCTACTCTTATACACAATGTGACCAGGACTAATGAAAAGCCCTTCTCTAAGCCATTCCAGCAAAAGCCCCCACACTGAATCAGGCGGGTAAATCCAGCGCTCCTTCTGACCTTTTCCCTGGATCAGAATCCCACGATCTTCAACGTGTATGTCCTCGACACACATCCCTGCAAGCTCGGCACGGCGCAAGCCACCGGAGTACAGCAGAGCAATTACCGCAGCATCCCTAATACCCTTAATCCGCTTCATAGCCCGAGCTGCCCGTAACAGATTCTCTACTTCTGTACGGTCAATATATCGCTGCTTTTTAGCGCGTGTAATCTTGATGTTTTTGGTTTCCATAACGAGCCGGAATTGGCGCTCGCCAATCAAATCAAGCTCCCATGCTTGCTGTGCAACACCTCTCATTGCAGAGAAAACGCCATTAATAGCACTGAGGCTGACTTTCGTTGCCTCCATCATTTCTCGCACGGTGTTCATAAACATCCGGTCCAAGATTCTCCAATCTGTGTCTATGATCGAAGTGCCTCCGGCCACCCTTACTGCCCATTTAAGGCGTGAATGCGCCACCCGTCTGGACTCGCCTGAAAACTTAGTAAGGTACTGAAATGCAGGATTATGCTGCTTTTCGTGTTCACGACGGACCTCAATCTGACCACCCCCGGCACTATATGGAATCATCTGCTCCATCCTGAATCTCCCCTTATGCAGCTACTTCAAGTTCTGTTTTCTCAGTCCTGGTTCGACTGGTGCTGACCGTACAAATCTGCAAATCTTCACTGGAATAACCGTGTTTTTCGATCATATCCTGCCGGGCTTTTTTTGCTGCTTGATCAGCATTGAACGCCATCACCCCCTCTAATAAATGTGTTGGTAGGGAGCGGAATCTGAACGATACGTTATAGGATTGCGGGTGTGCCATTGTGTCTAATCTCCGTATTAATTTGCTATCCCTGAAGGTGCAAACAATGCTTACAGGCAACGATCAAAAAACCTTTGCTTTCATTGGGTTGAAGCAGCTCAACATGCGGAAAGAACCGCCTAGCCTCGTCCATTAGATCGCCTGCAGAATACCCTTTTTGAAAACTCCCGATGCTCGTTCTCACACCGTCGTATTCCGGCTTTCCCTTGATCGCCCGGTCCTTACAAGACCTGACAGCGACATAGGCTCTGCCGTATTCATCTGTTAGCAAAGCGACCTGTCGCCAGAAAATTGATCTGCAACGTGGAGGTAGCACATTCGCACAATAACCTGAGAATAAAACTGAATATTGGGTTCCAAACACAGGCCACTCGGGGGCATGGATCAAATCGAATTCAGCACACACATCACCCTCAATCGCCTGGGCAATGGCCGGAGCATCGTGGCTTGCCCGACCCTTCGCAAAGTTGATCGCTGACTTGGCCCCCTGGAAAACACCTCGCTCTAACAGGAAGCGAAGCGGCAGACTTACACCTGGTCTGGAGATGGCAGTTTTACCGGATAGCGCGAACTCTTTGGCAATGTCGATTTCATCTACCGGCTGTACTAAACTTAGGTTCAGTGCTTCTTGCTGCATGGTTCTACCCGCTATGTGCGTACTTGGTTTTTCATTGAGCAACCTCTAACTGCCGTCTGGCACCTATCTGAATTGCTCAAAATCCGTGAAGAAAGTCCCGCCAACTTTTATTCCAGAAACTTATGTACTGTAAATTAACATTTACGGAACTAAACCGAGTTTAAAAAAAGAGCTAATCCAAGCCCCTGATTTCTTTCTACATCGCCATGTAACCACAAGGAGTCCGATTTACAAAGCCGCTTTGCTCAATTAGTAATCGGCAACAGGCCATCAAACTAAAACGCTCAATCTGGGAACCACCAGCGGTCGCCCAAGCATAGTATTGAATTTTTCCAAGCAAAGTAGTGAATCCGGCAACCACTACTGCATTCCGCGACGACGGAAGGCATCAAAACGCGCTGGATTGCTTGGCTCGTAGCCGCCTAGATCGTCCGGACATGACCAGGCATTAGGTTTGGCCGCTAGACAGATCAGTCGTCCACCAGGGACACGCGCGTAGAGATCAATATCCTTGGCCCGGTATTGCCCACCAGGACCACCTTGGAATTGGTATTGCCCGGAATTCGTGTCGATCACGGACACCTTAAATGGATACTCTCCGCTATCAATCGCGGCCATGTTTTGGGTAGCCAAGTCACTTTCTGCACGGACCGAAGCGTATAGCGGTACACCAAGTTTGTGTGGATCATTGAGTAATTGCATCGCCTTCGTATAGCGCTCATCATTCCGCTCGCTGGCTTTCTGCAGATCCTCTTTGAGTGAGATAATGGTGCGGTTCCGGTCATCCACACGCGCCTGCAGAGCTGCCGTGGTCGTTTGCTCATTATGATACCGAGACTCTGCCGAGCGCAGGCTTTTCTCTGTCTCCGCCAGCCCCCTTTCCAGCTCTTTAATCCTGGCTCGATTCCCCTTGCGCTCTGCCTTGTACTTAGCATCCAGCTCGACTCGCGCTGCAACCTCCCCCGCAAGCTTCAGTCGAGCCTGTGATTGGATAATTTCTATCTGGTTAGCAACATGCTCTACCGATTCTGAGTGCATTCGCCGGGCTGCTTCCAATAGGTACTTAGGGAGGCCCTTGCTGCCATTGCGATCACGCCACACCTTTAGTGCTTTATTGATTGTCGTATTCGACCCAGACCCACGCTCGACCCGTACATCTGATTGCGACGGAACCCGGCCTGTCTTCTCATAAATACCGTCGATGAGCGTTACGATTTCTTCGATTGCGCCAGCCACATTCACCTCTTTAAGAAACCCGTATAGTGTACTGTACGCCAGTACACTATACATAGTACACCGGCACGAAAAACAAAGAAACCTGACCAACGTTGTAACCATAGTTTGGCCGCACTGAGGGATTAATCAGCCCTGGTAGGGGAGGCCAGTCAAAAAAAAGGCGCTGCCGAATAGCTGAGCCAACAGAAACCTAGGCGCTTCCTACGTGTGATCGAGAGAGTTAAATCGACAAATCAGCTGCTTTGTTGTGCTGAATGACGTAGCTCAAAAAGAGATATGGTGATTTCTGGTGTACGGGGAAAGATAGAGAGGGTGGCGTATCCTGTTGATTGATCTCGCCAGATCACAATCAACAGAAGAGAGATACGCCATGAGTAAGTTTACCCTGAGCGCCCCGACTCAGCCAGAGAGCAATGTCATTGACCCCCTTACCGATTTATTGAGATCTGGGGCGCGCCAATTGATCTCGCAGGCCGTAGAGGCTGAGTTACAGACGCTGCTTGATCAGCATGCCAATACACGGTTGATCGACGGTCGCCAAGCCGTTGTGCGTAACGGCCATCTGCCGGAGCGAACCGTGCAGACGGGAATCGGCGATATTGAGATCAAGGTCCCAAAAGTGCGTGACCGTAGTGGATCGGGAATTCTATTCAACAGCAACTTGTTGCCGCCTTATCTTAAGCGAGCGCGCAGTGTTGAAGAGTTGCTTCCCTGGCTGTATCTGAAGGGCATATCCACCGGAGATTTTCAGGAATCTCTGGCGGCATTATTGGGTGACCAGGCCAAGGGACTGTCGGCCAATACGATCACACGGCTTAAAGGAAAATGGCTGGAAGAGCATGGCCAATGGCGACGCCGCGAATTGAACAACAAGCGTTACGTCTACTTCTGGGCTGACGGCGTTCACAGCAACGTCCGCATGGATGACCGGCTGTGCTTACTGGTGATCATAGGGGTGACAGAGCATGGCCGTAAGGAACTGGTGGCGGTTGAGGATGGCTTTCGAGAATCGACGGCAAGCTGGGAGGAATTGTTGCTTGGCCTGCGCGAGCGCGGTCTCAATATAGCGCCGAAGCTGGCTATTGGTGATGGTGCGCTGGGATTCTGGAAAGCGATGACCAAGACCTATCCCAGCTGTCGTCACCAACGTTGCTGGGTACACAAGACAGCGAACGTGCTGAACAAGCTGCCCAAATCGATGCAGCCCAAGGTCAAGGAGGCGCTACACGACATCTGGATGGCCGCCACACGTGATGAAGCTTATGCGGCCTTTGATCGCGCTCAGATACGCTTCAGCACCAAGTACCCCAAAGCCATGGCGTGTCTGGCCAAGGATCGGCAAGAGATGCTGGCGTTCTATGATTTCCCAGCGGAACACTGGACGCATATTCGGACGACCAACCCGATTGAATCGACCTTCGCGACAGTCCGGTTACGCACTAAGCGAACCCGTAACTGCGGCTCTCGCGACACGACGTTGGCGATGGTCTACAAGTTGCTGGAATCGGCGCAGAAGAACTGGAAAAGGATCAAGGGATTCAATCTGCTGGCCTTGGTGGTCAACAACGTTGAGTTCAAGGATGGAGAACAAGTAATGGATCAATCAGACCGGAACGCCGCCTGATGCTCGTACACCACATTTGACAATATCTCCAAAAAAGGTCATCTGTAGTAATATCTCGGCACTATTCAAAAAGTGCCAATCAAAATAAGTTGTCCTCAAAACGAGATTATTCATGTTCGACCAACCCGCTATAGAGCGCCTTGAAGCTCTAGTTGAAATGGACAAAGAAGCCAGAACCACCCGAGCTGAACTTGATAGAGCAAAGTTAGATTTACGTGAAGTCAAAGCTGAATTAAAGACGCTAAAGGCATTAGATCCTGAGCGTTTAAAGAGAAACGTGGCAGATCTCAAGAAGAAGATGGTGGTTAAAAATTCGGAGATCAAAATACAGAACAAAGAGCTAGCCACTATTCGTAAATCCCTGCGCGAAGCAAAATCTGAACTCAACGCAGCGCAGAACGAAATTGCTGCTTTCTATGTCAGCCCTTGTAAGCGGTGGGAGCTGTCCTTTACAGGTTTTCAG
>JBALWS010000158.1:0-9399 GCA_036960405.1 Halopseudomonas sp. | reverse complement strand
GCGCTTAGGCTGGGAAGGGTACCGGAGACCATCAGCACCAGCATAGATAGCATGATAGCCAGGGCTACCGGTGCACGTTCGCTGCGTGAAGGCGCGTCGCTCATCTCAGCTGGGGTTTCGAGGATGACGAAATCACGCTTTTTTTCGAGTTGTTCGATATAGCGCCAGCCCCCGGCGACCAGCAGCGTATCGCCCTGTATCAGCGGGGTGCCGTTGAATTCGGCGATCAGCGGCTCGTTGTCACGGCGAATACCGATCACACTGAGGTTGAGCTTTTCTCGGAAACGACCCTCCTTGATAGTGCTGCCGATCATCCGCGAGCGTGGTCGCAGCAGTACCTCGGCGACGCCAAACTCCTGATGCAGGCGGGTCATCTCGCCGACCGGGAAGCCCTCGAGGATCAAACTCTTCTCACCGCAAAGGCGACCGATGTCCTCAGGGTTGCCGTAAGTCATCAGGGTATCCCCGGCCATGATCTCAGTTTTGGCCAGCACCGGTAGCAAACTGGAGACCAGTTTGCCGTTGCGACGGATCGCGAACAGGGTGGTTTCGTAGTGGGTTCGCAAGCCCGCTTCGATCACATTCTTGCCGATCAGGTCCGAGGTGACCGGGACTTTGACCTTGTGCAGGTGATCGGTGATGCCGTAGTGCTCGGCGAACTCTTTCAGGTGCGGGTGTTCCGATTCGCGAACCTCGCCCTCTGGCAGCAGGTGGCGCGCCACAAACACCAGATACAGCGTGCCAACGACTAAAATCACCAAGCCGATCGGGGTGAAATCGAAGAAGCCGAATGCCGCCAGTCCAGCGGTTTCCATCTGGCCGCTGACTACCACGTTGGGCGGGGTGCCGATCAGCGTCAGCATGCCGCCGATCAATGAAGCAAACGCCAACGGCATCAGCAATCGCGACGGGCTCAGACCTGCCTTGCGGCACATGCTCAGTACCACCGGAATAAACAGCGCCACCGCTCCGGTGGAACTCATAAAGGCCGACAAACCTGCCACCATCGGAATCATCAGCAGTAGCAGACGGACCTCGTTGGTACCGCCCAGGCGTAGTAGCAGTCGTCCGGCTGAAGCCGCGATACCGGTGCGAAACAATCCTTCACCGACCACGAACAGCCCCGCGATCATCACCACGATCGACTGGCCAAATCCCGATACCGTTTCAGCAGGCGTGATGACGCCAGACACTGCCAACGCGACGACCACCATCATGGCGACAATATCCATCCGGATGCGATCGATGATGAACAAAATGATGGTCAGGGCCAGTAGGCCGAAGACGAACAGTATCTCGGGGGTCACAGAAAATATCCTGGGCAGAAATTCAAATGATAGAGGTGCCGTGCTAACGACCGCGGGGATGGTACCAGTATGGTGCTAATAATCATTGATACAGCGCATCAATTGGGTATAAAACTTTAGTCGCGACGACTTTGGCTGTTCGCTTTAGCATCTCTTTTGAGTGATAAGGCTTATGTTAAGCTTGCCGCTGGATCATTAAGGAGCAGGTTATGGCGCTGGAACGTATCTCGGTTTCACTCGACGAAGCACTGGTGGAGCAGTTTGAAAGCTATCTGCAGGGACACGGCTACCGTAACCGCTCAGAGGCGATCAGGGATCTGATCCGCGACAAGCTCGAGTCCGAACGGATCGAGCAGGACAGTGCCAGCCACTGCATCGGTACGCTGACCTACGTGTTTAATCATCACGAACGTGAACTCGCGCGCCGGCTGACCCACGTCCAGCATCACCACCACGATGTGGCGGTGTCGACCCTGCACGTTCATCTCGACCACGACAACTGTATGGAGACCGTGGTGGTCAACGGTCCGACCGCCCAAGTGCAAGACTTTGCCAACGGCATCATTTCACAGCCGGGTGTCCGCCACGGCAAACTCAACCTAATACCGGTCGATGTGCAGCAGCAGAGCCACAGTCACGGCAGCGATGAGCATCATCATAGCCACACCCGGCCGCAGACGTGATGCGATTCTAAGGTGTATTGAGACCAGCTATGAAAGCCGAACCGGTAGCCCCAAAGATTGGCAAAAACATGATGATTCTGGCCTGGATCATCGCGATGGGACTATTGACCTGGATCTTCGGTGACTGGGAAGAGCGCCAGATTAACCCCAACCGATCACCGCTAAGTAGCAGCGCGCTAGGCGTGACCGAAGTCACCCTGGTGCGTAATCGCCAAGGTCACTACGTCACCAGCGGTAGCATTAACCAACATCCGGTGGTGTTTCTCGTCGATACCGGCGCCACCACCGTTGCCATCCCGGGTGGGCTTCAGCAGCAGCTAGGTTTGGTCGAAGGGAAGCGCCAGCGCTCGATAACCGCCAACGGCACTGCCACAGCCTACGCCACGGTTATCGGGCAGTTAAAGATCGGGGATATCGAGCTGTTCAATGTCCGCGCCTCCATTTTGCCCAATATGCCCGGCAAACATATCTTGCTAGGGATGAGCGTGTTGAGGGAGATTGAGTTCACCCAAAAAGGCGACAAGCTGACCCTGCGCCAGGCTCCCTAGAGGTCAGGGTTTGATCTGGCTCTGCGCCCAGCGAACGATATCGGACTGTCCCATTGCGCCCGCTTGACGAGCCACCTCTTTACCGTGTTGGAACAGAACCAGCGTTGGAATACTTCGAATAACCAGTCTAGCCCCGAGGTCGGCTTCTTCTTCGGTATTGACCTTAGACAGCCTGAATTGGGGTTCGAGTTGCAACGCCGCCGACTGGAACGCGGGCCCCATTATCTTACAAGGGCCGCACCAGGGCGCCCAAAAATCGACCAGTACCGGTATGTCACTACGCTGAACATGGGTCTGAAAGTTAGCGCTGGTTAACTCGACCGGCTTTGCTTGAAACAGCGGCGAACGACAGCGGCCGCATTTGGGATCATCGCCAAGTCTTGACGCCGGAATACGGTTGATTCCAGCGCAGTCAGGGCAGGGGAGGTGCAATGAATCGGTCATGCTTGCTCTCTAGTGTTGACGGCTGTTTTAGGTTGCGATTAACCAAGGTTGTTTGGCTCTGCTTAACGTGCCCTAGCGTAACCCGGCGTAGTCAGCCCCGGCAACCAAGGAGATCGGTTTTCACAGGGCTTGACCAGAACTGTAATGACCGCTTGTCCAGTTATAAGATTGTAGTTATGCTGTATAAATATACAGTCTAATTGAAGTTAAAGAAGTGAGGGCGATATGACCATCCGAACGGTCCACCAGGTGATCAGTAAGAGCGGCTCTATGATCGGAGAGTACATGAATCTTAAACATGCCAAAGATATGGATAACCGAACCGATGTTCTTTATTACGTCGCTGAAATTATCGAAGCCGTCGGTGTAGATGAAGTCACTTCTGAAAAAATAGCGGAGGCTTTGCTTGATGATGGAGGGCGTCAAGAAATTCTAGTCAGACTGAAGAGCGTTAAAGATATCCCTACCGAATAAGGCGTTCGTGAGCCGTTGCTATCGTCTTTGGTTGGACTGTTGATTCTCTGCTCGATCATATGGGTTCCACAGTAAGGTGAAGTTCGGATCGACAATAAATCAATAGGTTAGAAGTGTTTGTCCCGATGGGTTTGGACTGTGAGTCCGAGCCAGGATGAAATTTACCTCTCATAGGTCAAGAGGCACCACTTCAGATCAATAAATTATCTTTAATATAAGTGTTTTATCGCATCTGAGATCGGGTGCCTCAGGCAAGGATGGCATCGACGTTTAAGGAGGATTTATGTCGAAAATCTACAAATTGCTGACTCCAAGCGGATTGGTAGTAGAAAGTACCACCGCTGGTGAACTCGGAGGGAACAGCAAGGCCAAAATCTATGGCAAGCTTGATTGTCCTGCAGCCAACCGAGCCCTTAAAAATGGTTACTCATCTCACCGCGTATTCTTTGCAGATGAGCAAGCGGCAATCGAATCTGGTTATCGCCCCTGCGGTGCCTGTATGTGTGTCGAATAAGCAAAATGGAAGTCAGAAGCGTAGAGAGATGTTACGTATTAATGTCTGACATCAGTGATGTTGCTCAAGCCCACATGTGACGCTAAGTCTAACAGCATCAGTGTCAGGTAGAGAGGTGTCTACAAGAGGCTGGTCGATTCATTGTACTGGGCTTCTTTCGCATTGAAGGGAACCATCGTTTGGATCAGAACCAGGGGGTGCTTGCCGACACACAGCGGACGTGGCCAGGAATCGTAATGTTGCATATCATTCCCGTCTAATACCGATTATACGACCTATATTGTCAGGCCTATTGAGATCGGCCTGTTCACTCGCCTTAAGCAGAATGTTTTCTAGCATGCTGGCAGGGAAGTCGCAGCTTTTACGAACCTTGAGGTCGACACACATTGCTATCTGCTCAAGTGTCGAAGCCCGATATTCGGTCCCATCATGGTTCTTTGCATACATCTCAAAATAGAGGTGAAGGCGCTTGCTATCATGATCCAGCAACTGGGCGCGCACTTCTACGGGTTGATCCCGTACTACTTCATTGTCGTAAGTGACATGGTTTTCCAGCACCATCCAGGAAATCCCGGTTTTTTGAGTCACAGCCTCACTCAATCCTAGATCGGCAACCAATTTTTCGCCTGCCTTATCGAAAATAAGGACGTAGTAAGCAACATTCATATGGTTGTTGTAATCAAGCCACTCGTGCTTGATATGAGTGCTGTATATAACGGAAGCTCTGTCATTCATTGAGGTATCGTCCAAGCCAAAGACGTCTATCCTACCGCCCTGAGTATCTATGGAGTAGTAATTGTGATCAGGGGGGAGCCGTCAGCTGTTGCGACAAAGGGTCATTGGATCAGAACTTTATATTGGGAAGGAATCGACCAACAGCTGTCGTACGGACAAAATATATCAGCCTACAAGACAATTGGCAGTACCCATGATCTTCACAGCGCAGTGAGCGTTACCAGTCCAACGCTTGCTCCTGTGAAGGCATAAGGCATGATCTGACCACACCCGTTTCTCGACCGAAGAAACTTTGGAACTCATGGCCGATATTAGTGCCTTAAGAGTACAACTGCCGTGCTGGCATGGATGGTGTGGCCTTAAACTAGAGTCTTGTTCTTGGGAGAACGCTAAAGCACATGTTTAAACGGATCGGTATTCCCTTCGCTGTTATCGTCGCCTTGTTCGCAGGCATCTTTATCACTACCCAGTCCATGATAAATCCCATGAGCGCAGATCTGTCCGTTATCGGCCAGGGTAGGCCATCATTGGTACTGGGGTTCGAAAGCTATTCTCCGGCCGGCGGCGATGCACTAAATCGCCTTAACGCAGTCCGAGGTGACTATGAAGATCGAATGGATTTTGTAGTAGCCGACCTGGGAACACCTCAGGGGCTGACGTTTGCACGCCAGCACAATCTGCGGGATGGAGTAGCGATATTCGTATCCCCCGATGGAAAACCGGGCAGAATAGCCACTATCCCGACCAATGAGCAGATACTGCGCCAGCAACTTGACAGCAAACTGGCAAGGGTTGGGCGGTAAATACCCGTGTGTATTTTATAGCCTGCGGTTTGAAGGGCTTGGTTAAACCAAAATATGTGCTGATCATTATGAGTGACCCCAAGTCGCAACACTTACCATAAACGAACACTGATCTCGTGTTCGCTTTGGGGTGTCCGACTGCTGCGCCTTGATAGGCGGTGTCCTTCATCGTGCGAGCTCAATCGGTTCTCCGGATGGTTTGGGTACGCTAGTACGATGCGTACTAGCTGTTGCCCGTGTCCTTGTTTTTGTTTTTGTAATAGGTGATCACTTCGGAGGCCAGGCCGACACCGGCTTCCGAGTACATATTCCACGCTGCTTCGGAGCCGGCATCGATGAGTTCTGCGACTTCGTTCTCGTGCCTGGCAACGGCAAACACCTTAGCCTCTCGATTGCGTTCGCGGACGCGGTTGACCAAAGCCAGGTTTTCCTCGTGGCGTTTCAACGCGAGTATCCCTATTTCCAGGGGTGTACTGGTTGTGTTCTCCCACAGCTCGTCATCGGTTACGTTGGCGAGAACGACATTGCGGCCTGCGGCCTTGTGCGTGGCAATGGTGTCGGGGTCGCAATCGATACCGATCAGGACGTTGCCATAATCCGGTGCCAGCCGGTCATACACACCGGTGCCGAGGTGGCCCATACCGATCACCGCAATTTTTGCATCGCCTACATCAACAGGCTCGTCTTCGGGCAACAACGCTCTTGTTTCGTACTTTCTGATGGTTGGTAGCAAGCGCTCATACAGGCGAGTTGCACGTGTATTAATAGGTGCGGCGATGATGATGGTCATGGTCAGTGAAAGCGCGATCGTTACCAGCCAGTCCTCGGTCAGCCAGGCGTTGGACACCGCGACTGCACCGACAATCAATCCGAATTCGCTGTAGTTGGCCAGCGTCAATGATGACAGCGTCGCGGTTCGCCCGCGCATCTTGAATCGGGTGAATAATACAAAGAACAAGACAACCTTGAAAATGACCAGCCCCGTCAGGAGCAAAGCGACCAGCATGGCCGAGACCGTCAGATTGCCCGACATGCCGATGCTCAGAAAAAAGCCGACCAGCAACAGATCCTTGAACCCCAGCAGGCGTTTTGAGACATCTCCCGCCAGCGGGTGCGATGCCAACATGGCGCCGATGATCAATGCGCCGAGATCGCCCTTTACATCGACGGCATCGAACAGGGCATAACCGCCGAAAGCCAGCGCGATGCCGTAGAGAGTTTGCAGCTCGCCGCTATGCCCGGCGCGATTCAACAGGGCCATGAGCATATAACGCATCGGGATCAGCAGCAGCAGCCCCAGTGCCCAGACCGATGGCAGATTGCCGGTGGACGCAGCCAGGAATACAACGGCGAAGATATCCTGCATGATCAGTACGCCGATGGTGACCTGGCCGTACCTGGACTGGTACTCGCCTTTGTCTTCTAAAGTTTTGACCGCGAACACAGTGCTGGAAAAACTCATCGCGAAACCAATCAACATGGCGTTGCCGATACCGATGCCGGCGAACGCCTGGATGCCAGCCAAGCTCATCCAGAAAAGCACAGTACCGAATACGGCGATGACGATCGCCATGTGCAATGTCGTCCCTGCCCAGATGAGCGGGCGAAAAAGCGAGCGCAGATCGAGCTTTAGGCCGATGGTGAACAGCAACAGCGTAACACCTAGATTGCCGATCATGGTCAGCCGATCGTGGTCGTACACGCCAGTGAAATTCAGCACGAAGCCACACAGGAGGTAGCCAACCATGGGCGGCAGGCCAATGCGAACGGCTACAATACCGGCGATCAGTGCCGGGCCTATCCAGAGGAGATCATCCATCGTTATTATCGATCCAGGTTCGTTGTCAATTGAGCATAGTACAGAGCCAAAGTGACACGCCCCTTGTCTTTGGGCTGTCTAATCCAGATTTTTCATGAACCAGTGCGTCCCCGAGATTTTGCCGGTGGCAGCACTTCTCTGGCACCGTGAGTCCCTTACACACCTTATGATCTTGCCCACTATGTAGTGGTCTACTAAACCCGGACACCGATTTAGGTGGTAATGTCACCACCTTAAGAGAGGTGTTCAATGACAAGACAGCGTCGTATTTTTTCAACTGAGTTTAAGCAGGAGGCTGCCAGTCTCGTTCTCGACCAAGGCTATACATTAGCCGAGGCTAGCCGCTCTCTCGATGTCGGGGCCAATACCCTCGCTCGCTGGGTTAGGCAGCTGGAACAAGAGCGCAATGGCATTACCCCAAAGAGCAAAGCTCTCACGCCAGAGCAACAGCGTATTCAGGAGCTGGAAGCTCGAGTAAAGCGACTCGAACAAGAGAAGTCGATATTAAAAAAGGCTCAACCGCTCTCTTAATGGCAGACGATCTCGGTCATACGCGCTGATCGATCGTTTAAGTGAGCAACAGACAACCTTCCTATTTCTTGGATAAACCTCTTATAGAGGCTAGTAGCCTCTGTGGTTAGATGTTTGCTGATCTGATGTGTTGCGATGTAGGGGGCGTTGCTAGAAAACTCTTTCGCCCAGCTCTCGAGCCCTGGCAAAATATCTAGATAGACTACAGGTTCACCATAGATCTGTTTATTTTCTGCCTCCTCTCGCGGTGATCGTGTGGGAATCAGGTTTCGGTAGGCGGTTGCTAGGACACTCATTGAGTTTGCTCTCTATAGATAAAAAAGTTCTCTTTTTCCTCCTGGTTTCGTGATCCGTTATCAATATCATTACAGAATTTTAATTCTGTTGAAATACTAGTTTGTAATGTTATTGACGCAATTATATATTTTTTATAGTTTTGTCATCTTAGATTTTGCGGATTATAAGGGTTACATTATTCTTCGTATCCTTCCACTCAGTACGTTTTATAGGTTGTTTTGGAAGGATCCGCTGACTTCCGCTCCTGCGCCCAAAGCAGACCGTTAGCTGTGTCAAAATAATCACTAGCCGCTATGCAAACGGGCACCCAAAAGTCGCTCGAAAGCGCCTCATACACAGATAATTCGGTGGCAAAAAATGGAAGTTGCGAATAAGTTCTTCAACTTGAGAGAATCAGCGGCACAACGCACTTATCAGCGGACGCATAAGCGATCCGCTGAATAAACTTGTGTACGCCCGGCATGGGCATGAACTTATGGGGTGAAAGTCCCCTGTAGGAGAACCAACGTCGATGAGTTGTGGCGATGATCATCGCTGTTCCCTGTGAGCGGTTGATTCCCTTCGCTTTAAGTCATTGAACGACTACTACTAGCCTAAGGCAAGGGCGGTTCCGCGAGGGACTGTCTGAAGGAAGCCCGAGCGCAAAACTGCGAGCCGACGAACAGAAATCACATACGAGGTTTAGCTTTGGGACGAGTCCAAATTGAGCACTTGCCAATTCATAAAAATAACGAGAATTAGCGGCCTGTTCCTCTGGCAACATCCCCCCTTCACCCGAACAAATACCCGTGCCTGATAATTCAGCCCCTTTTGATAAAGCCAGTTTGGCTTCTTCTGACAACGCCCCGAAACTCATGTCGGAGACAAACAGGGGGATTTTCAATTTGAGCGGCTTTTTAGCGCTTGGCCCAATGACGAGTTCGGTACTGACGGCAACATCTTCGAGCAAGGGTTTAGTTGCCATCTGAGCGGTCATAACTTGAATGTCATCCCAATGCGGTAGCAAATGACGAGGTACCCCCATCGAGGTCATAGGGCCATGGTGCCCCACCTTCGATAATCCATCCCTAGCCAACTGATGTATAAACTCGACCGTAGGCTCTTCTACCGTAGTACTAGCAACAGGAATTTCATTAGAGCTTGCGTTAATTCCAGGTCCTTCTTTACCTATCGCACTGTCATCAAACTGTTTATGAGTGCCATCACAAAATGGCAAGTTTCCCGAATGTTTGCACTGACATAAA
>JBALWS010000157.1:0-9433 GCA_036960405.1 Halopseudomonas sp. | reverse complement strand
CCCTGATTCCGGTGGTGGCGTTCTACCTGCTGCGTGATTGGGATCGAATGGTGGCTCAGGTTGGGGCGTTGCTGCCACGGAGTATCGAGCCGCATGTCAATCGCTGGGCCAGCGAGTGCGACGAAGTCCTGGGTGCCTTTATCAAAGGTCAGTTGTTGGTGATGCTGTGCTTAGGGGCTTTTTACGCCATCGGTCTCGGCTTGGTCGGATTAGACTTGGCACTGATTCTTGGTGTGGTTGCTGGGCTGGCCAGTATCGTTCCCTATATGGGCTTTATCATCGGTATCGGCGCTTCGTTGATCGCTGCGATGCTGCAGTTTAACGAACTCTATTATCTGCTGCTGGTGGGGCTAGTATTCGGCGCCGGTCAGGTGCTCGAAGCGGTGGTGTTAACCCCCGTGCTAGTGGGTGACAAAATCGGTTTGCATCCGGTGGCGGTGATCTTCGCGATCATGGCTGGCGGCCAGCTATTTGGCTTTACCGGGGTGCTATTGGCGTTGCCGGTTGCGGCGGTGGTCATGGTGCTGCTGCGCCATCTGCACCAAGGCTACCGCGATAGCGAGTTGTACCATGCCGGGACCGAAGCGATTACAGAGCCAAACGCGGAGCCCTCCGAGCCAGTTTGATCGGCTCGGCTTGGCAGGCGTCAACGGCTAGCCGGATCGATCGATTTGACGATAGCCGAAAACGCCCTTATCTCATCACCACTGTAGGATCTGTGCACCCGAGTGGCCGAAGCGGGTTGATGCGCTAAGCTGACGCCAGGCCTGCGGTCGGTCTGGGGGCGAATCGGTCGTGGGCTGAACCCTCCGCCGCAGTTGGGGCAGACATTTTCCAGCAGCTGTTCCACACAATTTTTGCAGAATGTGCATTCGTAGCTGCAGATCAGCGCCTGAGTTGAGTCCGGCGGCAGATCTTGATCGCAGCTTTCGCAATTGGGCCTGAACTCTAACATGCTTGCTCTCCTTTTCGATCTATCTGAGTAACCCGGTACCGTTCAGTCTTGATGAAACGGGCATACCGGCACGGTGCCATGCCAGACCGGTAGCGCCATATCTTCGGGGTCTATGCTGGGGCCAGCGTCACGGCTTTTAAAAGAGCCTTCGTCGATGCGCATCCTCATCAGTGCGGTGGCTTTACGCTCGGTGGTATTGGGCGCGCGTACCCGGTCCCAACGGCCCGCTTCGATCTGGTTGATCAGTACTTCAAACGCGTGATCAAACTCTGCCTCATCGGTGACTCGTTGGCCGCTGCAGTAGAGTACCGCCGAGCGGTAGTTGGCGCTGTGATGATAGGCCGACTTGGCCAATACCCACTCGCTGCATTCGGCAAATGAGATGCACACTTCTTGTCCTGCCTCGAGTATTTTTTGCAGTCGACTCTTGTTGAGGCAGTGAAAGTACAGGTCATCCTCGACCCGCCACAGGGTGATGGGGATCACGAAGGGGCGGTTGTCGACCACAAAACCGATATGACCCAGCTTCAGGTCGTCGATCAGCCGGTAAGTATCGCGGCGCTTGTAGCTGGCGCGCTCGGCCACCCGGCGCAGACGGCTGCGCTCGGTTTTAATCAGTTCGGTAGAGCCGTTATCGCTTGGCTCGGCGCTCGTTTCGATTTGGCTGGCTGCTATCTCTTGTTGGCTCACAATAGGACCTCGGGTGGATTTTTGATCGGATATCAGGTTTGATTGTTCAATACGATTGGATCTGCATAAAGATCCAGTTTTGATTGATTGATGGTGCCGATTTAAGGGATTGTTGGAACGGGTGGGGCGATAAATCATGCTGAGCGACATCGAATTGACAGCCGACCAACCGCTGCAAAGCCAGTTGCACCGAGCGTTAGCATCGCGGATTAGCAGCGGTCGCCTGGTGCCCGGGATGCGGTTACCGTCATCGCGGCTGCTGGCCCAGCAGCTTGGCGTGAGTCGTAACACCGTTACCGCGGTACTGGACCAGTTAAAAGCGGAAGGTTATATCGACAGCCGTAGCGGTAGTGGCGTCTACGTGAACCAGGATCTACCAGGGGGGCTGTTGCGTATCGGGGCTACGGCTGGCAGCGTACAGCCGCTACCGACACTATCGGAGTACGGCGCTACCCTGCAGCAGATGGCGCGCTGGCCACAACAGCCCGCAGATCTGCCTAGCCACCAAACCGCAGCGCTACCCTTTACCGTCGGGCTGCCCGATCTGAGTCAGTTTCCGCTTAAAAGCTGGCTTAAGATTCAGCGCCGACACCAGGACCGCAGCGTGCTGATGGGCTATGACAACGCCTACGGTTATCAGCCGTTGCGGCAAGCGTTGGCTAACTATCTGCGGGCCTCACGAGGTGTTCGCTGCCAACCGAATCAGATCATCATTACCCACGGTGCTCAGCAAGCCTTGTCGCTGTGCTCCCTGGTGCTACTCAATGATGGCGACCGGGTGATGGTCGAAAATCCTGGCTATCAGGGCGCCCAGGAGGCGTTTCTGGCTAGCAATGCGGAGCTGGTAGGGCTTGATGTTGGCCCGGAGGGGCTAGACGTAAACAAGCTGCCGGCTCGCACCACCGCCAGGTTGATGTATACCACACCGACCCATCAATACCCGCTTGGCGGCATTATGCCAGCAGCGCAGCGGTTGAAACTGCTCGATTGGGCCGCACGCAATAAGTTGTGGATTATTGAAGACGATTACGACAGCGAGTTCCATTTTCACGCCAAGCCGATCGCGGCACTGCAGGGCATTACCGAACAAACACCGGTGCTGTATCTGGGCAGCTTCAGCAAAACCTTGTTGCCGGGGTTGCGACTGGGGTATCTGGTGGTGCCCGAATCGCTGGCACCAGTGTTTGCCAGGGCCAAACGTTGTATGGCCGGAGAAACGGCGCAATTATGCCAGGCCGTGGTGGCAGATTTTATTGACGAAGGCCATTTTGGCCGCCATTTGCGGCGGATGCGCCAGCTCTACCAGCAAAAGTGGGACCATATGGCGCAGCTTATTGAACAGCACCTGGCAGGGCGGGCGACCGCGGTGGTAGAAAGTGCCGGCATGCATCTGGTGCTGCAGATCGATGCTATCGACGATGTGGCGCTGTTGAAGAATTTCAACGCGGCAGGCTTTGGTGGCGGTGCGCTGTCGCAATACTACCTGGCCGGAATGCCCGCCAAGACTGGGCTGGTACTGGGATTTGCCAATACCAATGCGGTGCAGCGTGAGGCCGGAGTGTTGGCGCTGCAAAGCCTGATCGATAAGAGCCACAGTGGAGCGACTTAAATCTCTACCTGACGGCAGTGGTTGCGAACGCTATAATCGCTCATCGCTAGCTATTGCTCGATAAGTAGAAGCTAAAAAGTTCATTGAACTGCCGCCCCGCTACCCAGATAGGTTCGCTGTGTCAGAGACTGACAAACACCCACTACAACCCCATCAACTGACACTGAGTGTCGGCTTGCGCGATGATGCCACGCTGGAGAACTTTTACAGTCACCACAACGATCTGGCTGTACAGGCTGTCGAGGGGGTTGCCGAAGGGGTCGGCGAGCCCTTTGTATACCTTTGGGGGGAGGCCGGTGCGGGTTGTTCGCATCTGCTGCAAGCGGCTTGTCACTGTGCCGGACGTTACCAACGTAGTGCGTTTTACCTGCCGCTGGACCAGCTCAAGATGCACGGTCCAGGCGTGCTCGATGGGTTGGAGAGCTTGGATCTGATCTGTATCGACCAGCTCCAGCAGGTAGCCGGTCAACCCGAGTGGGACGAAGCGCTATTTCATCTGTTTAACCGTATTCGCGATGGCGGCAAAGATTTGTTGGTCGCCGCCGATGTTGCGCCCCGGCAGTTGGCCGTTGCGTTACCCGATCTAGCTTCACGGTTGAGTTGGGGAGTGGTATTCCGGATTCAGGCGCTCGACGATGAGGGCAAACTGGCGGCACTCTGTGCTAGGGCGCATGATCGCGGTATCGAGTTGAGTGGCGAGGTGGCGCAATTTATTTTTCACCGCAGTCCTCGTCAAACCAGCGAACTGTTTGAGCTGTTGGAGCGGTTGGATCAAGCGTCGCTGTCGGCTCAACGCAAGGTCACCATCCCGTTTGTGAAACAGGTGTTGGGCTGGTAATCGGATAGCCCGTTAATACGCGCATCATTCAAACAATAATTTGCTAAAGGACACTCTCAGATGGAACGGACAGAACGTGATTTTTCCAGCCGCTCAGACGATGAGCAGCAGGCGTTTTTGACTCAGACCTGGTGCGATAAGTGTCAGCAACCCGACCTGGGAATGCGCGACCCGGTCGAGTACGCGCAGGGTAAAATGGTCGTTATCGAGGGCAAGTGTTGCCGTTGTGGCGGGCTTGTTGCTACCGAACTGACCGATGAAAACTTCTAGCTCCAACCCGCTTGATTACCGCTAGCTTGATTCCGCGCTGTTGACGCTGTCACTCTCGGCAGCCGGCGCTTCTCTATCCGCCTTGGACACATAGCGCGGTTTGTTACTGATCTGGTTTCTGGCGTTGGTTTTCTTGGCCTTTTTCTCAAGCTTTTGCTTGATCATTTTACGTCGGTTCATAAGTGTCGCTGCTGATCTGGGGTGAGGGGTTGAACAACTCGAGTGACGGGTTAGTACCGCATCTCAGGCTATTTTCTAACTTTTCGTTGCGCCGGCTTGGCCCTTTTTGCCGCCCGCGGGTGGCTTGCTTTGGTCGGCTTGTTGGAACCTTTGGCACTCTTGCTGGCTTGGGAGCCTCGGTTAAGCTTAGGCTTCTGCGGGGCGTTTTTGCGAGCCGCTGAAGCGTTCGAAGAGGCCGGTTTTTTAGGCTGGCTGGTGCGAGTCTCAGACGGGACTGCTGCGGTCTTGTTCGACCCGGCCACCGCACCGTTGAGCTCATCCATCTCCTTGGAGGTCAGGTCGCGCCATTGGCCGGGTCGCAGTTTGCCCAGCGAGACCGACATGATCCGTACTCGTTTCAATTTGGTGACGTTGTAACCCAAGAATTCGCACATCCGTCGAATCTGTCGATTGAGCCCCTGCGTCAGGATGATCTTGAACTCGAAACGGCCGGTAATCTGCGCCGTGCACGGTTTGGTGACGGTGCCCAGAATCGGTACGCCCTTGGTCATCTTATCGATAAAACGCTGGCTGACCGGTTGATCCACCGTGACCAGATACTCTTTATCGTGCGCGTTCTCAGCTCGCAGGATTTTATTAACGATATCGCCGTCGCTGGTCAGGAAAATCAAACCTTCCGATGGTTTGTCGAGCCGACCAATCGGGAAAATACGCTGCTTGTGACCGATCGCATCGATGATGTTGCCACGGACGTCGCGCTCGGTGGTGCAGGTGATGCCGATCGGCTTGTTGTAGGCGATGTAGACCCGGTCCGACTTGTTAACCGGGCTGGCTTTGATCCGTCGTCCGTCAACCTGAACCTCATCACCGGGCTGCACTCGAGTGCCCAGCTCGGAAGGCTTACCGTTGATCTTGACCCTGCGCTGCTCAATCAGTTTGTCCGCTTCGCGTCGCGAGCAGAACCCTGAGTCACTGATGAATTTATTGAGGCGCATGCCGTTACTGCTGTTCAAGATCGGTTCCTGCTATGGGGGCAAACTGCCAGGGTAGGGTGTCGGAATCTAGTGGGTGGCTATGCTAAAGGGAACGGTCGGAATAAACAATTCGCGCCGCTCCCTTTGTTTGGCTCTCAAGGGCGCTGGTTGGCTAAAATAATAGCTCTTAGTTCTGCTGTTCGGCGGGCTTCATGTAGTCGTCGAAGTTTTCGATGTAGTCATCGAGATTCTCGCTGAGCATCATTTTATATTCGTTGATGAAGTAATCCATCATCTTGTCTTTGGCGTCGGTCATCTCTGTGCCACTGTTAAAGCCGCTGGCGCTGATCCAGGCGTTAAAGCGCGCCACCGCAAACATCATCGATGCGCTGACCTCTCCGGGTTTCAGTTCCGGGGCCATTTGGTCGTTGGAGAGGAAAATATGGGCATCAGCCCTTTGGTAAAAGCCTTTATCTACGTCTTTCATGTTTGATATCTCTTTTATGCTGCGTAGTGGTTTGAAGTTCAAGCCAGTTAGCTGGTTTTGTTAGGCTTGCTTGGTGATTAAATAAGGCTATTAATTACGTACCCACAGGCCTTTAGTTCTTTGGCAACCTCAGTTTTCCAAGCTCCATATTCATCCAGAGTGACATACACAACGCCGCTAATATCATTTGGAGTTTCAATATCGCCTTTGACTAACGAGCATACGTTTTCTCTGCCTAGCTTCGCCATAAGGTAGCCATGCTCAAAGACGACGTTTTGACGAGCTCTATTTTTTGGTGGAACCTTTGACTCGTGAGCCCCCCGCCCATGATCACATGCCGTATACAGTACAAGAGCAAAATCTGCATCATTTGAATAGTGTTCAATTTTTTCGATTATTGTCATACCAGCGCTAGCTTGTTCATGCAAAATAATTGCTTCAAGACCTAGTTTTTCGATAAAGCGACTAAGTTCTTGCTTTGCTTCATTGTCATGACCGTGAACAATAAATACTTTTCTTTTATTTCTAGTCACCGCAGGAGGAATTTTAGTGGTGTCTTGAACTGGATTTAAGGGTGCAGTTGATTGAATTGGCTGATCAAACTCTAAGGCGTCAAGAATAGGTGTGAATTGCTCTGACAAATATGTACGTCTTGCCGCATAAGTATCAAATTTTGGCTTAATAAAACCCCAGAATGAATCTAGGTTGCGTTGCTGCCGCAACCACTGAGGTAACATAGGAGATAGGTTTGGATTTGTTAAGAGCTCATAGCGCAATGTTTCAAATTCGTATGAGTCGGCCGCTAACCCCGTTGCTCTAGCGGTTAGTAGGTTGACTAGATAGCTTACCTTGTCAAAATCGTTTTCTAAGAATTCGATACTCAATTTGAAAATCTCTAATTATATCAATGCTCTGCTTGAAATCTAAGAGCCTGTTTATAAGATTGTTGTCTCATAACCTATTTTTTATTTAGGTACTGTAACAGACCATTTTTAACCAGCAACTGATTAAATTCGTTCTGATTTATCTCATTTTTGAGAGTGTTATTGCGCCCCATCGGGCGCCTTCATTTCTTTGCGCGCGGCAAAGAAACAGAAGCAAAGAAAACGCGCCCCGCAAACCGTCCTACGGATACGCGCCTACGGCGCTATGAACCTCACTCTGAGGCAAGCAGAAGGGCCATCCCTGGCCCTGCTGCTCGTCTCGGCATCCATGCCTCGACCCTGCGGGCCTTTTTCAGACTGAGTTTCATCGGTTTGCGAAGGGGAAATGGGAGCTGGATTGAGAGAATCGGTGAATGGCGAAGGTTTTAGATCGTAAATGTGATTTTCCGTTTGGCTCAATCCCCCTCTACGCAGTCGAGCATTGCTGCTTGAAAATGGATCAGTGCCGATGGCTGTTTGAGGCCGCAGGCCGAGTTTCCAGCGGTGCCCATTTTCAAGCACAACGCGCAGGACAAATTGGCAGGATAGCCAATTTGCACAGCTGTATGCTGCCCGAAGGGTGAAGCACATGGATGTGCTGAATGAAATCGGCGAAGCCGAGAAGTCGTGGGGCTATGAAGCACGATGAATTAGCATTTGATGAACAGGGATGTTCGAATGCCGCGAGGACATGGATGTCCAAGAGCGGCGTTGCTTCGTTTTTGTTGCGTCTGACAAAAATGACGCCGCCCGAGGGGGCGAAAAAGGTGCTGTCCGATAAGACTGTTAATGGTCTTGGCGGTGATATTTAAAAGGCAGTGGTGTTTAAAAAAGGAATAACTCTAGGCGCGACTATATCCCCCGCACCTCAACCACTCTCCCCCATAACCGACTAAAAACCTCACTCGACTCCGCCGCATCACTGCTAGTCAAAAACGCCTCCCCACCCGACTGACTAAGGTCAGATAGCAGGTTCTCCTCACCCAAGCGACGATGCGTCTCCTCCGCAATCGCGGTGCTGGTATTGATGATCCGCACCTGCTCGCCAACCAGTTGCCTGATCAGCGGCTCCAAAAACGCGTAGTGGGTACAGCCCAGCACTAGCGTATCGACGCCCTTGTCCAGCAGCGGTGAGATATAGCGCTGTAACAAGGAGACGGTTTCATGGCCGTCTAGGTTGATGCTTTCGATCTGTTCGACCAGCCCAACACAGGCTTGGGTTTCAACCCGATGGCTATCCGAAAATCGCTCTACCAGCCGATTGAATCCATCGCTGGCGAGCGTTTGCTTGGTGGCTAACACGCCGATAACGCCGCTTTGGGTGCTGTTGATAGCGGGTTTGACGCCTGGTTCGACGCCTATGATTGGAATCGAAAATTGGCATCGCAGCTGGTGAATCGCCGCTGTGGTGGCGGTGTTACAGGCCACCACGATCGCTTTGCAGCGTTGTTCGATTAATAGCTGCACCAGCGTATGCGAGCGGTGCTCGACAAAGGCGGTCGATTTATCGCCGTAGGGGGCGTGGTACGAGTCGGCGATGTAGAGCAATTGCTCGTTGGGCAACCTTTCGCGGATGCTTTTGGCCACCGAGAGCCCGCCGATACCCGAGTCAAATATCCCGATAGGGTCAGAATTGGCCATTATGGATTGGCGCTGTCGTCCGCTGCGGTTGATGCTGGCTGTTGGTGGATGCCGTTGAGCAGGCTTTTCCAGCGGGCGTACATCATCGCGCTGCAGAAAATTCCGGTGCTGAGCAGCGTTTGCAGTATGCCCGACCAGCTACCCTGCAGCGCATTGAGAACTCCGGCGCAGAAATAGAACAGGATGACAAAGCACAACCAGATGAAAGGGCGCGGCTGCTGTTTAAAGATAAAAGGCACAAAGGCCAGTAGCAGGAACGACTGTACCAACCAGATCACTAGCGGGTTGGCGCCTTGCGGAGGGGCAATCCAGAGAGTCCACAGGGCAAAGGTCAGGATCAGTCCAAACAGTTGCAGCCGGGTGGCGAGGCCGCTGAGAAAAATACGCTGGCTTAGCTGTTCGACAGAAAGTTTATTTTTGATCATCGCCATCAATGCGTGTCCTGTGCCAGTGATAATGCCAGTTTAGCGATCCGGTTTCCCTGCGCTCGGCACAGTTGCAGCTCGATCTCGGTTAACGGCTGCTGGCCATCGGTCCCCGATACGTGGGTGGCGCCGTACGGTGTGCCGCCAGCATCGGTGTTGAATAATCCCGCTTCGCTATAGGGCAGGCCTGCGATCACCATGCCGTGATGCAGTAGCGGTAGCATCATGCTCAGTAGCGTGGTCTCCTGGCCGCCGTGCAGGCTGGCGGTGGAGCTAAACACGCCTGCCGGCTTGTTGATCAGTGCGCCGTTGGTCCACAAACTGCTGGTGCCATCGATAAAATATTTCATTGGTGCTGCCATATTGCCAAATCGAGTCGGTGAGCCGAGCAGCAAACCGGCACAGTGGCGTAGGTCGTCTTCGCTGCAGTACAGCGCGCCC
>JBALWS010000156.1:0-9439 GCA_036960405.1 Halopseudomonas sp. | reverse complement strand
CCGCTATCGTCCAGTTTGGCGTCCGCTACATAGCCATTGGGCACATGACCATGAGGCACACTCTTCTGGCTCAGCGTGTAGTCATACCAGGCTTTCACTCGGCCAAAAACCCTGTAATCGCCTTTGCGCAAATCAACTTCGGTAATCGCTTTAACTACCGACGAGTAGACATCCTTCTTTCCAAAGTTCAGGTTGCCATCATCCTGCGCCGAGGAACCTAGATTAGGGTTCGCTCCGCCGTTACCAGTGGCGATAAATTCCTGATTCGGGTCCTGCATCCGCATCGAGGCACCCGCTGACAGGGTGGTATTCCAACTACCAGTGACGCCGTTATCAAAGCTTAACTCGAACGCCTGCGCCGATTGAGCTAGCACCGCCGATACCGCCAAGGTTAAAACCGAGCGCTTTAAACTGCCCCCAGCCATCAAGGTATTGCTCTTCATAGGATCTCCCGCTTCTTATTTTTTTTCGATACAGCCTGACTCATGAGCCAAACGAATAACCAAACAGTACAAATACAAGCATGCGCTTATGACGCAAATATAAACATAACTACAATGCACTTTCAACACATTTCAATATTAATCACACTTATTTTGCTATCACCCTCTCAATCCTCTTGCGCAAGCCATAAGAAGCAACAACCTCACAACAGAAGAGAAGGAATGATGCCACTCTTCTCTTTAGTATAATAATCTTTGCTTATTTTTATTGACCTGTATTATTATTTGTATCTATTATAGATCGAAACACCACAACAGTCACCCGCAGCCCCACCGGCAGACCGGCAAGGCAAACCAAGAGCCACATTGATATGAAAGCGATTATCTGCAAACAATTTGGCCCTATTGATCAACTGACATACGAAGAGACTCAAGAACCCGCAGTTTCTACGAACAGCGCCAAAATCCGTATTACGGCTTGCGGGGTAAACTTTCCTGACGCACTACTGGTACAGGGGCTATACCAAGCCAAACCTCCCCTACCCTTTATTCCCGGGTGTGAGTTTGCAGGCGTCGTCGACGCTGTTGGCGACCAAGTCACACACCTCAAGCCGGGCGACCGAGTGTTAGCCTCCTCTCTACAGTTGGGCGGATTTGCCGAAAAAGCAGTGATAGATAGCAGCCAGCTATTCCTTCTTCCCGACGACATTAGCGATCAGCAGGCCGCAGCCTTGCCCTGTGCATTTGGCACCGCTCACCACGCCCTTAAACAAAGAGCACAACTGCAATCGGGGGAAACCCTGTTAGTACTCGGTGCATCGGGTGCGACCGGGCTGGCAGCGGTACAGATCGGTAAAGCGATGGGCGCAACAGTGATTGCAGCCTGCTCTAGCGATGAAAAACTCAAACTAGCCAAGTCTCATGGCGCCGACCACCTGATCAACTACAACAATCAAAACCTGGCCAAAAGCGTAAAGGAACTGACAGATAGGAAAGGCGCAGACGTTATTTTTGACCCCATCGGCGGTGATGCTTTTGACAGTTGCACCCACTGCATCGCTTGGAACGGCCGACTATTAGTGATCGGCTTCGCATCCGGACGGATTCCTACACTCGAGGCCAATCTGGCACTGGTTAAAGGCTTTTCGGTCGTCGGTGTTTTCTGGGGCGCCTTTACCCAACACCAGCCTTCGACCTATCAGGCCAATATGGATGAACTATTCGGCTGGCTGCAGTCCGGCGACGTAACACCCTATATCGATGATCTGCTGCCGCTGAGCCAAGCACCGCAGGCGATGCAGCAAATAATCAACCGAACAGTCAAAGGTAAGTTAATCCTTACTCCTGACGCGTAACTATAAAAAACGGTAGTTGGGCGCAACCCATCAAAATGCGGCCCGCCGATAGACAACAGAGGTATTCCGATGGATTTTTCATTCTCCCCCAAGGTAGAAGCACTGCGAACAAAGCTGACCAATTTTATGGACGATCATATCGTCCCGCGTAATCAGCAGTGGCACGAAGAGGTCCACAAAGGGATCTACCCGGTCTCCTTTATGGAAGACCTGAAAGCCCTGGCGAAAGAAGAAGGTCTGTGGAATCTATTCCTACCCCATCTAAATGAGAACGAACCAGGCGAAGGGCTAACCAACCTGGAATACGCACCGATGGCCGAGATCATGGGCCGCTTGCACTGGGCCTCAGAGGTGTTCAACTGTAACGCACCCGATACCGGCAACATGGAATTACTGCACATGTTCGCCACCGACGAACAGCGGAAAAAGTACCTCAACCCACTACTCAACGGTGAGATCCGCTCGGCCTTTGCGATGACCGAGCCCGATGTTTCTTCATCCGATGCCACCAACATCCAGACCGACATCCGTCGTGTGGGTGACGAATACGTCATCAACGGCCGCAAGTGGTTCATCACCAACGCCTCGCACCCTAACTGCACCTTCTTTATCGTGATGGGCAAGACCGATGTCAACGCCGATACACATCACCAACAGAGCATGATTATCGTACCGATGAACACTCCTGGTGTTGAGGTAGTGCGTAACGTCAACGTGATTAACCACTACTCTCCCGAAGGCCACAGTGAGGTGGTATACCGCGATGTTCGCGTCCCTGTCACCAATCGCCTTGGCGAAGAGGGCGGCGGTTTTGCCATGGCCCAGGCACGCCTTGGACCTGGCCGCATCCACCACTGCATGCGTGCCATAGGCATGGCAGAACTATCGCTCGAGCTGATGCGCGAGCGGGTTCAGGAGCGCAAGACCTTTGGCAAATACCTCAAAGAGCGCAGCAACGTCACCGACTGGATCGCTCACTCACGCATTGAAATCGAACAGGCCCGTCTGCTGGTTCTCAAGGCGGCCTCAATGATCGACGAAATCGGCGCTAAAGGCGCGCAGAAAGAGATCGCCATGATTAAGGTGGTCGCCCCCAACCTGCTCAACCGGGTTGCCGACCGCGCTATCCAGATATTCGGCGCGATGGGCCTCAGTCCCGACACCCCGCTGGCTGATTTCTACACCTTCGGTCGCCTGCTGCGCTTCGCTGACGGCCCAGATGAAGTTCACCTGCGCGCCATCGCACGCTTAGAGATCAAAGAGAGCCAGGCCAAGCTCGGCGACTCCGCTCGCTACCTGACCATTCCAGCGCGAGACTAAGCACAGCGGCTTTTCCCATCGTGCCCGACATCGCATCAACGATACCGGGCACTATTGCGAAATTAAACTACTCTTGTGGAATACAAAAATACCCCGCGCCATCAAGAAGCCGGGCGTCCTTACCAACCAACTCTGCCACCGTGGGTAGCCTCATGAAACCTTCTCAAAACGCCCCCAAACTGTTATTTATCCTGCTGGCGATCGTAACTGCACTGTTTTCGATCGCCTCCGCCGTATTGATGACAGAACCGGGCCAAAGCCTGAACCTACCGCGCGAATGGATAGTAACCTACTACGATAATCACTGGCTGTTGATCGCCTGCAACCTGGCGCTGCTGGGCTGGCTATGGGTCCTCAACGAAAAGCACCATTTCTGGCATCGCATACTGCTATCGCTGGCATCGGTGGGGGTCGTGATTTGCATCGTTTCGGCCAACTTTCTATTGGCTGCTTTTTTTCCTCCGGCCCAATACGACGCTAACTATGTAACCGTTGCCGAAGCCGATAAGATCCTATCCGATCAAGAGGTCGTCTACGCGGTAGAGATCAATGGTGATGTTAAAGGCTATCCTCGCACGCATTTAGAGATCCCCCATATCGCAGGGGCTAATATCGGCGGAGAAGAGGTCGTCATGACCTTCTGCGCCCTTAGCAACCTGCCGGTCGTTTACAACCAGGACATCGGTCATGGCAAGTCAGAGCTGGGCATCCTGATTCAAGCTCATAACAACCTGGTCATGGTTGACCGCCAGTCGGGCGAATTGATCCAACAAATAACCGGCGAAGCGGAGTTTTCCGACCAAACAGCGCTGCAATCCTATCCTAACGACATGATGAGCTGGGCAAGCTTTAAGACGCTTTACCCCGACGGCGAAGTGTTTATCTACAAGTTCGACCGGGTAGTAGACGACCTGTTGATGACGCTATTCGAAGCACCGATGAAAAAGCAGTTTAGCGAAGAGTACGGGCCAATTTTTCCAACGCTCGATCTAGCCGACACGCGCCTCACCAATAAGGAACAGATCTGGGGAGTCAATCTGGGCGATGCACAGGTTGCCTTCACCGAGCGCTTCTTAAAGTCCAACCCCGTCTACGCATTCGACCTTGCTGGCAAGCAACTGTTAGTCAATTATGACCCGACGCACCGAATCGTTTCGCTGTACGATCAACCCGACGAGGCGACGATGGCCGAGATAGCACAAACCGGCCAGCTGCCAACCCAAGACCTGACCAAACTACCGATGCACAACGGGGTTTTCTGGATGGTCTGGTCCCACTGGTTCCCGAGCACGGAGCTGTATAACTAAGACGCGACCTCAAGATCTAGCAAAGCTCAACCACTCGGCCCGCCACACCTTCCCCCCATGTAGCGTGCCGATCACCCGCCCTGGAGGCCCCTTCACCCCAGGGCTTTTTTACACCTACTCCAGCTTAAACAACACTCAACAAGCGCTCAAAACTTAAGCAGGACAGCAACAGACACAAAAAAGCCGCTATCTCTTGAGAAATAGCGGCTTTTCGGATCGTTTCAGGCTGGCTGAAACTAAATAATGGCGGGAGGGAGACCGTCGAACAGACATCCTAACCAATTGATTTTATGACATGTATTTAACAACAAAACAGTCCAGTGTTACTTTCAGTGTGACTATAGAGCGAAGTCACACCATACCTAAGCGCTATTAAGCAGCAAGCAATCCTTCACGTTTACGACAAACAGAAATCAGTTCTAACAAATTTTTAGAAGTTGGATTCCCATTTGGAGAAACCATCCGCCGCAAACTTTTGATGTCTTTGTGTACCTCGCTGGCCACTTCAGGGAACGCCTGTGTCCCATTCAGATAATCACGCAGCAGATGCTTGCCAGTCTCAAACTCACCATCAATAAAACATTCAATAGCTTCAAGAACCAGAGCCTTACGATACTCAGGGTCTTTGGCCATTTCCATTACTGTTTCGCGGAACTCACGTGTTAGCGCCATGATCATCTCCTTTCAACTTCCGAGCCTTATAGTCAGCCCAGTAAGCCTTTGCTTTTTCAATATCCTTCTGCTGGCTACTTTTATCACCACCAGTCAGAAGAAGGACGATCTGATTGCCGTCCATCGCATAGTAAATTCGATACCCAGGGCCATACGTAAGCCTGCGTTCCATAACGCTGTCACCTACGCCCTTATGATCACCAAAATTACCGAGACTCATATTATGCGTAGCTCGAGTAACTTTTGTTTTGGCCCTCACATCACCAAGGGCTTTTAACCAATCGGAATACGGACTCTCGTTATCAGAGGTCAGGTATTCCAGAGTTTTCTTTTTACTTGCTTGTGACAAAGCATAGCTCCTTCTACTGCCTTATAGCAACATATATGTTACCAAAAATATGATGACGCCTACTAGCAAACATCACATGATCAAAGCCAACAAAGCAGGCAACACATCCGGTGTCATCATTTCGAATCTATAAATTACAGCAAGATCAATTTCTTAGATACCGACAAATAAAACAGAGAACCTTTTCGACATCATCCCCAAGTGTCTATCCTCTAGCCGCTTCAACTCCACTCGATGCCGCTCAAATGTCGCCCACCGCATCCCTAGCGGTTTCGGCCACCAATCAGAGCTTTCTATCAGGTTATAAACATCCGGCCAATCATGCCCCCATACCTGAATACGTTTCTTTCTGATTTTCCGCATCAGTCGTGCCTCTTCCCGTTCGCTCTGGCTGGGGTAGTGGAGTTGGCCGCAGGTTCGGCAAGCGTAGCCAAAACGCATTGCGTATAGGTGTTGTCGCTGGTGGGTACAGTAGGGGCAAATCAGATAGAGTTTGTTGCTGGCGCTGCGGTCATCCAGTGATAGCGGCACAGGACATTGCTTACCGTTGATCTTGAACAACATCAACCGACCCCATTCTGTGGTGTCGAATAGCTCAAAGCTGCGATGCTCGTCTGATAAATGATTCTGTGTAATCGTGTATTTTCCTAACCTACCCACCAGAAGTTGCTTGAACGACTTAGCATTGATCCGGTATCGCTCGGTTGTGTAGAGGCGAGTTTCCGAATGGCCGCAGTGAAATCCTCTAGGCATGCGCTGATTCTCTAGTACGAAATTTAGGGCTTAATTCACTTTTAATGATTTTCCGTTAGTCTCTGTGTATCACGGTCTATTGATACGAAAATAAGCCCAACATTTAATCTTGCTGCTTTAGATGGCCTTGTGCCTTGTGCCGTGTTCCTGCCTACCCCTTGGTAAATATATAAAGGTGCCCTCTATACGGTCAGGTGAGAGGCTAAAAAGGAGCTTTTCAGTACCTGTATACGGTCTTGCCTGTACCTGTGGGCGGTCTTGGTTTTGGTCAACAATCACGGTTCAGCACCTCTATACGGTCAGGTCAGCACCTGTAGGCGGTCAGCCTGATCTGTTATTCCTTCAGCTTGCGTGGTGCGCCGGTGGTCGGCTGAACATCCAGCTTGCCGCCGCACTCATCGATCGGTTGCCAGGTGATTGCGTAAAGGTTTGGCCCCATATTGAGGCCACCTTGTCGGGTTTGGATAATCCAGTTACGCGCGATCAATTCCTTAATAGCTTTGGAAAGCTGATCTCTGGAGCGCCACCCCCGTTTCATCATCGGCGTAATACTGGCGCATAGATCGCCGTTATTTCTGCCGTTGTATTGAGCGCCGATGTCGTTAAACAGCTTTACCGCCTTGGGTGACAAGGCGATATAGTCGGCATGGTTTAGCACTACGGCAGGGACTCCGAAAAAACCTTTGTAGATGATCGTTTTGGTTCCCTGCTTTTTATTGGTTGTCCGGCTCATCAGCTCCCCCTTGCCGGACTCGCTAAAACCTTGCTTCCGCCATCCAGCAACAGCTTTTCAGTGCTGGGGGTGAGTGAGTCTTGCGCCTTTCCTTCGGCGCGCTTTCTGGGGCGTGATACGGCTCTGTATGGCCATAACGCACATTGAGCGGATGAACAGGCTTCGGTTTGCTGTCGCCATGTGCCGCTGCTGTACGGATCATAGATACAGGCTTTACAGTGTTGGTGGACAGCTCGGCTTCTACTCATCACAAACCCTCCGAAGCTGGTTCAAGCACAACATGCCGTTCGGCCAAGTAACTGCCGCAAAGGTAATATTCTTTTACGTGCTTTCGCTTACCCGTAAAATCCAAGCGCCATACCCATTCATCTTCGATTGGATAGCCTTTGTCATTGCGAAGATGGCTAATAATGCTGTGAAGCGACTCAGAGCCAAATAAATCTCGATTTAGATACCGATGGAGGCGTTGGCCGCTTTCTAGCGTTGCGAGCGTTGTTTTCCACTGGGCGGTGTCGTCATCTTGAATAGTGCGCGAATAAGGTAGGCTTTGTGAATGAGTCATACCGATCCCCCCACCAACAATTGACGCTGCTCAATGAGGTGTGCGACTAGGGTGCGGATCTGCTCTTTAGATTTACCGGCCATCATAAAGGCCAATACCTGATCCGTTTCATGCGCGGCAAAACCTACCGCTCTCTCACCGAGAGAAATCGGCGGCGGGATCAGACCTTCATTGATGCGAGTGTGAAACGTAGAACGGGCTAGGCCGTAACGAGATAAGGTTTCGGGCTTTCGCTGAATTTTGAGTTGGGTTTCCATAGTGTCCGATTTCCGTTGCTGGGATAGTCAGACGCTAGTTTGCTGTTCAGGAAAAAACTGTATCAGGACAAACTTGTAATACTTTTCTTAAGTTTGTCCTGTGCCACTAAAGTACTTTTCGTTGTGCTTATACCATTTGGATCTGCGCACATTTTTTACTAATTTTTCAGTTGATTCTTCGTCAAGCACGATAGCCAAATAGTGGATAAAGTTGCTGTCATTGGAAACTTTTATTCTTTGTATTGAAGGCACTGAGCCCCATGCCATAGAAAGAGCTTCAATGACTTTTTCCATATAGCCACAACCATATAAATCAGTAATATGATGCCCCAGTAAAAAAGCTTCTTTAGCGATAATTTTAGCGGCATCTTCTGAAGACATGCTGGGGTAGCAAGTCGCGGGCTGCCCCCCAATAGTAATTTTATCGTCAAGATAAGGCGCACCTATCTCCCTGCCTAAGTGCCCATCAATAGTACTAATGAGCGTCCTATCTAGCCTGGACAAGAGCCTTGTTAATTCTTCTGCCTTTTTTGATATCTGACTTAAGAGCGCCGCTTTATCCTTAGCTACAACATTTCTCGACCCTTTAGGGGGCAAAAAACTCTCATCCATTTGGTACTCGATGTTTTTAAACAGTAATTTTGCTTCACGCTCGTTGAGAGAAAGCAGCCTAACAAGGGAAGTCTTTTGATTCTCAGAGAGAGCGTATTCCATAAGCAGCTTCCTTTTTATATTGCCCGAAGGGTCTTATGGCCGCTGGCCATGCTCATGTTGCCGGTGGCAGCCTCCTCAATATGCGAACTCCACCACTCCATCATCTTGCGGCGGCGCTCTATGTACTGAGCGCGGTTGTAGGTCGCACGTATATGGTTTTTATCGGTGTGCGCCAGCGCCGATTCAATCACATCAACATCGAACGCCCCTTCATTGAGCGTGGTGCTGGCCAACGCCCGCATACCGTGTGCGGTGAGTCGCGCTTTAAAGCCCATACGCTCTTTCAGTGCCATGTTAGCGGTTGAGCTGCTAGCGTGTTTTCTCGGATTGATATCACTGGGGAACAGATAGGGTGAGCGCCCACTGACAGGCCGGATCGCTTCAAGCAACGCCAAGGTTTGCGGGGTTAGCGGTATCACATGCTCTTTGCGTTTCTTCATCCGCTCGGCAGGAATGATCCATAGCTTGTCATCGAGGTTGATTTCTTCCCATCTAGCACCGGCGGCTTCGGTTGGGCGCGTCATGGTATGTAGCTGCCACTCGATCAGACAACGGGTAACGATGCGGATATTGGCTCTGCTCAATGCCGTCATTAACTCAGGCAATTGCTCAGGTTTGAGTGTTGGATTGTTGGCAACCTTGGGTGTCTCAAACGCATGGCGAATACCGGCCAGCGGGTTGCTGTGAATGATTCCGGTGTTAACGGCGTAGATCATCACCTCGTTGAGTCGCTGGCTGATCCGTTTCACCATCTCCAGCTTGCCGGTATTGGCCAGCGGCTTTAAGGATTCGATAGTTAGCGGCGCGGTGATCTTACTGATCGGGAGTTTGCCCAGCTTTGGAAAGATATGATTTTCCAGTGAGCGGATAATATCTTCGGCATAGGCGGGGGTGACTTTAGCGGCCTTGAGCTTGAACCATTCCCGCGTGATCGTTTCCAGTGTGGCCGATGCGTGTTGCTGGTGTGCCGAGTT
>JBALWS010000155.1:0-9678 GCA_036960405.1 Halopseudomonas sp. | reverse complement strand
CCGGAGGGTAACGCTGCCGGTATGGCACTAAGATGCGGGGGGAGCGGATGGTCAGATAGCTCGGGGTCGTAGCTGTAGGAGTCAGCGTCTCCCACCGGATAAACCGGTTTTTGTTGAATGTGATCTTGCTGAATGTGGGGGGGACTAGAGTGTTTCATGGGGCGACCTCGCAGAGACTGAAAGCTGCCGCCACCCCGCTGATGGAGGTGACGACCGGTGGTTCAATACTCGTTGCGGATCAGTTGATGCCGGCTATATCGCGCATCATAGCCATGATCTCGGCACCGACCACTTCCTCCATAAAGGGCCACTCTTTGGCGTACAGCACTTGTTTTGCCTTGGCTAGCTGCGCATCATCCAGTTCGACCACCTTGATGCCGTAGTCTTTCACCTTCTCTAGGTAACTGTTGTCAATCGCCTCGGACTCAGCCCAAGCCCAAGCCAAAGTCTCGTCGGCAGCAGCCTGGATCTTGTTACGCTCGGCTGCGGGGAGGTCTTCCCACCAGTCTTTATTGACTAGCCAAAACGCGTGCTCAAAGTAGTCACGGGTGAGGATGTAGGTCTCAAGCACGTCGCGCATCTGCCAGATCTCTACCGCCGGTCCAAAGGCTCGTCCATCCACGGTACCCAGTTGCAGGCCGGTGTAGAGTTCGGAGAAAGGCATAGGTACGGCGGAGAAACCCCAGTTCTTAAAGCGTTCGACTGCCAGTGGGGTAGGTACTACCCGCATCTTGATGCCCTTGGCATCCTCAGGAAAGTTGGTGGGCACCTTGCCAACACCGTTGCGGATGGTGATGGAACCAAAGCCGGCAGGGATCGTTCCCAGAGCGACTAAATCCAAATCCGCCAGAATCTTGTTATACACGTCCAGCATCGGCCCCTTGGGTCCGTAAACTTCGCGTGCACTGTCCCAGCTATCTACCACGTAACCGAGCCAGGTCAGATCCAGTCGGCCATCAAACTCAGAGGCACCATAGGTCATCGTCATTGGGATCACGCCCTGCATGGTCTGCTCGAACTGTGAGGTCCAGTCTCCCAAGTCTCCGCCGGGGTGGTAGTCCACTGCATAGCTAGAATTCTGGGCCTTAAGGGCTTCCATAAATTTCTGTGAAGAGGCGTGGAATATATGATCGGTGGTCATTGCCTGGGCGAGGATAAAGTCGTCGCCGGCGTGGGCGGATTCGAGAACGGGAGTGGCCAGTGCAGTAGCCAGGACGCAAGATCCGGCGAAGGATTTGAACGTTTTGTTAAACTCCATAGAGTGCTCCGTTGTTATTTTATTTTGGTCGCTATGCCTCCCCATATGAATCTCTGACGTATTCTTAGGCGGGCGGAATCAGTCTGAGCGCTGGAGTTAGTTAATTAAATTTCTAATAAGTTAATTTAAGTTAAGTAAACGCTTAACAAAGAAAGAAACGGGCAAGTGATTCGGCTTTGACGTGGGATAAGCTAACGGGCACTTCAGTGCCAAAAACTTCAACCGCAGCTTGGCGGCCCTAATCAACTATCACCAACTGCGTTGCCTGCAGCAATACATAGCAATTAACTCAGCTGGATTTCACTATGGCTAACAGCCACTGCTTGAAGGTTTGCAAAGGGGGGTAAGTCGAAGACTCATTAGCGCAAACCAGGTAATAAGCAAGGCCACCGCTATAACTATGAAGCGAGGCCGTAGCCAGTTTGCCTGAGGCAAGTTCATCCTTCACCAAAGGACGGTCGATCAGACAGATCCGCTCACCCGACTGAACCGCCTCCAATCCCTGTGCGGAGTTCTGTACCGAAAGGCCGGGCAGCGGGCCAGAAAGTGCCATACCTGCTGATCGAAACCAGGATTCCCAAACCTGGCCCATAGTGGCGTTATGTACCAGCGCTTGACGCGATAATTGCTCCAGAGTGAACAGGCCTTGATTTTGTTCAATTAACGATGGACGACATACCGCAACTAACTCCGTATCAAATAGTTTTAACGATTCTGCTCCAGGCCAATCCCCGCTGCCTAAGCGAATAGCGGCATCGATTGAATCCCTGCGAAAGTTAACCAGATCAGTTGTTGCGGTCAGCGACAGGTTTATCTCTGGGTGTTTGGCATAGAAGCGGTCCAAACGTGGTAGTAGCCAACGGGTGGCAAAAGCTGGAGCAACGGAGAGGCTGAGGCTGTTTCCATCGAAACTTTTCAGTGCCTGATCGATTGCTTGATGGATATCTTGGAAGGGGAGTCGGATCGTTTCAAACAACCGCTCACCTCGAACGGTCAATCGGACCCGCTTATCCAATCGCTCGAACAGTTTATAACCCAGCAGTTGTTCCAAGTTTCGAATCTGGTGGCTCACCGCAGAGGGGGTGACGTGCAGATGCTCCGCCGCTATCTGAAAACTACAAAATTCAGCGGCGCTAGCAAACGTATTGAGATTATTTAATGGTAGTTTTGGTTGCATATGGATGAGTATATCTCATGTGCATGAAGAGTTTATATCCTTTGTCAGGCCGACTGTTAAGTCGTACCTTTTACATCACAGCAACAAGGCCTTGATACCGTTTTAGATGGTGTAGAAGAGGCTAACGATTTAGGAGTAAGCGCTATGAAACAGCCGAATGACAAGACTACAGGATTGACTGCTAAAAACACAAATATTGATTATGCGTACTATGAGGCAAAGGCTAGGGCGTTAAGGTCAGCCTGTTGGTGGAGCCTTATCTTCAATAGAAAGTGATGAGATTATCTCAAGCTTTGTTCGAAGATTGATCACCGCTAAACACAACCACTGCATCCTTGTTATTCCATATATCAGCTTTGCTTTAGTGCTTCCAGGTAAGTCTCTAGCACCAGATTGGCGCGGGCACCTTTGCGCGTGACGGCCGAGAATGGGGTGACATAGTGATCACTGTCGCAAACGAGCGGTCGCATCAGTGCATCGCGGACCCAGCGCTGGGCGAAGTGGTCGGGCAGGTAGCCAATGAAACGGCCCGTAAGGATTAAAAAGGCGACCCCCTCGCGATCGGTGGCGGTAGCTGTCGGCTTGAGTTGCTGATGCAAAGCCTTGATCTGCGGTGTCTGGGCATACGCGGGGATCACCGCGTCCCAATCGCTGATGGTTGCGGAGCTAAGTAAAGCGTCATTCTGCTTAAACAACGGATGATTGAGGCTGCAGTAAAGCCTCGATTGCTCCTGATAGAGCGGTAAGTAGTCAAGCCCTGCCAGCGGGCGCAAATCGGGTACTACACCCAGGTGCAAACGCCCGTCCAATACCCCCAACTCGATCTCATTGGGAGGGATCATACTGATATTGATGACTACATCGGGTCCCTGTTCCTTGAGCTGCGCCAGGGCGTGGGTGATGCGCATATGGGGCATAGTGACTAGGTTGTCGGTGATACCGATGTTGAGTTCGCCTTTGAGCTGCGCATGCAGGGCGTTGACCTGGGTGCGAAAGTCCTCCAGCGATGACAGTAACTGCAGGGTATAGTCATACACTTGGCGGCCTTCATCGGTGAGTGAGAACCCCGATCTGCCTCGTTGGCAAAGTCTGAATCCGAGCCGGGTCTCCAGATCCGCCATGGCGATGCTGATCGCCGCCCGGCTGATGTTGAGTTCCACCTCGGCGGCGGAAAAACCGCCACATTCGACCACCTTCCTAAAGATCCGCAACATTCTCAGGTCGACGTCACTCAGCTGGCTCTTGAATTTTCCTTTCTTCATCATGCTTCTCTATTGGTTAGTGAATACTTAACTAAGCTTTAGTAAAAATGGATTTATTTAACCTATTCAAACCGGCAAAGTTTGTCAATGACGAGGCAGGGCGTACTACCAGCACCTGGCTTATAATAATAAGTTCGATCCACAGGGATCCTGACAGGAGTAGTTTATGAGCACGTTCACTTGTCCCGAGGCAGGACGTTTCAGCCTCGACGCCCATTGGATGCCTTTTACTGGCAACCGGGAGTTTAAAAAGAACCCCAGGATGATCGTCTCCGCCGAGGGTAACTACTACACCGATTCTGACGGGCGCAAGGTTTTTGATGCCCTGTCAGGACTATGGACCTGCGGTGCCGGCCACAGCCGCCCCGAAATTGTCGAGGCGGTCAGCCAACAGATCAAGCAGTTGGATTACTCGCCTGCATTCCAGTACGGCCATCCCAAAGCGTTCAAGCTGGCCGAGCGAATCACCGACTTTATGCCAGACGGGATCAACCGGGTGATGTTTACCGGTTCCGGTTCCGAAGCTACCGAGACCTCGCTAAAAATAGCCCGAGCCTACTGGCGCAAGCGGGGCCAGGCCAGCAAGACCAAGCTAATCGGTCGCGCCAAAGGCTACCACGGGGTTAACTTCGGTGGTATTTCGGTCGGCGGGATCGGGCCTAACCGCGCTCTGTTCGGTACCGCGGTGGACGCCGATCATCTTCCTCACACGGTGTTGCCGGAAAATAAATTCGTACGCGGCATGCCGGAGGTTGGCGCCCATCTGGCCGACGATTTGCTGGAACAGATCGCGTTGCATGACGCCTCCAATATTGCCGCGGTGATCGTCGAGCCGCTGGCCGGTTCAGCCGGGGTATTGCCGCCACCGCAGGGCTATCTGCAGCGGCTGCGGGAGATCTGCGATCAGCACAGTATTCTGCTGATCTTTGACGAGGTGATCACCGCCTTCGGTCGAATGGGGGCCAAAACCGGTGCCGAGGCGTTTGGCGTAATTCCCGATATGATCAACATGGCCAAGCAGCTCACCAACGGTACCGTACCGATGGGCGCCGTGGCCGTGAAGCAGGAGATCTATGATTGCTTTATGGAAAACGGCGGTCCCGAGTACGCAGTGGAATTGCCTCACGGCTACACCTATTCTGCCCATCCGGTCGCCTGTGCGGCGGCATTGGCGTCACTCGACATCCTCGACAATGACGGCCTGATCGATTGCGTAACCGAGTTGTCGCCGACCTTCGAACAAGCGCTGCACAGCCTCAACGGCACGCAGCATGTTGCCGACATCCGTAACTACGGCTTTGCTGGTGCTTTGAGCATCGAACACGCGCCGGGCGAGCCGTTGTTACGTCCGTTCCAGATCGCGATGAAGATGTGGGACAAGGGCTATTATGTCCGTTACGGCGGTGACACCATCCAGCTGGGCCTGCCTTTTACCACTCAGCGCGAAGAGATCGACAGCCTGATCAACGCACTGGGCGATTCGATCAACGAACTGAGTTAAGTCGTTGTGGTTATACCGCGCGAATCGAAGCAAAAATCATTTTAAATAAATAGAACAAATTGGGGCGACTCAGGGAGTCCCCCTCATGATGAGGAAGTGCCATGAATACCGTAGGACATTTGATCAACGGCCAATTGAGCCAAGCAGCAGCCCGTACCCAGGATGTGTTCAACCCCTCCACGGGGGAAGTCTCCAAGCAGGTAGCGCTGGCCTCAACGGCGACCGTCGAAGAGGCTATCGCAGCGGCTAAGGCGGCTTTTCCTGCATGGCGTAACACGCCTGCAGCCAAGCGGGCGCAGGTGATGTTCCGTTTCAAAACGCTGCTGGAGCAGAACACCGACAAGATCTGTGAACTGATCGGCGAAGAACATGGCAAGATTTCCCACGATGCTGCCGGTGAACTTCAGCGCGGGATCGAAAACGTCGAGTACGCCTGCGGTGCACCCGAGCTATTGAAAGGTGAGCACAGCCGTAACGTCGGTCCGAATATCGATTCCTGGAGCGAGTTCCAGCCGCTGGGCGTGGTTGCAGGCATTACGCCGTTCAACTTCCCGGCGATGGTACCGTTGTGGATGTACCCGATGGCGATCGTTTGTGGTAACTGCTTCGTGCTGAAGCCGTCCGAGCGTGATCCGAGTTCTACCCTGTTTATCGCCCAGCTGTTGCAGGAAGCGGGCTTGCCCGATGGCGTCATGAACGTCGTCAACGGCGACAAGGAAGCGGTTGACTGTCTTTTGAGTCACGATGATGTTAAAGCGGTCAGCTTTGTTGGTTCGACCGCCATTGCCGAATATATCTACACCACCGCCAATGCCAACGGTAAGCGTTGTCAGGCGCTGGGTGGTGCCAAGAACCACGCTATCGTGATGCCCGACGCCGACATGGATAACGCCGTTAACCAGCTAGTCGGTGCGGCTTTCGGTTCCTCAGGCGAGCGATGCATGGCGTTGTCGGTTGCCGTTGCGGTCGGCGACCAAGCCGCCGATGCGCTGGTGTCGAAGATGACCAAGGCGATGGAAGATCTCAAGGTTGGCGCGTTCTGCGACAGTAGCAACGACTTTGGCCCGGTCATTACTCGGCAGCACCAGCAGAAAGTGTTGGGGTACATCAACAGTGCCGAAGAGCAGGGCGCGACCGTGGTGGTCGATGGCCGTAATCCGCAGGTCGAAGGCTTCGACAACGGCTTCTTCGTCGGCGGCACCCTGATCGATAACGTCACCCCAGACATGGTCAGCTACCAAGAGGAGATCTTCGGACCGGTACTGCAGGTGGTTCGAATCGACACCATGGAACATGCGATGCAGCTGATCAACGATCACGAGTACGGTAACGGTACCTGTATCTTTACCCGTGACGGCGAAGCGGCGCGCTACTTCTCTGACAATATCCAGGTCGGCATGGTCGGCATCAACGTACCGCTACCGGTGCCGGTGTCGTACCACAGCTTCGGCGGCTGGAAGCGCTCCTTGTTCGGTGATCTGCACGCTTACGGTCCCGATGCGGTGCGGTTCTACACCAAACGCAAGACTATCACCCAGCGCTGGCCCTCGGCCGGTGTCCGAGAAGGAACTCAGTTTGCGTTCCCTTCCTAAGCTACCTCGTTGGGATCTCCAAGTGATCCCGTCTATCCGGTAGCTACCACGTTGCTACTTTTGGCCTGCCCGGGGATTCCCGAGCAGGTCTTTTTTTTGGTTAACGGCAGCAGGTTACTTTGGCGCGATGAGTTCTAAATTTCGGTTTATTGAGGGGAGGAAAGCCGGGGCGCACTCTACTAGAAATACGCCAGCCCCTGTCTAGCCCTAACAAAAAAACGGTATCATTCGCTGCTGAGCATTTGGGCTCCCTGACTTTGACCGGATAATCACTTATGGATCTTTTTATCTACCTTGATGCCACCAATATTGAACTCGACGATTTCGATAAGGTGAGCGGCCCCATCTGCGAATCGATATCAGAATGGGTAGAGCAAAACCCTACCGGTGTCGTGTTAGTTGACCAACGTGGCACCGAATCTGATGGTGACAGCTTGACCGATTTGCCTGCGCTGGGTATCCACCTGACAGTGAAGCGCAAGGCGCAATTGAAAGCGCCGTTGAGCTATTTCTACGATCTGGCTAAGCAGCACAAACAGGAGTTTGTATTGGGCATTCTGGACAAGAGTACGGGTGCGACCGAGGAGGTCTGTTACTTTGGGTTCGAAGAAGGCAAGCCCGACGCGTTTGAAGTATCCAACTATGTCGGTCTTTAATCCTGCTATCGAACACGCGATTCCTATGCTCGTTGATGTGAGCAGGGTGTTCACGGCTGGTCCTCACTACTGCATGGCCTGACCGAAGGGGCTTCGAAAACTATCAGCCCCAGCGAGCCATTCCACTGATCGTATATTAGCCAGGCAGGCCGGAATAAAATAACCCTAGGTCTGTCACTAAATCTTGGCACGTTAAGGGATCAGAATTGGTGATTGCCGGCTTCATTGACCTCCATTAGCGTTCGACAAAGGCCCGCTCGATGACATAGTGTCCTGAGTTGCCTTTACGTGCCTCTTCAAAGCCCAGTCCGTCAAGAATCTTGCAGGTATCCTTCAGCATGCTGGGACTGCCACAGATCATAAAGCGATCATTCTCAACACTGAGTTCGGGTAAACCGAGATCGCGGGTTAGCTTTCCCGTTAGCATCAGATCGGTTAGACGGCCGTTATTGCGAAAAGGTTCGCGGGTAACGGTGGGATAGTAAAGCAGCTTGTCGGTGACCATATCGCCGAAATACTCATTGTCCGGTAGGTGCTGCTGGATCAGATCCGCATACGCCAATTCAGAGCTGTAACGTACACCATGGGTCAGAATGACCTTGTCATACTGTTGGTATATTTCCGGATCTTTGATAATGCTCAAAAACGGGGCGAGTCCGGTTCCTGTACTGAGCAGATATAAGTGCTTGCCGGGGAGTAGGTGATCGTTGAGCAAGGTGCCGGTCGGTTTTCTGCTGATCAGAATCTGATCGCCGACTTCGATGTTCTGTAATTTTGACGTCAGGGGACCGTCTTGCACCTTGATGCTGAAGAACTCGAGCCGGTCTTCATAATTGGCACTGGCGATACTGTAAGCACGCATTAGCGGGCGACCGCCGTGCTCAAGCCCGATCATGGTGAAATGACCGTTCTTGAATCTAAACCCTGGATCACGACTGGTGGTGAAACTGAATAAGTCGTCGTTCCAGTGATGAACACTGAGAACCTCTTCGCTACCGATATGTGACATGATTCGCTCTCTCAGGATATATCGTTTGGTTATAAAAACGCGTATACATATTTCTTATTGAGATCTTAGTTAGAGTTGCTATATTGATAAAGCGGTTAATACAGGGATCGCTAATCGGAGATTACGATATATGAAATACAGCCTACGGCAGCTCGAGATTTTTTTGGCAATTGCCCATCACGACAACATTAGCCGTGCAGCGCAGAGCCTTTCCATGTCGCAGTCCGCAGCGAGTGGCGCGTTACGCGACCTTGAACAACAGTTCGATATTCAGTTATTCGATCGCATCGGAAAGCGTCTGAAGATTAATGAACTGGGTCGCTTGCTGCGCCCACGGGCTGAAGCCTTGCTGGATCAGGCTCGGGGGCTTGAGTTGGATATGCAGCATCATCAACGTGTCGGTCAACTCAAGATTGGCGCTACCCTGACCATCGGTAATTATTTGGCGGTTGGCTTGATGGCCGCCTATATGGATGACCACCCTGGAGCCAAGCTGGAGCTGCGGGTCGCCAATACCTCTACCATTGCAGCCAGAGTTGCCAATTTTGATCTTGATATCGGCCTGATTGAAGGTGAAATCCAACATTCGGAGCTGGATATTATTCCCTGGCGGGAAGATGAACTGGTGGTCTTCTGCGCGCCGGATCACCCTTTGGCCTCCAAGCGCCAGCTCAGTGATACCGACCTTCGAACGGCCACCTGGATTCTGCGAGAACCGGGATCGGGGACGCGGCAGACTTTTGATCGGGCGTTGCATGGACTGTTACCTGAACTGAATGTGCTGTTGCAGCTAGAGCATACGGAAGCGATCAAGCGTGCCGTTGGCGAAGGTCTGGGGATCGGCTGTCTGTCTCACATCGCACTTCAGGAGCCCTTCGAACGAAATAGCCTGGTCCCGCTTCGTGTAGCGGGGAGGGATTTTAGTCGACAGTTTTACCTTATTATCAACCGCCACAAATACCGCAGTGCTGGAATTGAGCAATGGATAGAACTCTGTAGCAGGCGGTAAATTGGGTTCACCCCATACGGATATCGGTTACCGATGTTCTTTACGGGTAGGGGGGCGGTCCCGCTCGAATTTTAGTTTGGCCAATCTATCAAGGAGTACGACATGACAATAACCGGAGAGTGTTTTTGCGCTGAGGTTAAATACCAAATCAACGGCAAGTTACGTGATGCTAGGTCATGTCACTGCTCTCGTTGTCGTAAGGCATTCAGCGCCC
>JBALWS010000007.1:63993-79071 GCA_036960405.1 Halopseudomonas sp. | reverse complement strand
GGTGATGGCCGAAGACAGCGGTCAAACCGTTCTGGCCGGTCTGGAACCACACATTCTGCCGCTGGTCGATGGCCTCGGCGATCGTCTGCAACAGGGTATCAGCGTATTGGATATCGGCTGCGGCAAAGGTCGCGCCATGCTGCAGCTGGCCAGCCATTATCCCAATTCGCACTTTACCGGCATCGACCTGAGTGAAGAAGCGATTGGACTGGCTCGCCAACAAGCCGAAACAGCCGGCCTGACTAATCTGCAGTTCGCGATTGGTGATCTGAGCGAGTTCAACCGCACCGCCTGCACTGAACACTACGACCTGGTAACCAGTTTCGACTCCATTCACGATCAAGCCAAACCGCAAAACGTGCTGGATGGCATCTTCAAAACCCTGAAACCCGGCGGCACCTATCTGATGCAGGATATCCGCGCCTCATCACAGCTAGAGAAAAACCTCGAGCACCCGATCGGGCCGCTACTTTACACCCTGTCCTGCATGCACTGCATGACCGTATCGCTGGCACAAGAGGGTGCCGGACTGGGCACGATGTGGGGAGAAGAACTGGCGTTAGAAATGCTTCAATGCGCCGGCTTTGAGCAGCCGCAGGTGCACCAGCTTGAACATGACTTTCAGAACAATTTCTATGTTATGACCAAATAGCACCCACCTGAGGCTGCCAACAAGCTTTCGTTAGCGCCCATCCGGCAGCCTCTAGGTGCTCACTCTGGAGTGACAATCAATGATCACCGCAGCCCCCAATAAAAACAGCGATAGTGGCAATGGAGCCACCAGCTTTCGGGTCATCATGTTTACCGATCTGGCCGACTCCACCGCACTGACCGAACAACTGGGTGATCAGGAGAGCGCACGGCTGATCGTGCACCATAACCACTTGGTTCGCTCGCTGATTGCGCGTTTTCAGGGACAGGAGATCAAGTTTACCGGCGACGGCTTTCATATATCCTTCGACAGCGTCAGCGATAGCATCGCCTGCGCTATAACGTTGCAGCAAAGTTTTGCCGAGCATAACCGCCAGCAACCACAACGGCCACTGAGGCTCAAAGTCGGTCTTAGCGCAGGCTGTCCGGTCGCCGTCGATAACGACCTATTTGGTTCTGTCGTCAACCTCGCGGCTAGATTATGCCAGCGCGCAGGTTGCGGCAGAATTCTCGCCTCCGCTAGGCTAAAAGAATTATGTAGTGGCTGGACAGGGCAATTTATCGAGCAACCAGAGATCGTGTTAAAAGGGTTTGCTCAACCGGTGACCGCTTACGGAGTGGTTTGGTGACAATAGGCTAGCGGATCGTCTAGCGACCGCTAGCCTTGCTAGAGAGGGTTAGACGAAAGTACTGAGGCCGTACTTGTTATTCCAAAAGCGGGAACCGATAACTGCCAGGAGGACTAAACGTTAACCAAACAGCCCACAAACAGCACCCCAAACAGCAATAATAGCCGTCCCGTTTTGGGTGTCAGCGAAATCCTCTGGACCGCGGGCTGGCGCAGCAAGCGCAATAGCTCCGGCAGCAGTAACAAGCTCGGTAGCAGCGGCCACAACCGCAGCAGCAATCCCTGCTGCCACAAGCCCAGAGCGATCAGATAGGTTGCCAACAACATGATGAGATACAGCCGGGCCGCACGCTGATAACCCAACCGCACCGTCAATGTCTGCACACCATCACGACAATCGTCTTCCCAATCACGCAACTCGTTACTGAGCAGCAACAACGCCACCAGCATACTAACCGGCAACGACAACCAGAAAATACTGGTCGACAGCGGCGCTCCCATGGCATGGTAAGCGCCCACTATCATCAGCACCCCCATCAACCAGAACACCAAAGGCACGCCGAGCCCACGACGTTTGTAGTGGATTGGTTCGGTGGTGTAGCCGACTGCACCGATCAGCCCCAACGCCACCAGCAACAACAGCGTCCAACCGACATCGACAATGAACAATCCGCCCACCAACGCACTGAGCCCTATACACCAGTAACCCCAGCGGGTATGACGTCTAATAACAGTGCGTAACCGCTGGTATTGATCACCCTGCAGCAGCGGCAGATCGCTTTGATCATTGATCAAGTTAACACCGCCCTGCAGTAGCAGGCCGGCGAGTACGATCACCACGGCACGGACGGAACCGCCCTGCTGCGCCAGCAAAGCAAGCGCTACACCCAGACCACAGGAGACCAGCGCCACCACCAGCGAGAATGGGCGTAGCGCTTTGACAAAGGAGGGAACGGCGACATCCATTTCGCGTGATGAGCCCACCGTTTAACGCGCCGGCGCGTTGGCTAGATCACGCATCAGCAGCGCATATTCCATCTCGGTGTCAAACGGTGCCGGAATTCGCACGATATGGCCGTTTCCGGGAGCCGCATCGACCTGCTCGCCCTTACGGTTTTCCAACTGCTCGAGCTTGAAACGAACATTACCCTGCGGCGTCATCAACTCGACACTGTCACCGAGTTCAAAGCGGTTTTTAACATCAATTTCGAGCATATTGCCATCGCGGCGCATCACCTCGCCGACAAATTGCTGATGCACTCCGATCGAGTTACCGGTCTCGTAGTTCTGATACTCGTCGTGCACATGGCGGCGGTAGAAGCCTTCGGTGTAACCGCGGCTGGCCAGGTTTTCGAGAGTGTCCATCAGCCCCATATCAAACGGCTTGCCAGCGGCAGCATCGTCGATCGCCTGACGGTAGGTCTGGGCGGTACGGGCGACATAATAGTGCGACTTGGTACGCCCTTCGATCTTCAACGAGTGCACACCCATCTCGGTCAGCCGCTGCACATGCTGGATCGCCCGCAGGTCTTTCGAATTCATGATGTAGGTACCGTGCTCGTCTTCGAACGCCGGCATATATTCACCGGGACGACTCGCCTCCTGCAGCAGCACGATCTGATCACTGGGTTTGCCTATTCCGAGCTGTGGTTCGTCCTCACCCGGCTCAAACGTCTGCACCGGTACGATATCACCCGACTCATTTTCTTTGGCCTCGTGAACATCGTACTTCCAACGGCAGGCATTGGTGCAGCTGCCCTGATTCGGGTCGCGGTGATTGATATAGCCCGACAGCAGACAGCGACCGGAATAAGCCATACAGAGCGCTCCGTGGACGAACACCTCCAGCTCCATCTCCGGACAGCGCTGACGGATCTCTTCTACCTCATCCAGCGACAGTTCGCGCGACAAGATCACCCGCTCAACCCCGACGCTGTGCCAGAATTTAACCGAGGCCCAGTTCATCGCATTAGCCTGCACCGACAGGTGAATCGGCACCTCGGGCCAGCGTTCACGCACCATCATGATCAACCCCGGGTCGGACATGATCAGCGCATCGGGCTTCATCGCTACCACCGGCTCCATATCAGCCATATAGCTTTTGAGCTTGGCGTTGTGCGGGGCAATGTTGCTGGCAACGTAGAACTTCTTGCCCTGAGCGTGCGCTAGGTTGATTCCACTCTCAAGGTTCTCGAGCTTAAAGTCGTTGTTACGCACCCGCAGACTGTAGCGCGGCTGCCCGGCATAGACCGCGTCAGCGCCGTAAGCAAAAGCGTAACGCATATTTTTCAAAGTACCGGCAGGGGACAATAATTCGGGTGAAAACATCAAACTTCTCGATTTAAAACGAACAGGAAAGGAATAAATTCAGACTCTTTCAGCCACCGCTGAAGCTGCTTGATGATGGCATTGCGACGGCAACGTAACATCGAACAATGGGGTATAGATGGAGCCGCTAGAGCTCGGCATACTTTGGTAAAGCACTACCGAATCAGCCAGTGACAACTGGTCCAACAGCGGCCATTGGGCCGAAGAATTATCCGAGCCAGCCCCCACCGGTAACCGCCCCAACGTCACGTGCGGTCTAAACGCACTATCGTCAAGCGGCAGCCCGACGTTAGCCACCATCTCGGCCACTCGGGATTGCAACTGCATCAACTCAGACTCGGAATCCGCTAACGCCGCCAATACCGCCAATTCGGGATTGACCTGTAGATAGCCGGCCTGCCCCAGATGCAACTGGAACGAGCATAGGTGCTGCAAACTCTGGCGCGCCTGACGCTCCAATAACGCAACTTGATCCAGCGTTATATCACCCAAAAAACAAAGCGTCAGATGGTAACTATCAGAATCAGACCAGCGAACCAATCTCTGACTATCGAAGCCACAGAGGGTATCGGCATAATTGGCTAGACGCCGCACCGCAGCCGGAGAAAGCGGGATAGCCAGGAAAGATCGAATGGTCATGCAGGTAAGCAGTTCTGGAAGCGACAAGGGATGAGAAAAGTCATTGTTTCACCTGTTCAAAAAACAATCAAGTCAGAATCCGCGCTCTTAACTTAACAGCTCGCCTTTCAAGCACCGATTACTGTGCCTTTGGCGCTGGACTGGCCGTAACCGGAGCACTGTTAGCCTTAACACTGCGCTGCAACTGCTTGATCTGATCGGCTAACCGTAACATCTCAGAGTTAGCCTGCTTGCGGAAACTATTGATCGCAGCGATCGCTTGCTCATGCTCTTTGACCGATAGAGCCAACGCATCAGGAACCGGAGGATTTTCCTGAATCGCTTTAAGCTGCTGTTCAACCTGCAACAGCTGGCTATCCTGCAACGTATCGAGCTCCTGGTTGGCTTGATCGCGCATTTGAAGCTGCGCCCCCAACTCTTTCATATCGCTCTGTTGCGATACCAACCCTTGATCCAACGATTTCAGCCCAACATTGGCCTTACCGAGTTCGGCTTGAGTCTTTTCGAGCACTTTAGCCTGCTGAGCCGACTGTTTACCCAGGCTCCCCAGGGTCTTATCCAGGCCCGCTACCGTTTTATCGATTTCAGCAATTTTGGGTTTATTGCGCTGATACGCGACCGTCCATAATTTGGCTAATTCCGAATCAACATGCTTGAGCCGTTTTTCACTATCTTGCAGGTATTTTTTGATCTGCGCCTGCAATGCCGCACCCGATTTATTGGCACTCTCATCGGTGGCATTAATCAGCCCTTCGAGATCCGTGAGCCGCTGATTGGACAGAATCAACTGTTTTTGCAACTGACTGATATGCCCCATCCCCCAGTAACCACCCGCACCCATCACCACCATCAACAGCAGCACCAACCACGACATCAAACGATTATCTCGATTCTGAGATACCGCCTGTGGCGCACTAACCTCTACGGGGTGCGATTTAGCCGCCGCATCAGTGGTTTTCTTTAAGGTAGGGATATCGGCTTGATCAAGCGCATCCCGAGCAGGACCCAGCTCGGGTATATCACTAAATTCTTCATCGCGGGTCACAGGGTATAAAGCTCCATGATACGGACAGCATTTTGAGAATGAGCAATGTCTTGGCAGCTAGCCGTGACTAGGCGATAGTATTCAGCACGCGCTGCAATGATTCCGCCGTCTCGAGACCGCGATCGGTCAAATAGCCGCCGTCGCTCTGACTCACCATACCCTTTTCAAACAACCGCTGGGCGGCAGCAACCACATCCTCCGGCGCCTCATGATGGATCTTCAAACCTGCTTGCATTGAACCCAGATCAAAACGCGCCAACAGTTCCAACTCAGCAATGGTATCCGCTGCCAATCGTCCGCTCATCTGATTACACTCCTTTAAATTTGAGGGTTCAGCATAAACATCTGTCTGCAAATGCTCAACCGCTATTCTGCGCCGTAACTGTATTGCGACCCAAACAAAAAACCCCGGCTAGGCCGGGGTTTTCAAAGCAAAGACTTAGAGGCTGTTTACATCATGCCGCCCATGCCACCCATACCGCCCATACCGCCCATGTCAGGCATGCCGCCAGCAGCAGCTTCTTCAGGGTGGTCGGCAACCATCACTTCGGTAGTGATCATCAGACCCGCAATCGAGGCAGCCGCCTGCAGTGCAGAGCGCGTCACTTTAGCAGGATCAAGGATACCCATCTCCAGCATATCGCCGTAACCAGCGGTGGCAGCGTTGTAGCCGTAGTTGCCTTCGCCAGCTTTGACGTTAGCCAGAACAACAGAAGCCTCATCACCAGCGTTATCGACGATCTGACGCAGCGGCGCTTCCATCGCACGACAGGCCAACTGGATACCGACGGTCTGATCGTGGTTATCACCTTCCAGATCTACGATAGATTGCAGCGCGCGAACCAGCGCCACACCACCACCAGCAACCACGCCCTCTTCAACCGCAGCACGAGTAGAGTGCAGCGCGTCTTCAACGCGAGCCTTCTTCTCTTTCATCTCGACTTCGGAGCCAGCGCCAACCTTGATGACCGCAACACCGCCAGCCAGCTTGGCTACGCGCTCTTGCAGCTTCTCTTTGTCGTAATCTGAAGACGTTTCACCGATCTGGGCACGGATCTGACCAACCCGCGCTTCGATCGTCGCGTGCTCACCTATGCCGTCAACGATAACGGTATTTTCTTTGCTGATCTGAACTTTCTTGGCTTGGCCTAGCTGCTCCAGAGTCGCCTCTTCCAGCGTCAAACCAACCTCTTCAGAGATCACTGTAGCGCCGGTCAGGATGGCGATATCTTCGAGCATCGCTTTACGACGATCACCAAAACCTGGCGCCTTAACAGCAGCCACTTTAACGATGCCGCGCATGTTGTTAACCACCAGCGTAGCCAGTGCTTCACCTTCAACGTCTTCGGCGATGATCAGCAGCGGACGTGAAGACTTGGCGACGGCTTCCAGTGTTGGCAGCAGCTCGCGGATGTTGGAGATTTTCTTGTCAACCAGCAGGATGAACGGGGTTTCCAGCTCAACAGACATGCTTTCCTGGTTGTTGATGAAGTAAGGAGACAGGTAACCGCGGTCGAACTGCATGCCTTCTACTACGTCCAGCTCGTTTTCTAGACCCGAACCCTCTTCAACAGTGATAACACCCTCTTTACCGACTTTAGCCATCGCCTCGGCGATGATGTCACCAACAGAGGTATCGCTGTTAGCCGAGATAGTACCGACCTGAGCGATCGCCTTAGCATCGGAACAAGGAGCAGCCATTGTCTCGATCTGCTTAACGACCGCAGCCGCCGCTTTGTCGATGCCGCGCTTAAGATCCATCGGGTTCATACCCGCAGCAACGGATTTGAGGCCTTCGGCCACGATAGCCTGAGCCAAAACGGTAGCAGTGGTGGTACCGTCACCGGCAACATCGTTGGCCTGGGAAGCAACTTCCTTAACCATCTGTGCGCCCATGTTCTCGAACTTGTCTTTCAGCTCGATCTCTTTAGCAACGGATACGCCGTCCTTAGTGACAGTGGGTGAACCGAAAGACTTATCCAGTACCACGTTACGGCCTTTTGGCCCCAGAGTAGTTTTGACAGCGTCAGCCAGAACGTTTACGCCAGCCAACATCTTGGTGCGAGCGGCATCTCCAAACAATACGTCTTTAGCCATTTTCGTTTGTTCCTATATCTAATTCGTTACAGTATTTTGCAATCTGAGGTCCGAAGGGACGGCTTATTCCAGCACACCCAAAATGTCGCTCTCGTTCATGATCAACAGCTCTTCACCGTCAACTTTAACGGTGTTACCCGAGTACTGGCCGAACAGGACGGTGTCACCGGCCTTGACGTCCATAGGTTGAACTTCGCCGTTTTGTAGAATACGACCCTTACCGGCAGCAACGATTTCGCCTTGCGTCGGCTTTTCGGCAGCAGAACCGGGCAGCACGATGCCGCTAGCGGTGGTGGTTTCTTCCTCTTTGCGACGAACTACAACGCGATCGTGAAGTGGACGAATGCTCATTTGCGTAAGTCTCCTGAATTTCAAACAAAAAAAGTCGATATCGACCTGGATTATGTTAGCGAGGGCGATCCCTCTACAAACGATGAAAGATAAATGGGGCCGTAAAAAATGAATTCAACTGTTTGTAGAAAAAATTCTCTACAAACAGTAAAAAAGAAGAGGGGGAGCAAAGGGCTGAAAAGCTCGTGTTTAAAGAAGGAAAATCAAAACATTAATCATCACGACGGTACTCGCCATCGATAGTCTGACCGCCATCCGCGGCATCGTTATCAGACTTAACACTGTTACCGACGTCGTCCTGCTGAGCATGTGGGCGGTGCGACCCTTGCTGAGAAAACTGGGTAAAACTAGCTTGCCCTTGCTGCGCGGCGACAACGGTAAAGTGGCGCAACAGTGGTTTGACCAACGCATGGCGGGTTGCCGGGATTAAACAGCAAAAACCAAAAAAGTCGGTGACGAACCCTGGTGTGATCAGTAACGCACCTCCCACGGCAAGCACGATGCCTTCGACCATTTCCTGCGCTGGAATTTCACCGCCGTCCATGCGTGAACGCGCCCGCATCAGGGTCGATAAACCCTGCTGGCGCAGCATATTGACTCCGATAAATGCCGACAGCAGCACTAGACCGATGGTGTACCAGGCACCAATTGCCTGACCGACATTAATCAGCAACACAATTTCAACAATCGGAATGATGACAAACAACAGAAACAGAAAGCGCATGAACGACCTCAAGCCAGTAACAGACCTTTAAATGGTATCGAATAAAACGTCTTCTCACCTTAAACTTTAGCGACATAGCAAAACCATCTTTATATCGCAGCGCAGCAAATATAATTGAAAACACCTGTAAATAGACCTATCATCTCTGTTGCGCCGCAACATAAGTGTTTTTGAAAAAATATTTTACAGGCGCTGCCAGTCCATCCCAAACGAGCTGATATTCGGGATAATTAGTAACGTCCGATATCAATCGGACTCCTTTGAGGTCGTATTATGAACCTGCAAGACAAAGTCATCGTTATTACTGGAGGCGGTCAAGGACTAGGCCGTGCCATGGCACTCTATCTGGCCGATAAAGGAGCTATCCCCGCGCTCATCGACATGAACCCTGAAGCTCTCGACCAAACCGTGGGTCTGTGTATGGAGAAAGGGATTCAAGCTCGCGCTTATGTCGCCAACGTTGCCGACGAAGCCGATGTAGAAGCCACCTTCGCCAAGATCGTAGAAGAGTGCGGCTCAATCGACGGCCTGGTCAACAACGCCGGGATCACTCGCGATGGCATGTTTATCAAAGCCAAAGACGGCGAGATCACCAAGCGGATGTCGCTGCAGAGCTGGCAGCAAGTTATCGACGTTAACCTGACCGGTGTATTCCTGTGCGGTCGCGAAGCGGCAACCAAAATGATCGAAGCCGGCAAGCCTGGCGTTATCATCAACATCTCCAGCATCTCGCGTGCCGGTAACATGGGCCAAAGCAACTACAGCGCCGCCAAAGCAGCCGTCGTTGCACTCACCACCACCTGGGCCAAAGAGTTGGCGCGTCACGACATCCGTACCGGTGCCATCGCCCCTGGCTTTATCGGCACTGAGATGGTGATGAGCATGAAACCCGAAGCCTTGGAGATGATGACCAAAGGCATCCCCGCCAAGCGTGTCGGCCTGCCTGAAGAGATCGCTTCAACCGTCGCCTTCATTTTGGAAAACGACTATTTCAGCGGTCGCGTGATTGAGGTTGACGGCGCGTTGCGCCTGTAATCAAACCTCTGATGAAAAAAAACCGATGCCAAGGCATCGGTTTTTTTTCATCTACTTGTTCAACAACTCGCTCAGCTAATAGCCCGACTGCTACAGTGGCAGAATGACGAACCCAACCAGCAAAGCACAGCAGGTCTGGCAAGCACTGGGGCAGATTCCTGCGGGCAAGGTGGTCAGCTACGGCCAGCTGGCCGAGCTAGCGGGGCTACCCGGCTACGCACGCTTTGCCGGCACCACGCTCAAGCAACTCCCCCAAGCTACCTCACTACCCTGGCATCGAGTCGTCAATACCGCAGGGCGGATCAGCTTTCCGGAAAACAGCCCCAAGTTTCTGGAACAAAAACAGCGTTTGCTGGCCGAAGGGGTCCTGTTCGTCAACAACCGCATTCGAATGCAACAGTATCGCTGGCAACCCTGACGGAGGTAGATCTAAGCCGATTGATAAGACAACAAGAACAACTCTTTGACGGTTTCTTGTAACTGAATTTCACCCGCTTGCAGGTCAGAAAGGCAAAGCTCACCACTGGCAAACAACGCCCGCAAACGCTCAGCACTCCATTCAATCACAACCCTGCCAGTACGACGGTCACTCACTTGAAGCAACGGTTCGTCGCGCTCCAACCATGCATTAACGGTGTAGGTCATAGCCCAAGACTCCTGCTGTAAATGTCAGCAACAGGATAAGTGACACGGCACTTAAATACAAATGATTCTCATTAAGATTTAATTGACAATCCACTGTTGTCTACAACTTTCGATCCACCATTCCAGGGCGCCACCCAGTACAGCATCAACATACCCGGCAACGCGATCAGCGCGCACAACAAGAAGAACTGGGTATAGCCGATCGATTCGATTAGATATCCGGTACTGGCGTTGGCGAAGGTGCGCGGAATACTGGCTAGACTGGTAAACAACGCCAACTGGGTGGCGGTAAAACGCTTGTCGCTAAGCCGGGCCATAAAGGCGACGAACGCTGCGGTCCCCAGCCCCACGCCAAAATACTCAAACGCGACGACCACAAACAGCGCCGCCGGATCGTGCCCGATCTCTGCCAACGCGGCAAAGCCGAGAATAGACACCACCTGCACCACGCCAAAGATCCACAGCGAACGATTGATCCCCAGCTTGATCATCGCCACCCCGCCGACCAAACCTCCTACGATGGATGCTCCCAAAGAAGCCGCCTTGGCGATGGTACCGATCTCGGTCATGCTAAACCCCAGATCGAGATAAAACGGCGTCGACAGTGCCGTCGCCATACTGTCGCCCAGTTTGTAGAGCAGAATAAAGACCAGCGAGGCCAACGCAGTACGTACCGAACTGCGGGTGAAAAACTCGTGAAACGGCTCAACCACCGCCTCACGCAACGTTAACGGCGGCGTCCCGCCTTGGGGTTCCGCCACGCAAAGACTGGTAGCAACTCCCACCAACATAAAGCCCGCCACCACCAGATGAACCGTTTTCCAGGGTAGCTGATCCGCAAGAATAAGGGCCAAGGAGCCGGGTACCAAGCTGGAGAAGCGGTAGGCGTTGACGAACAGCGAGTTGCCTAACCCTAATTCTTCGTCCGCTAGCAGCTCACGCCGATAGGCATCCAGCACGATATCCTGAGTCGCACTAAAGAACGCCACCGCAAACACCACATACGCGACCGAAGTGATGGAATCGGTGGGGTTGAAAAACGAGAACGAGCCGATCGACAGCAGCAGCGCCAGCTGGGTCACCAACATCCAGCCGCGACGCCTACCGAACAGTGGCGGCACATAACGGTCCATCGCCGGCGACCAGAGGAACTTCCAGGTATAGGGAAAGGCGACCAGAGAGAACAGTCCGATCGTTTCAAGGCTCACCCCCTGGTCGCGCAACCAGGCGGGAATAAGCTGGTAGAGGATATACAGCGGCAGACCGGAGGAGAAACCAATAAAGATGCAGATCAGCATCCTGCGGTTAAAAATGATCCGCCACAGACTATCAGCCAAAGGAGCAACTTCCTGATGAGGTGCGATCGACGACCGCGGTGGTATTAGTCGCGGAAGTTATTAAACTGCAGCGGCAGGTCGAGCTCGGCTTCGCGCATCACCGCCATCGCTTGCTGCAGGTCATCACGCTTTTTACCGGTCACGCGCACCTGCTCACCCTGAATCGCCGCCTGCACTTTGAGCTTCTTATCTTTGATCATCTTGACGATCTTCTTCGCTGTCGGCTGATCCAGACCCTGCTTAAGCAGCACCTGCTGTTTGACCTTCATGCCACTTTTTTCAAACGGCTGTGCGTCCAGAGCTCTGACATCCAGCTTGCGGGCGATCATCTTGGCGCGCAAAATATCGCGCATCTGCTGCAGTTGAAAATCACCTCCTGCAATCAGCGTGATATCCGAATCATTCAGCTCAAAGCTCGCATCCACCCCTTTAAAATCATAACGGGTAGTCGTTTCGCGGTTGGCCTGGTCGACAGCATTTTTGACTTCGTGCATATCCAGTTCAGATACCACATCAAATGACGGCATGATTCCTCCTCAGGATTGGTTGGTGCATCAGGGCAGTAATGGCACAATGGCCAGCAAGTTCAGCGCTGGTCATCAATAATCGGGCAATGTTAACCCACTCATCACGGCATTACACTAAGGAGCCTATGATAACCAACCAATCCAACAGCTGGCATATCCTCGGCGCTGGAGCCATTGGCAGCCTATGGGCATGCCAGCTGAGTTTAGCCGGCAACGAGATCCGGTTAATCCTGCGCAACTCGGCAGCGTTAAAGGGGTTCACGGGGCAGATTCAGCTCAGTGGTCAATCCGTAGAAGGTGCCGTTCCCCTGCAGGCTGAGCTGGCTGAGAACCACCAACCGATCCAGCGCCTGCTTGTGGCCACCAAAAGTTACGACTGCCTCGCCGCCATCGATTCCATCCGTCATCGACTCAGCCCCAGCAGCGTTATCGTGCTGCTGCAAAACGGCATGGGGCAGCAGCAACAGGCTGCCGAGTTACTGCCCGACATTGCGCTATTTGCCGGCACCACCACAGAAGGGGCCTACCGACTGCCCCCCAACAAACTGATTCACGCGGGACGCGGTGAGAGCTGGATCGGACCGATCAATGAAACAGCCCGCAATCTGGGAGCCACTGCGCTCGATAGGCTACAACAGCTGCCACTCAAAACAGGTTACGATGAAGCCATCATCAACCGCTTATGGCAAAAGCTAGCTATCAACGCCGCCATCAACGGCCTGACCGCCAAGTACGACTGCCAGAATGGCCGCTTAGCCGACCATCCCGACTACTGCGAGCAGATGCAGCAACTGTGCAACGAAACCGAGGCCATAGCCAAGGCATTGGAACAACCGCTATTTGATCGCCCACTGCTTGAGGTCGCACTACAGATCGCCCGTGCAACGGGCAGTAACTACTCATCGATGCTGCAAGACGTTCGCAATGGCGGCCAGACCGAAATCGACTACATCAACGGTTTCATCTGCCGCCAAGCCAACCAGCTTGGTCTCGACACCCCCCACCACCAAGCTCTGGTGGCAAGCATCAGCCGCCTCCACCCACAATTTAGCGAGCACTAATCATGGGCAACCGTCTCTCCAAGATCTACACCCGCACTGGCGACACAGGCACCACCGGCCTCGGTGACGGGTCACGCATCGACAAAGACGATCAGCGGATCGAAGCGATCGGCGATATCGATGAACTCAATAGCTGTGTCGGCCTGCTGTGCTGCGAGCTTGTCGAAACCGACCCGCTCCAGGCCGACCTCTACGAGGTGCAGCAGAACCTCTTCAACCTAGGTGGGGAGTTGTCGGTGCCCGGCTACGCGCTGGTTGATGATCAGCACATCCTACAACTTGAACAACTACTGGACAGTCTCAATGCGGAACTACCACCGCTGAAAGATTTTATCCTACCGGGTGGAAACCGTGCCGCTTCGGCATGCCATCTAGCCCGTAGCATCTGCCGCCGGGTCGAGCGCCGGGTCGTAACCCTAGCGCGTCAACACGAAGTACGGCCGCAGTGTCAGAGCTACCTAAACCGGTTATCGGACCTGCTTTTCGTCGCCGCCCGATTGCTGGCGCGACGCGACGGCGGCCAAGAGGTGCTGTGGCGCCACCGAGCGGAAAACAACAAAAACGGCTAGCACAGACCGGTGCGCAGGCGATATTCAGCCCAACGCCCGAACGCAATTACGGCCGCTCTGCTTGGCTTGATACATCGCCTCATCGGCAGCCTTGAGCAGCTGCTCGGTCGATTTAATCGAAGCATGGGGCGCGACCGCCAGGCCGAAACTGCAGGTCACCTGCAGCTCATCAACACGCATAGACTCAATCGCTAGTCGGATCTGCTCGGCCGTCTGGCGACAGCTTACGATGTCCGCACCGGGCATAATCACGACAAACTCCTCACCACCGTAACGGCACAAAACATCGACCGCTCTAATATTTTCCTGCACGGTTTTGGCCACCTGCTGCAGCACTCGGTCACCCTGATCGTGACCATATTCGTCGTTAAATCGTTTAAAGTGATCAACGTCAAACAACACCAAGGAAACGGGCTGCCGATACCGTAGCGACAGGCGAAACTCCTTATCCAGCTCCTGGTCGAAATAGCGCCGATTAAACAGCCCAGTCAACGCATCAGTACGCGACTGGTGCTCCAACCGCTTGCGTAGCTCATCCTCTTGAGTGATGTCCCGCATCAATACCGCCGTACCGATCACTCGGCCCGAACCGTTTGCGATACTGGCCAGTTGAATATGTAGACTTTTGCCGTCTTGATGCAGCTCGGCGACAACAGGGTTATCGGGCGACAACGCCTGCCCTAGCAGCGCCAACCAATTCGGATCGCCAAATACCGATTCAAAGCCCTCTTTGGCCACCGTTTCGTAGCTACGCCCCAGCAGTTTCTCTGCCGCCGGGTTGACCAACACCACCCGCCCCTCAGCATCGGTAGCCACCATCCCTTCTTGGGCACCGAGGATGATGGTAGAGAGTTTGTTCCGCTCCTGGTGCAAACCGCTATAGATCGTTTCGAGTTCGGCAATTTTCTGGTTGAAGCTGTCGGCGATTTTGCGCAGTTCCAGCTGCCGAGGGACCGGTACCCGTTGACTCAGGTCGCCAGATGCAGCCTCCCGCATCGCCTGGGTAATGGTTTGAATCGGCGACACCACGGTACGACGCACGAATATACTGAGCGTCAACATGATCAACAGCACCGACAAACACAACACCACCCAGGAAAGGTTACGGCTATCGGTAATATCCTGATCCACCTGTTTTAACGAGGTGGTTAACTTGATCAGCCCCAATATGGTTTGTTGTTTCAGATGGCACTCGCCACAAGCCCGCTCCTGGTGGACCGGAAAAAGCAGCGTATAAAGTCGCTCTCCATCGCTGGTAAAGTCGTAATATTCTACCACCTCGCCACTGTCTAACGATTTTTGCAAGCCACTATGGGTTGCCGGAAGCACCTCCTGCCAGCGCTCTTCATCACGAGGATAAAACTGCTCAAACCCAGCTTTTTTATTCACTTGATGGATTCTTTGATTGTCTAAAAATGCCTGACTACCATCCGGTCGCATC
>JBALWS010000007.1:0-63983 GCA_036960405.1 Halopseudomonas sp. | reverse complement strand
CATCACCCGTAGGTCGGCAAAGCCATCCATCTTTTCCAAGCTCTCGATAAACAAAGGTCCGGCATCGCCGTAACTCGACAGCATCAAGGTTCTTAACCCTTGATGGGTGCTATCGAGCACATTGAGCAGCGTCCGTTTGTTCTGCGCCAAAATATTGCGCTCTTCGCGATCGCTGTAAAACAACATCAAGATGATCAGCCCCAGCGTCACCACCGAGCCGATCACGGCAAAGATTTTCAGGTCGATGCGCTTAAACATCCGCGTCATGCCCCTTCGAATCGGATTCAGTCGACGGATCTTGGGCTACCACCACCCGATTGCGACCCGCCTGTTTGGCGCCATACATCGCTTTATCGGCTGCCTCGACCAGCTCATCGGCGTTCGCCTCGGGTCGATGAATCAGGTGTGAAACCCCCACACTGACCGTCACCTGTAAGCCATCAACTCGCATCGCTTCGATAGAGGCTCGCACCCGCTCGGCTAAGATCGTCGCACCTTCAACGTCTGTACTGGGCAAGATCACCACAAACTCTTCACCACCGTAACGGCAGCAGATATCGACGGTACGCACCGCCTGCTGCAGCGCCTGGGCAACCTGCTGCAACACCCGGTCACCTTGGTCGTGGCCATAGTTGTCGTTAAATTTTTTGAAATGGTCAATATCAAACATCAACACCGATAATGCCCAGTCCGGCGATTCCGCCCGATCCATCTCATGCCGAATCACCTCATCGAAATGACGCCGGTTGTATAAGCCGGTCAGACCATCGGTTAGTGACAGTGCTCGGAGCTTTTGTTCCAGTTGTTTCTCGGTCGTCACATCACGAACAAAAGCGGTACTTCCCAACAACACCCCTGACTCATCACGAATCGTCGCCACCACCACATTTAGCAACTTGCTCTGGTACTCGACGATATGACTTTGATGCCCCTTAGCCGTCAGCGCTAACCAGCATTCCATCTGTTCGGCATCATCGAGCAAACCTCTCAATCCCTGATCGACAATCTGCTGGTGCGATTTTCTAAGAATTTTAATAATGGCCGGATTGACCAGTACCACCCGCCCGTCAGAATTGGTGGCCACGATCCCTTCTCCGGCGGTAAGGATGATCGTGGCCAACTTATTCTGCTCGTTTTCTAAGTCGGTATAGCTACGACTCAGCTCGGTGGTCATCGTATTAAAGCTGCCCGCCATCTGAGCCAGCTCATCATGCCCCAGCACCGGGATATCCTCATTGACCTGACCTGCAGAAACCGCCGCCATCGCATCAGACACTTCACTAATAGGCCGGGTCACCGAGCGTCGAACCAGCACCACCGCAACCCCAATAATCACGCTGATCGCGACCAGCAGAATCTTGATCGAATCGAGACGAGTCTGGCGCAGATCGTCATGCACCGCGCCTAAAGAGGTGGTCAATTTCACTACCCCCCTCACCGGTTTGGTCTCGTCGTGGCATTTATCACATTTCTTAGCCATCTGAATCGGGGCCAGAAACGTCAGAAACTGCTCCTCCATCTCGCCCTGTTCGTAAAACAGCACGATCTGTTGCTGGGCGAGCGTCTGTTGTAAGTGGGGATCATCGGCGGGCAAAATCGAAATTTCAGCTTCGTGATCGCGCAACTCGAAATCATCGTCGCCGCGGTACTCGTTAACCGCTCGAATAGTTTTATTATCGCGGAAGGCTTCATTGCCAGATATGCGCAAGATGCGAAAGTCCACCACCCCCGGAACCGTTTTCAAATTATCGGCATAGACTTCAGCAATATCGGCATAGCCAGCAATCATCACCGTACGCAGGCTATTGATGACACTCTCGGTCACCTTGTGCATCGCCTCTTCGTTGTTCGCTTGGATACTGCTGCGTTGACGCTCGGAATAGAACATCACCATCGCCACCAGACCGATGGTTACGGTGATCGAGATGATCGCTATCAGTTGATAACTCAACCGATTGAATAGCGGCAAGCCCCCTTGGCGAGACGACGAGACAGGCAGTTTGTTGGTATCCATATCCGTTGCGATAAAACCCTATTTCAACAATGGCCTAGGAAGTATTCGGATTGTATGCTCACATACTGCCTGTGCTGGCATCCATTGGGTAGCCCGTCGCATAAAATTAATGAATGGAGACTTTTCGCTATGCATAACATCAGTCGATCTCCCCTAGTCATTGGTACAGCTGTCATGCTGGCCTGTGCCGTTTCTACGCAAAGTTGGGCAGAAGGTTTAAAACCGGATACCGCAGCCAGAATGCGCCAGGGCTTTATGCAGACGCAAAAATTCCAGGTCGCGCATATTGCGGCGGTTTCAAAAGGCAAAGTCGAGTTCACCGATGAAACCGTTCAACGCGCTCAAAACCTCGCCAACCTGGCGCAGATCATTCCAGACATGTTCGCGGTCCGCTCCGACACCGAGATGGTCGAAGGTGCCAACGCTCTACCCAAGGCCTGGGACGATGCCAAAGGCCGTAACAAAATAATTAGCCGACTACAGCAGGAAACCGCCCGGCTTGCCGAGGTTGCCCAGCAGCGCGATGTCAAAGCCCTGGGAGCCCAGTTTAAGCGGGTCGGAAAGGTCTGCAAGAGCTGCCACGACGACTATAAAAAACCCAAAGCGAAGAAATAATCCGAGCCAACCTCTGATTAAGTCCAGTCGTGTTTCTGCAAGATCTAATCTGTGCAGAGTCACTTAGGACTTATTCACGGGTTCGCTAGCAATAGCTGCTACCCGCCTTTAACAACTCACAACGTCATCCTCCTCACGCCACCGATTCAAGCATTAATTTGTTAGCCCGGCAGCCGTAGTCTATATATTTGAGACCATCAAGATATACGCCCGAGTCAAAGATCATGAGCTTGAAGCCTCACTTACTAGCCATCGGCTGCGCACTATTGCTGTTAGCGGGTTGCAGCACCCAAACCAACCTCCAGTCACCCCCAACCACCGATCAAGCGCTTGAAAATACCGTACAAGCGTGCCCACCCGTCGAGCAAACCCAATGCCCCAAACCAACATCTGTCAGCATGGCTGACGACAATAAGATCGTTATCGGTGAAGCTGAACGGGTCTTGGTCAGCCCTCCAGGCGAGGCCATTTCAGCGCGTATCGATACCGGTGCCACGACGTCATCTATCGACGCACGTGACATTCAGCTATTCGAGCGGGACGGAAAGCCCTGGGTCAGTTTTGTGCTAGCCGGCGATAACGATCAACAGCACAAGCTTGAGCGACCGGTCACCCGTACTGTCTCAATCAAGCGCCATGGCGGTGAAGATTTAGAACGGCCGGTGGTAAAACTAAAGCTGGAGCTGGGCGGCAAGAGCCTCAACACCGAACTTTCACTCACCGATCGTAGCGCGTTTGAATACCGCCTACTGATTGGCAGAAATTTCCTCAAAGATATCTACATCGTCGACGTCAGTAAAAAATACGCGCAGCAAAAATCCCCCGAAGTTGCCAATGAGCCAGCCCAATGAACTCAAGGTCACAGGTCTATCTCTTCGCCCTACTGTTCATTCTGCTAGGCGGCGGCCTCACTCTTTATAAACACAATACTCTAGGTTTTCCGCTTACCCCTGGCGAGCTAAACACCGTCTGGACCATTGAGGCCTCGGTCAGCTTCGATGCCAAGGACGATAGTATCAAAGCCAGTCTCGCCCTACCCGACCTGGACGACCAATTTGAGTTTATCTCTGAATCATTCAGCTCCTCGGGGTTCGGTTTTGACAGCATCACCGGAACCGGCGGCCAGCGTCGGGTGATCTGGACCAAGCGCAACGGCACTGGCACCCAACAGCTTTACTACCGTTTACAACTGGCCGAGCATCGCGGTATCCGGGCCAAAACAACCGAACCACCAAGTGATGACGCTACCTACCAACCGGAGTGGAGTGAAGCGGCTCAGGGGGTGGCGCTTAACCTGATCCGAAAAGCTGAAGAGCTCTCTGCCGACCCACAAAGCTTGACCAAACAATTGTTGCTGCAACTGATCGACAGCAACAACCCCGACAGCACTTTTTTACGCCATGAACACCCCACTGCCACCACCGGAGACCTCGCCAACAAAGTGCTAGCGGTCGCCAACATTCCCGCCCGGCTGATTCGCGGTCTGTCGTTGAGCGAAGACCGCAAGAACATTTTGGCCGACGAGGTGCTCGAGGTCTGGGACGGCGAACTCTGGCACCCCTTTACCGCGAACAATGCTCAGCAAGGGTTTCCTCCTGCCTTTCTGGTCTGGCAGCGCGGTGGCGTATCGATGCTGGATGTTAGCGGCGGAGTTAACTCTTCGGTTCGCTTCTCCATGATCAGTAACCACCTACCGAGTAAATCGGTTGCCCTAAGCAGCCCGCAACGCGCCCATGCCCCTTTGCTCGATTTCAGCATATTCACGCTGCCGGTCGACAAACAGAACGCCTTCAAATCGATCTTGCTAATTCCAGCAGGCATTTTGCTGGTGGCCGTTTTTCGGATTTTGATCGGCATCCGTACCTCGGGAACCTTTATGCCGGTACTGATCGCCATCGCCTTTCTCCAGACCGAACTCGCCACCGGCCTAGTCACATTCCTAAGCATCGTCGGTGTCGGCCTCTGGCTGCGCTCCTACCTCAGCAAGATCAACCTACTGCTGGTCGCACGAATATCGGTGGTGGTGATCATCGTGATCATCTTAATGGCGGGATTCAGCGTCATCAGCTACAAACTCGGCATCGAAAAACTGATGGGAATCACCTTCTTCCCGATGATTATCATCGCCTGGACTATCGAACGGATGTCGATCCTATGGGAGGAAGATGGTCCCAAAGAGGTGCTGATTCAGGGCGGGGGAAGCTTGTTGGTGGCGATCTGCATCTTCCTACTGATGTCCAACAGCTATGTCCAACACCTGACCTTTAACTTTCCCGAGACCCTGCTGATCGAAGTCGGCGTGATCTTGCTGATCGGTCAGTACAGTGGCTTCCGGTTATTGGAACTGCATCGTTTCCGCTCACTCAGTGACTCATCATGAGCTGGTTTGCCACTCCCAAGCAACTCAAACAGTTTGGCCTGCTGGCGATGAATCGGCGCAACCTCGAATTTATCGGCCGTTACAATCAACGTCGACTGTATCCGCTGGTCGATAACAAACTGCTGACCAAGCAAGCTGCGCTGGCTGCCGGCATTGCGGTTCCAGAAATGATCGGCTCTATCGACAGCCCTTTCCAGATCAGAAACCTCGAACAGATTCTCAACGGGCGGGACCAGTTCGTGATCAAGCCCGCCCGAGGTAGCGCCGGCAAAGGCATTCTGGTGATTACCCGGCGTGATCAGGGTAAATTCTATAAACCCAGCGGTGCGGCGCTGACACTGCAAGACCTCAAGCGTGATATCAGCAACATTCTTAGCGGCCTCTACAGCCTCGGCGGCAAGCCCGACACCGCACTGCTCGAAGCGCTGATTCAGTTCGACGATTCGTTGAGCCGCTACAGCTTTCAAGGGGTACCCGATATCCGGGTAATCGTATTCAAGGGTTTCCCGGTGATGGCGATGCTGCGCTGCTCGACGGCAGCCTCCGACGGCAAAGCCAACCTGCATCAAGGGGCGGTCGGTGTCGGCCTAGCCATCAACGACGGCAAGGCATCCAGCGCGGTTCAAAATGGAGAGCCGGTGACCAGGCACCCCGATACCGGCGAACGCTTTGATCAACTAGCGATTCCATACTGGCACGATATCCTTAAACTCACCTCGCGCTGCTACGAGCTTGCCGGGCTAGGCTACCTTGGCTGTGACGTGGTGATCGATAAGGATCGAGGTCCGCTAATCCTCGAGCTCAACGCTAGGCCCGGGCTGGCAATTCAGATCGCCAACCAAAAGGGCCTGTTCCGGCGCCTTAGTCAAATCGAACAGCTATCGCAAACATTTCATATCGAAGAACGGGTCGATTATGCGATGCGTATGTTTGATGATTCCATAGCCTAACCCCTCCCCCTCGCAGAAACACCGCACTCTACGTCTGCGGCATAATCATAGAACTCAAGCCCATATAGCATAGAAATGAGAAAACTCATCCTACTCAAGCGCTATATTAAGAGAAGATGAATATTGATTGACCTGCGTCAACCCCCCCTCCAGCCAAAGCCATTACCCTATTAACCTTAATGTCTTTAAACTGGAGCTATGTATCATGAAGAAACTACTTACCCCTCTTTTCATGGTTGTTGCGCTGTTTGCCTCCGTATTGGCACAGGCCGGCGAACTACAACCGATGTCCATCGATGGTGCTAGCACTGTCTCTGCAGAACAACTGCTCGATCTGGTTGAGGAGCACGAGAACATCGTCATTATCGACGCTCGTGGCGAAGCCGACTACGATAAAGGCCATATCCCAGATGTTGTCCGGATCAAGAACACCGACGTCAGTGCCGACAACCTAGCCGCCAATATCGCCAGCAAAGATACCCCTGTCTGCTTCTACTGCAACGGCGAGACCTGCGGACGCAGCGCTGACGCGGCGACCAAAGCCAAAGCGGCTGGCTACACCAATATTTTCTGGTTCCGCGGCGGCATCGCCGAATGGAAAGAAAAAGGCTTTCCGCTAGAAATGTAATCCCTAGAATTTCAAGCTCGATTTTCAAGGATGTAGATCGAGCTATTTTTTGTATCGACAAGGACGCCCTGCTGTCTCGTTGTATGACGGATGGAGCCTCAATATGCGCTTTGAACGCCTCACTATCAAATCCGCCACCATCGGACTGTTAGTCACCTTTGCCCTATTCGTTATCCTGACTACGCTATTTATTAGCCAGCAATTTTTCTCCTCGGCAGTCAGTTCACAACAAAAAACCTTAGCGCGCGTGTTAGATGTCGCCGCAGAAGAAACCCTGCTAGAGGTCGATCAGCTCGGTCGTGAAATCAGTGCCGAGATCGCCAAAGACAAAGCGATCAAAAAAGCCGTCAAAAAGAAAGACGCGGCCGGTCTACCAACCCTAATTGATGATTTCTTTAATCAAGCCTACGTCACCGGTGGAATTCTTGATCTGGCCAAAGTTCGGATCTACGACAAAGAAGGCCAATTCATCGCCGAAAGCAACAAAGGCGAATCCGGGCTAGGTCGAAAACTGCCTGCTTCTATCTACGCCAAACACAGCCAGCGTAGCGGTAAAGACCGGATGAAAGTGCTTTCCGGCACGTGGACTCATAACGGTGAAAGCCTATTTAGCGTGATGATCCCAACAGGTGGTCTACGCTTGGCGGGGTACGTCGAGGCGGTACTGAAGCCAGCCCACAATATGCGCAAGGTCGAACAACTGATCAAGGCGCCGATCCGCATTTCGAACCAAGCAGGCCAAGAGCTATATCTAAGCGAACACTGGCAATCCACGCTCGACTCAGGCCACACCTTTACCATCCGCTACGATCTAAGCGATACCCAAGGCCAGGCGGGGACCGTGCTCGAAATGCTCGAAGACAACCAAGCTTTTGTTGCCAGTACAGAACAGGTCAAGTACACCGGCATTGCGGTTATTCTGGCCATCTGCCTGATTATGATCACCGTCACGATCATGATATTACGTCGCTACCTGTTCACCCCTATGGCCCACCTTAAAGAGGAGATGCTGCTCTGCTCTTCCGGCGACCTGACGCCAAAAATCTTAAAAGAGGGCTTCCAAGACACCCAACATATCGGTGAAGCCCTCAACACGCTGGTCACCAAACTGCATCAACAGGTCCATCAAATCGATGAGATGTCGAGCCTAGTATCGACCAACAGCACCCACATCGCTGAAACGGCCCAAGTGACGCAGCAGCATTCGGACCAGCAAAAGAACGAGATGGAGCAAGCCTCCAGCGCGATTAGCGAGATGACCTCTGCCGCCGCCGAGATCGCCAATAGCGCCCAAAATGCCGAGACAGCCGCACACGAAACCCAGGCCGTTACCAACCGAGGCGAGGAGGTCGTTAACCAATCGATCAACACGGTCAAAGAGCTGGCCGAAGATGTACAGCAAGCGTCCGAATCGATCACCGAACTGGCAAAAAACGTGGATAATATCGGCTCCATTCTTGACACCATTCGCGGCATCGCCGAACAGACCAACCTGCTGGCCCTAAACGCGGCAATCGAAGCCGCCCGTGCCGGCGAGCAGGGCCGCGGTTTTGCAGTGGTGGCCGACGAGGTGCGCAACCTTGCTGGCCGGACGCAGAACTCGACCCAAGAGATCCAGCAGATGATCGAGAAGCTGCAGCAAGGAACCGAGGCTGCTGTGAAAGTAATGGATCGCAGTTCCACCCAAGCACAATCCTGTGTCGAACAGATTCACCTTGCCGGTGATGCGCTCACCGAAATCCGCGCCGCCTCCAACCAGATATCGATGGCCAACACTCAAATCGCCAGTGCCGCAGAGGAGCAGAGCGCGGTGGCCGAAGAGATCGATCGCAGCATCGTTTCAGTTGCCGGATCCGCCAACGAGCTGGCCGCCGGCTGCACCCAGATGGGCGGCGCCTCCGCCGAACTCAATCAAGCGGCCCAGCAGCTTCAGCACCTGGTCAGCCAATTTAAAACCTAACCAGCCTGCACGCTTAAAAAAGGAGCTTCGGCTCCTTTTTTATTTCCACCACGCTCATCACCACCACAGCAAATTCAACCGCCATTCTGAGCAAGATAAAAAGTAGATTAATCAGCCACTTTACTGCAAAATACTTGTCAAAACTCACATCAAAACCTTAACTTTCTTATGGACGAGCTATCACCCGCGATGGATATGCGCACGAGTGAACCAGTGGATCAAGAACGTCGTAGCAACCTCAATCTGATTGATAAAATCAACCAACAGCGGAGCCCCGAGCAGCAACGAGCCAGTAAACAAGCGTTTATTCAGCGCTTAAAGCAGGAGTATTTTTTTGACATCCTACGGGCACGTTCGCACTCCAAACACTTCCGCCATACCCGAGCGCTTTATCTGAGCAACCGGGTTCGCTCGCTGTCTTTCATTTTGGCGATTTTGATCCCGGCCTGGATCGCCATCGATTCGATCTACCTCAGTACCGATGACTTACAAGTCATCGCCGTGCTGCGAATTATCACCGGCGCATCGTGTTTAGCCCTGTCCATCTGGAGCCATGATAGCCACGACCTCAAGACCTCCCGGTTTAAGCTCGCACTACTGGTATTCATCCCCTCGGTGTTTCACACGGTGGCGCAAGCTTACCTGGTTTCCAATGGCCATCAGACACTGCCCGCCGGCTACCACTTCTTTCCTTTCCTGATCATCAGCCTGGGTTCGATTTTTCCTCTTACGATCTTTGAAGGCGGTTTTATTGCCAGCTTTGTGGTGGGCCTCTACGCCGCAACCAAAGCCGCTTTAGGCGAACTGTTCACACTGCCAAACCTTAACGACATTTGGCTGCTGACACTACTGGCCGTCATCGCGGGTTGGGCGGCATTGACGCAACTGAGCATGATGATGCGACTCTACCGTCAGGCCCACCGCGACCCGCTAACCGGCCTTGCCAACCGCCGCTCGATTATGGATTTTCTTAACCGTGAAGTTGAGTATTCACGCTCTATCGGTGCCCCGTTAAGCGTAATTTTGCTGGATCTGGATAAATTTAAGCGCATCAACGACACGTACGGTCATGCTGTCGGTGACCAAGTACTGTGCAGTTTTTCCAACATGCTTATCGAGCAATCACGCAGCGAAGACCTGGTAGGGCGTTACGGTGGAGAGGAGTTTCTGATCATCCTCAGTGCCACTCCGCGCGAGGTGGCGCAACAGATCGCCGAGCGTTTACGTCAAGACTGCCACACCAATCATATCGAACTGGATGATGGTACGACCCTCAAATACTCCACCAGCGCTGGCGTCACAGGGTTACGCCCGGCGGAGTCGATTGATGAGATGATGAAGCGGGTTGACGATGCCCTCTACAATGCCAAGGGATACGGCAGGGACAGAGTCGTTGTCGCGTGATACAACCAGACGCGCCCTCTACTGAGCCGCTTCAGTCGAATCAAGATCGGCTGGCGTGGGACGACCAGGGGCAGCCGCTATCGGTACGCTTTAACGATTTCTACTTTTCACGCGTCAACGGTCTCGACGAGACAAACTATGTGTTTCTGCAACACAACCAGCTGCCGCAACGCTGGCAATCACTCAAACCGGGCCAGAGCTTCAGCATCGGAGAAACCGGTTTCGGTACCGGGCTTAGCTTCTTAACTTGCTGGAAACACTGGCGCTTGCACGCACCGCGGGGGTGTCGGCTGCATTTTATCTCGGCCGAACGCTACCCTTTAACACGGCAAGAGCTGGAACAAGCTCTGGCGCTATGGCCCGAACTGGCAGAATTGTCCAATGCTTTAATAAACCAATACCCGCCAGCTTGCGGGGGATTTCAGCGTCTTAACTTCGATCAGGGACGCGTCCAGCTAACACTACTCTTCGATGATGCCACGACCGCGTTTGAACAGTTCGACGGGCAGCTCGACGCTTGGTTTCTGGACGGCTTTTCGCCCGCAAAAAACCCCAAAATGTGGAGCCAACAACTGTTCAACAGCCTTGCCGAGCGCAGTCACGAACAGACCACGTTCAGCACCTTCACGGCAGCCAGCAACGTTCGTCGCGGTCTCGAGTCGGCCGGTTTCATCGTTAGTAAAACGCCAGGGTTTTCAAAGAAACGTGAAATGCTCTACGGCCACTACGCCGCAACAGCTAAAGCCGGCTCCGATAAGCCTTGGTTCGATCGCCCCAAACCCACCCCGTCACTATCCGAGCAACCGATTAGCGTGATTGGCGCGGGCCTAGCTGGCGCCTGTAGCGCTTTCGCGTTGGCAGAAAAAGGTTGCCAGGTTCAACTTTTTGAACGCGGCGCCCATCCAGGCTGCGGTGCATCGGGCAATCCACAAGGGGTGCTGTATGCCAAGCTACCCGCCACACCGACCATCAGCAGCCGAATTCATTTAAGCGGCTACCTCTACAGCCTGCGACTGCTCAAGCAACAGCTCACACCGGGGCAGCACTGGTCGCCCTGCGGCGTGTTGCAGCTGGCATTGAACCCCAACGAGATGGCGAAGCAGCAAAAACTACTGCAAAGCGGCCAGTACCCCGAAGCACTGGTACGACAACTGAATACAGACCAAGCCAGCGAAAAAGCCGGCTACCCTCTGACATCGGGTGGCCTGCTGTTCCCCGATGGCGGCTGGGTTAGCCCTGCTGAGCTTTGTCGACAGCTACTCAGCCATCCCAACATCCGCTGTCACTTCAATCAAACCATCGATACGATCCATTTTGATGATTCACGCCAGCAGTGGCAGCTACACGACCCGCAGGGTGGTCTGATTGCAAAATCAGCCACGTTGGTGGTAGCCAACGCTCACGAAGCCAAACTTTTTCCACAACTGGCCGAGCTAGCTGTCAAACCGATCCGAGGCCAAACCACATCGGTCCAAGCCGATTCGGATCGTTTAAAGACGGTGCTGTGCGGAAATGGCTATATCGCGCCGGCCAAGCAGCAGCAATACTGCTTCGGCGCCAGCTTTGACCTGAACGATCTAGATACGTCTGTTCGCCATAGCGATAACCTGGAGAATGTGGCGTTGATCGATGAGATGAGTCCGGAACTAGCCCAACAGCTCGCCCCTAAACTAGACTCAGCAATAGGGAGGGTAGGCTTTCGTTGCGCCACGCCGGACTATCTACCCATCGTCGGCGCGGTTCCCGATAGCAAAGCCTTCGTCCGTGACTACGCGCTGCTAAGCCAGGACGCCAAAGCTAAAATCAGCACACCGGCAACCCATCTACCGGGTTTGTTCGTTAATCTCGCTCATGGTTCAAAAGGGATGATCACCGCCCCGATAGCCGGCGTAATAGTGGCGGATATGGTCTGTAACGAGCCCCTAGCCATGGAACGAAAACTGCTGCAGGCGCTAAATCCGGCCCGCTTTATTATTAAGAAATTAATAAAACGGGCGATATAGTGTCTAATACACACGTAATTGTCTTATAAGGGATCGGGTACATGGCTTTAGTTGTTTACGACCAAGGAGTACGAATACAAACTCCGGTGTCATCACTTCTAGCTCCAAGAGGTGTCGAAGCGACGACAGAGCTCAGCCATTCTCGCGGGCTGCCATCTTCCGACGACCGCTCTACACCACCGGACCGACCTATACCGCCACGTATCGCCCAACAGCAACAACAGAGCTACTCCAACAAAGCTAAACAGGCCTACCAATCTACCCAGCGACTCAACCGCCGCGACAACGATACGCGCCAGAAACCTGCCGTGGTATCGCAGATCATGACCTCTCCGGTCTTTACTATCCCGGTAGGTGCCAGCGTTGAAGCCGCATTTGAGCAATTTAGAATCCACCAGGTCCGGCATGTTGCGGTGATCGATCGCAATGCGCGCTGCCACGGCGTGGTATCTGAATACATGCTGCTTAGGCGGGCCAGTCTATTCAATCAAGTAGGCCCAACCCGCGCCAACCTGACCATCGAAGGGACCTATCCAACCCAGTTGATTGCGGCAACCCCCGACACCAGCATTCACCAAGTCGCGATCACCTTTTTAAAGCGCCATCTGACCAGCATGCCGATTATCAACGAGGCGGGCCAGCTAGTGGGCATTATCACCCACACCGACCTTGTCCACATGGTGGCAAACGAGGCCGCTCGCGAGCGCTGGATCTAAGATAACAGTAGCGCTCAACTAGACGGCTTTTCGCTACCATCGGGTAACGGGATCGCGGTATCTTTCGACCCCACAGCCGACGCTAGGGTGCTGTTCTGCGACAGTGGCGGCGATGGTTTATCGCTGCCAATACCTAACAATCGCATCAAAAACCCAAACACCCGTCTAATTCCACGAATAATCTTGGGCAACAACCACACCAGCAACACCAAAAACAGCACCAGCAAGCCCAGGAACCAGTAGGGATGATTGAGTGCCGCCCAAACGCCACCGATCACCGCAACGTCCTCACCCACCGACGCTCCCCAATTGCTGAAAGGTTCCGGCGACGTATTGATCATCACCCGACTACCCGCCTTTAAGGCATGACTACTCGCGGCCAAACCACCACCGACCAGTGCCGCAGCCACCTCGACCGCCATATTGACATCGCCTACCGCGGCTGCGGCTAAGGCTGCGCCCGCCGGTATCCGAACGAAGGTATGCAGAGTATCCCAGCCGGTATCAACCCCCGGAACTTTATCGACGAAGAACTCGACCGTATACATCAGGCCTGCGGCCATCAGTACCAGCGGATCCCCCACTACATCCAACTCGGGCGGCAGGTCGATATGCCCCATGTTCGACAGCAGCCCCAGCGTCAGCAGCGTGGCGTACAGGTTAATACCACTGGCCCAGCCAACACCCATCGTCAAGGCCAGAGTCGCGATGATCTGATCTAAATGTTCCATAGTGACCTCTGCGCAAGCAACAGCGAATAGAGCAAAGAAAAACCGTGACGGTTTGAGTATAACGCGGCAAATCCAGTCGGGTTCAGAATACCTCTGAATCGCTGAACCGCCGATGAACGGTGTTTATTGCTGAAGTGCTAGATTGTTGCGGTAAGCCTGTTCGGTGACAATGGTGAAACTCTGCAGGTAACTGTCGTAACAGATCACCACCTTGCCGCGTTCAAGCTGCTGCCTTACCTGATCGACCTTGTCCTGCATCGAATACTCTTGATCACCGTAATCGGTGCCTTCACGACCGACAAACTCTTCGATCAAGCCTTGCAGAGCGTCAGGGCTGAGTTGATCGTAGGGGATTTTCATCGGCCCAACTCCAGCAGTTCGAGCAACTGCGCCTCATCCCAGACAGCAACCCCCAAGGCCTCGGCTTTAGCCAGTTTAGACCCCGCCTTAGCACCGGCGATCAACGCATCGGTCTTGGATGAAGGCGCGCCGGTCGTCACCTTGGCCCCCAAGGCTTCAAGCTGAGCCTTGGCCTCGGGCCGCGCCATCGCTTCGAACTTGCCGGTAATTGCGTAGGATTTGCCCGCCAGCGGTTGCGATTGTGCCGAAGGGGCTTCGATTACCGGCCAATACACTCCGGCATCCAGCAGTGCATCGATCGTCTCGATATTATGCGGCTGGCGTAGGAACACTGCCAGATAGTGCGCCACAACCGGTCCCACATCGGCAACCTGTTGCAGGGTCTCTTCGTCGGTCTGGCGAATCGCATCCAGGGTTAAGAAGTGCTTAGCCAGTGACGCCGCCGTGGCTTCACCCACCTCACGAATACCGAGGCCATACAGGAATCGCGGCAGCGTAGTCTGCTTACTGGCCTGGATCGCGGCCAGCAGGTTGTCGGCTGATTTATCGCCCATCCGATCCAGCCCTGCAACACGTGGGTGCTCCAGCCTATACAGATCAGCCAACTGATCGAGCAAGCCTTTATCGACCAGCAAATCCACTAGCTTATCGCCAAGGCCATCAATATCCATCGCCTTTCGCGAGGCATAGTGCTTGATCGCCTGCTTGCGCTGCGCCGAACAACTGACGCCGCCACTACAACGCGCGGCAGCTTCATCCTCGACTCGCTCGACCTGCGCCCCACATACCGGACAATTCTCAGGCAGGAGCACTGGCTGAGTCTGCTCTGGACGGCGCTCCAACACCACTCGAGCCACCTTGGGAATCACATCGCCAGCGCGACACACCACCACCCAGTCACCGATCCGCACATCCAACCGCTCCACTTCATCCATATTGTGGAGCGTGGCATTACTGACCGTGACGCCACCGACAAATACCGGAGCCAACCGAGCCACCGGGGTCACCACCCCGGTTCTTCCCACTTGGAAATCAACCCCCAACAGCTGGGTGATCTCCTCTTGCGCCGGAAACTTACGCGCAATAGCCCAACGTGGTGCGCGGGCTACAAAACCTAGCTGTTGCTGCTGCGCACGTTGGTTAACCTTAAACACAATGCCGTCGATCTCGTAATCTAGCCGGTCGCGTTTTTCGGCTAGCTGCTGGTAATATCCCAGACAGGCATCGACCCCGTCCAGGCTGCGCATTTCGGGGTTGATCGGCAAGCCCCAGCGTTTGAACTGGTGCAGCAGTTCGGTGTGACGCGAAGGCAGTTCTCCCTGCTCGACCAGACCAAAACCGTAGGCGCAGAAGGTTAACGGGCGGGTGGCGGTAATCGACGAATCCAACTGCCGTAGACTCCCTCCAGTGGCATTGCGCGGATTGACGAACGCTTTGTTGCCGGCCTTAAGCATCCTCGCGTTGAGCGCGTCAAAACCGGCTTTGGGCATGTAGATCTCGCCCCGAACCTCTAATCGAAGCGGCCAGTCGTCACCACGAAGCTGCAGCGGTATCGCCGCAATCGTGCGAACATTAAGACTAATATCTTCACCGGTCTCACCGTCGCCGCGGGTTGCCCCACGTACCAGCAAACCGTTTTGGTACATCAGACTAACCGCAATGCCATCAAGCTTGGGCTCCGCACCGTATTCGATCGACTGATCATCGTCTAGCATCAACCGATCACGGATACGCCGGTCAAAATCATGCATATCCTGATCATCGAAGGCGTTGCCCAGCGACAACATCGGCACCTCGTGCTTGACCTGATTAAACGACGAAAGCGCCGGGGCTCCAACCCGCTGACTGGGCGACTCTGAGTTAACGAGTTGTGGATACTGTTGCTCAAGCTGCAACAACCGCTGAAACAGGCGGTCGTATTCCGCGTCGGGAACAGAGGGGGAGTCTTCGACGTAATAACGGTAGTTGTGTTCATCAATCTGGCGACGCAGGGTCGCCAGTTGTTGCTCAACGGTCGGTTCGGTCATCAATAGGGTCCGGCTCATTCGGGCAGAAACAGCCTGCCGATCAGGCGCGACGAGTTAACTGCTTACGTTCGTACTCGCGCACTTTTTGGCGGTAGTGCTCGATGGTCTGGGTTCGCAAGCTACTGCGATTCTCATCCTTTAGCTCACCGCCGAGGTTATCGGCAACACACTGCGCGGTAGCCAGCATGCACTCCAACGCATTCATCCGGTCGGTCGGGTCGGACAAGCGTAAGAAGAACGTGACAGCGGGAGTGGCTAGTGGCTCGGCGCTGCTGGGATCGAAGGTCCCCGGGGCCACCGCGTTTGCCATACTGAACTGCATCGGCCCTTGCCCTTTGGCCTCCTCGTGTCGGTGGAAGATATCCATCGCACCAAACTCCAAGCCACAGGCTTCAATCAATTTAAACAGCATGGCCGCGGCAAACGGCTGCTGTTTGGCCTGTACATTAATAATCAGCACTTCGTCCTCAACCGCCGTTTCGCTATCTGCAGTGGTCGCGACTACCTCCACCTGCTCGGCCTTTTTACGTCTACGGCGTGACTTTGGTTTGGGCTTAGGCAGCTCAACTTCGGGAGCCAAGTCAGGATGTAGATCAAAGAAACTGGGTTGCTCTTCGGCTCGGGATTGATGCTTTGGCTTGGCTTTAGCTTTTGGCTTAGATTTGGTTTTTTGCGCGGATGGGGTCGCCGGTTTGGCAACGCTTAGCGGCTCAGCCAATGCGGCGGACACATCGCTTTCAGAAGCTTCGAAAGATTCTGGGATAACCTCTTCGGCAGCGCCCTGCGATACCGTCTCGGCTTGTTCACGCGCCTGCAGCAGCTCGTGTACTGGACGCCCCAGGTCAATATGATCGTTATTCTCAACCAGCCCCAACGGATTTACTGATGATTCGGCCTCGGCAGTCACCGGCTCATCCGCAGCAGCGTTGGCTTTCTCGGCAACCAAAGCTTCGACAACCGGAACCTCAACCTCCGATGAAATAGACTGCGGCTCGACCTCAATCGCCGCTTCAACAGCAGCGCCTTCAGCGTAGAATAGCTGTTCAACAGGCGGTTCTGGATCGGTTTCCTGATCCAGTTCAACACGCGGCTCTTGCTCGCTAACACCTGGTTGTTCGGGTAACTGGGCGGTTTGGCTTAGCCACTGGTCAGCACCTTCCCCGACACCTTTAAACTCCTGCTCCAACAACAGGTCAACTTCTTCATCCTGACTGCTGACACTGCTGAGAATCGGATCGATCACCCAGGACTCCGGTTCGGAACGGGAATCGAGCGCGGTTTCAGGACGGCTATCCATCCGCTGAGTTTTAGGATTGACCACATCGCGCTGATCAGAGCCATCAAATGCGCTTGTAACGGGTAGAGACTCGCCCGAATCAAGCACTCGAGCGCCACCATTAGGCAGCTCAGAACTCAGATCGATATCCGGCAGGTCTTTAAATTTGTCATCGATAGCCAGACGCAATTTGTCACGCTTTATATAGCGTCGAATCAAATCCGCTATCACCACCAGCAGGATTACAATCCCTGCCACAATCAACCCTTCACGCATACTCATAGTTCAGCCTGTCAGTCTCAGAGACGCCGCTTAGCGGGCATCCTTATCGTCCAGCAAACGCTGTAGCTTTTCTCTATCTAGCGTATCGCCAGCAGACTTGTCCGCCTGGCTGGTCGCGCTACGCTTACGCCGTGTCAGCAGCAACACCACCAACGCACCGATCGCCAACATCCCGATCGGGCCATACCACAACACCATGGTGCTTGAATCCTTGCGCGGTCGGTAGTTTACGAAGTCACCATAACGCGCCACCATAAAGTCCACCACATCCTGATTGGTCTGACCACCGATCACCATCCGGTGAATCTCGCGGCGCATATCCGCGGCGATCGGGGCATTGGAGTCGGCCAGGTTTTGATTCTGGCACTTTGGACAACGTAACTCTTCGGTCAGCAGTTTGTACTGCTCGTGCTGCTGCTCGGTATTAAAATCGTAGGTATCGATCACCGCTTGTACTGACCAGGAGGCGATCAGCAACCCCAGCACGGCCATTAATTGCATCATCTGTTTCATGGTTCCTCTCATCACCTTGTTAATCGCATCACTGTGTAGACTCCGATGCTTTGCGCTCGTTCAAACGTTGTTCGCGTTTGAGCCGACGTCGATATTCGGCGATGAACTGTTTCTTACGTAAAATGGGGCTCACCACATTAAAGGCAACAATAACCAGTGCGATCGAATAAGCCAGCCAGACATACAGGCCATGGCCGCCCATATCGATGAAATCGGTAAACGAATCAAAATACATCAGCGCGCCTCCACCAGTTCTTTGACCCAGCTAGAACGTTTCTCTCGCTCCAATATTTCCGCCCGGGTCCGCAACATCAACACCACCGTGAAAAAGCAGTAGAAACCGACCACCATCACCAACAACGGCATCCACATTTCGGGGGCCATCTTGGGACGCTCGGTCACGGTAAAGGTTGAGCCCTGGTGCAGGGTATTCCACCACTCGACCGAGTATTTGATGATCGGAATATTGACGATCCCAACCAGTGACAGCACCGCTCCAGCCTTGCCTGCGGTGATCTCATTCTCAATAGCCGAATGCAGGGTATAGACCCCAATATAGAGAAACAGCAGGATCAGCATGGCCGTCAAACGGGCATCCCAGACCCACCAGGTTCCCCAGGTCGGCTTACCCCAGATAGCGCCGGTAGCCAAGGCTAATACCGCCAGGGTCGCGCCAATCGGTGCACAACTTTTGGCCACCATATCGGCGACTTTCATTTTCCAGATCAAACTGACCGCCCCCGCCACGGCCATCAACATGTAACACGACTGTGCCAAAATGGCAGAGGGAACGTGGATATAGATGATTCGGAAGCTATTTCCCTGCTGGTAGTCTGCTGGCGCAAACGCCAGTCCCCACACAACTCCACAAGCCATCAGTAATGCTGCAGCAATCGCAAACCAGGGCAACAGCTTGCCCATGATCTCGAAGCTCCAGCGCGGCGATCCCAACCGGTAAAACCAAGTTGGCATCTTCCATGTTTTTGCCATCGTTACACTCTCACTTAATCAACAATTAATCACTAACGCTAATACGCAAACCTGCAGCCACCGCTATCGGTGCCAGCACCACACCCAGCGCCAAAATCGCACCGAGAATCGCCAGATAGCCTCCGACCGGCAATCCTGCCGAAGCGGCCTGAACCGTACCAGTTCCAAATATCAATATTGGAATATACAGCGGTAATACCAGCAAAGAAATCAGCACGCCACCCTTACGCAATCCAACCGTTAGCCCAGCCCCGATAGCACCGATCAAACTCAGCGTTGGAGTGCCCAACAACAGACTGATCACCATCGCCGACATCCCTTGCTCGGGCAGGAATAACATCACCCCCAGTAGCGGCGCCATCAACGTCAACGGCAGACCACTAATCATCCAGTGGGCACAGATCTTGGCGAAGACCAATAACGCCAACGGCTGCGGGCTCAGCAACATCTGCTCAAGCGAACCGTCGTCAAAATCGGATCGAAACAGGCTATCCATCGACAACAGCGTCGCTAACAACGCCGCCACCCAAACGATACCTGCTGCGGCTTGGGATAAAAACTGCGGCTCGGGACTCACCCCCAGCGGAAATAGCGTCGCTACCATCAAAAAGAACATCAGTGGACTGACCAAGTCATTGCGGCGCCGGTAGGCAAGCATCAGATCACGTCGCAAGGTGATCCAAAACACCCGCGTCAGCGACATATCCTGCGAATCTTCAGACGCCATCAGATCGCCTCCACTGGTTGGCCCAGCGACACCTTGCGCAAATTGTCGTGAATGGCCAATTCATGATGGGTGGTCAGAATCACACTGCCGCCCTGCTCGGCATGCTTGGCGATCAGCGCTTCCTTACGCGCCACGCCGCGTTTATCGATCGCGGTAAAAGGCTCATCCAAAATCCATAGCGGCGCATCGCTCAGATACAATCGAGCTAGACTAACACGCCGATTCTGGCCGGCAGATAGGGAGTGACAAGGCACATCTTCGTAGCCAAACAGCCCAACATTAGATAACGCAGTGGTGATGCCTTCGGTACGGGTATGCGGATGCAAAGCACAGTACCAATTCAAATTTTCTTCGGGTGTCAGGGTTGCTTTAACCCCGGGCAGATGGCCGAAGTAGAGTAACGCGGCCAAAAACTCATCACGATTATCGGAGATTGGCCGATTATTAAACAAGATGTCCCCTTCGAACGCTTGAGACAGACCGCTGAGAATACGCAGCAGAGTGGTTTTACCACTACCATTGGGGCCTTCAACTTGAATGATTTCACCCGGATTAAGGGAAAAATTGAGACCTTCGAACAGCACTCGCTCATCGCGTTCGCAGAACAGGTCTTTCACCTCGAGCAGGGGGGTAGTCAAAATCAACAAAACCTTACGTTGAGAGTTTACCGCTGTTAACCAGCGCCATTCTTTCTTAACCGTATAAATCAGCGCATTATATACGAATAATCGGCGCAGGCGGAGCCTTGCAACAACCAACATAGGGCCGAATATTCAATTGTCGTCGGAGGCGTTTTTTGGTCGATCAACTCAACACTTCGGTCCGGGCATCACAGCCGGCGGAAGTCACTGCAACCCTGCAGCGCTTAGAGGCTCTGCTTGCCTCGGGCCAACCGCGCACCGGACAAGTGATTCAGGTCACCCCACAAGCCCCAGCGACAGCCAATACAGCACCCAGCACTGCGCTTACTCTGGGCACGACAGCAGGCCAACCAAGTCCAACAGCACCAATTTCAACAGCCGCTCCCGCCACAACGACAGCGGTAGCGGCGACAACCAGTACCGAGCAAGCCGCTACGACACCCCAAACAGCTGCAAACGTTAGCAAAGCCGATGTTTATAAAATTCAGATCAGACTAGAAGGCCGGCTGTTTGAGCTGCTGACCACTAAACCGATCGATCCTGGCAGTACCATCCAGATCAGCCGAGGCAGCGACAACCGACTCACAATCCAACAACTACCGACACCGGCACAACAGCCATCGCAACAGGCGGCACAACTCGCACAGCCCACTGCCGAACAACCTCGAGCAGCCGAATCGGCTCGGTTAGCAGAGTTAATCAAACCACGCCAAGCGGGCCCGACGGTTCAATCCACAGCAACCGCCACTCGCAGCGAGGCAATAGCTAGCCCCAGCACGCCAACGACCGCAGCCAACCAAGCGCGGGGGAGCTCACTATTACCCTCGACGACTCAAGCGGCGCCACAAAACCCTGCCAACCCAACAGCTAACGTCTCACCCGCACCTAGCCATCCTGCTCCTGCTCCGAGCAATGCGACCGTGGAGCGAGTCGCCACCCAGCAGATCAAAACAGAATTGCCGATCCGAATCGGTACCGGAGAACGGGTCAACGCCGAAGTGGTCAGTTCACGACCCAGCCCGGCTCCGGCAAACGCCCAGCAAGCAGCTGCCGCAGCGGCTCAAAACAGTGCCAAAACAGCCCTACCCTCGACAGCACCGGTTACGACTGCTGCAACATCAACAGCTGCGGCAAATTCAACGGCCATCAAAACAGATATCTCCAACCACCAAATCCGTCTGAACTTACCTCAAGGACAAAAGATTGAGCTGGTCAGCCCTAGACCCCTACCACCAGGCACTCAGGTACAGCTCGTTCGTGATAACCAAGGACAACTCTGGGCCGAACTCCCCACCGCTAAAACCCAAGCGATGGAACAAGCACTGCGCGAGCACTTGCCCCAACAGCAACCGCCGGGACCACTATTAAACCTGCTATCAAGCGCCCAAAAAAGCGGCCAATTGCAGCAAGCCAAGCCGCTATTGCTAAGTCTTTTTCAAGTGTTATTGGGGCGCTCGCTCACTAGCCCGTTGCAGACCGATGCAGCCAGCGTCAAACAGCAAGTACAGAACAGCGGTACCCTGCTAGAAAGCAAGCTGGCCCAAGGCAATACCCAACACTTGGGACAGGACCACAAAGCGATCCTGCTCAAAGTCGCCCAGCATTTAGGCAATCCGGCCGGCCAACGCGAGCTCCCCACGACCCTTAGCGAACGCATTAACGAGCTGACCCAACAAGCACTGAGCCGGGTACTGGTCAATCAGATCACCAGTGCAGGCGCCCAAGCTCAAGATGCAGGCAACGAGCAAAACCGGACGCTAGCCCTAGACATTCCGATTCTATGGCAAGATAAAAACGAAAACTTGCAGCTCAAAATACAGCGTGACGCCAGCGGTAGCGATGAAGAGACCGGCGAGACGCTGTACCGCTGGCAGGTTCGACTCAATTTCGAAATCGACCAAGAGCGGCGGCTTCAGGCGGATCTGACACTCGAAGCCGACCGGGTTAGCATCATCTGGTCCGGGGATCCGATATTACGGCAACGGGTTGAAAGCCAGCTCGATCAGCTACAGCAACGCTTAGAATCGATCGGCCTAGAGATCAAAACTCTCGGCGTGCGCGAGCAACCAGCCGACTCCGCAACGACACCTAAGCCACCTCGCAGCCAACTGATAGATATCCAAACATGAACGACGACACCGACAAACCGCGCAGCGCGGTCGCGCTGACCTACGACAAGACGCGCGCACCTTTCCTTTCAGCCAAAGGAAAGGGACTGGTTGCCGAAGAGATTATTCGTATTGCCGCAGAACACGGTATTATGATTCACGAGGATCCAACGCTGGTAGAAACACTGTCGTTGCTACAGCTAGGACAAGATATTCCGGAGTCGCTCTATAAAGCCATTGCCGAGGTGATCGCGTTCGCCTATAGCCTGCGCAGCGACAAGCCGATTAGCGATCCGACTTCAGAGCCGCCACGCCTTTAATCTCTCGATGCAGCAGCGCCATCAGCTCAGCCTCAGGGCGGGCTATACCGCAAGAGCCGATCAGATCGTCCACTTCGGCCCCCATCTCCATCAGCTTAGCCGCCTGATTATAAGCCAGCGCACCGGGATCGCGATTTTCCATTTCCAGCTGTTTCTCGGCGGTAATATTGAGCCGCTGTTCAACCTGCTTAAGCCGACGCCCCATCCCCATTGAGCCGCTGTTGGTTATCCTAATTTCATTGCGCAGTACATTCAGCAGCGCTTGATAGTTCCGTTGCTGGGCCGTCAGTTTACGCTGCAACCGGATTAACCAGATCGCAGTTGACAGCAACGCTATCGTCAGTACCGCGACAGCTAACCATAACCACAGAAACATGATTCAGACCTTGCCTTGGCGTTACATTAACGAGATTTCAGACCACTCGTCATCGGTCATCATTTTGTCCAGCTCAACCAAGATCAGCAAGCGATCGTCTTTATGACAGACACCTTGAATAAACTTGGCACTCTCATCTGTACCCACATTAGGTGCTTTCTCAATTTCTGATTGATTCAGGTAAACCACTTCGGAAACCGCATCGACCAAAATCCCGATGACCTGTTTATCGACTTCAATGATCACGATGCGGGTATTATCGGTCACCTCATCGGGCATCAACCCGAACCGCTGCCGGGTATCGATAACCGTCACCACATTGCCACGCAGATTGATAATGCCCAAAACGTAAGACGGCGCACCCGGTACCGGGGCAATCTCGCTATAGCGCAAGACCTCTTGCACCTCCATCACATTGATGCCGTATATCTCATCCTTCAACAAGAAAGTCACATACTGCAGAACCGGATCGTCGCTACCGCTGGCGGCTTTGATGCTCATATTGTGTTCCTCATATCCGACTCTTGTCGGAATCACTATCTATTAACTTTATTACGCTTAGCATTTTCAGCCTGGCTCTGCTCTATCAACGCGAGCAGTGCTGACACATCCATGATGGCGCACATATGATCTATGACGGTACCCGCAAGCCAAGGACGTCGCCCTCGATCGCTTCTCCAACGAACCTGATCGGGCTCTAAAGTGATCGCATCCTCGACAGCATGACAGGCCATTCCCCATTCACTGCCTTGCATCAAAATCACATATTTAAAGCTTTCGCGGAGATCTTCCGGATACTTCTCCGGCATCACCCAACGCGCTGTATCAATGGCTTTGACTGTACCTTCGGTTTTCGATCGCAGCAAGCCTAGAAACCAATCCGGCTGACCGAACAGCGGCTTCAGCTCATCTTCCACAACTAAAACCCCACCCAGCTCCACCAACGGAACCGCCAGGGTTAAACCTGCCACCTTAAACAACAGGCACTCAAAACGTTGCTGAGCCCAAGGAGGGCGACCATCGACCCAACTCTGTGCCGCAGCCGTCGACTCTTCAAGCTCAACATCTGCAATCGAGGCTGGAACCTCAACTTCGATCGCCTCCACCTTCTCCAGCACCGGAGGCTCGACAACCGGGGCCGCCGTTTCAACAGTCTGAACTTCTTCGGCAAGCGCCAAGGTGGTCGCATCTTGCAGCAGTGCGTTCAAATAGTCCTGCACCGCTCGCTGCGGAGCAATGGTCGGCGGAGACGCTACGGACGTATCCTGTTTTGCCTGCCGTTGCGGTGAGGTACTGCTCGATTTCATAACGATGACACTATCTCTTGGTTAAGTCTGCGGAGAGGATTGCAGTTTATCCTGATCTTGCAGCCAACGAAGCAGCATGCTGTATGACCGAACACCGTGGGTGCTGGGATCCATCGCCGACGGCACTATGCCCTGCGCGCTAGCATTGCGAAACTTGGTATCGACCGGAATAACGGCATGAGCAATCTGATCGGGATAGGTCTGCTTGATCTGCCGTAAGCTTTGCATCGAAGCTTGGGTACGACGATCAAAAAACGTTGGCAGTATATGGTATTTCAATTTTTCACTTCGGGCTCGATTGATCATCGTCAACGTCCGCACCATCCGCTCCAAACCTTTGATGGCCAAAAACTCGGTCTGCACCGGCACCACCAACCGCCGACAAGCTGCCAGTGCGTTAACCATCAGTACGCCCAACACCGGTGGGCTGTCGATCAACACATAATCAAAACGGTCCCATAGATGCGCCAGCCCACGTGACACCATTAGCCCCATCCCTTCGCTACCGACCGATTTGCGCTCGAGTGTCGCCATCGCGGTGGAAGCAGGAATCAAGGTGATCCGATCATGACTGGTATCGAGCAACAACCGGCTGACCTGTTCAGGCGATGTCGTAGACTGATCAAACAGGTCGTAGGCCGAATGCTCTAACGCATCCGGATCGTAGCGAAAATAGCTGGTCAACGAACCGTGTGGATCGAGATCGAGTAGCAACACATCCAACCCCTGGTCTGCCAGCAGGCCAGCTAAGGTCACAACCGTGGTGGTTTTTCCCACCCCACCTTTTTGATTGGCTACTGCCCAGATATGCACCTGTTAATCCCCTTATCCGGCTATTGTGGCTGACCACGAGTAAACAACACCCCACCCGTCTCGGTCTCAAGACGCTGTATCACCGATTCTGGCTCAGAGGCTTCGGACTCAACCCGGTGCTGCTGCAAAATGGTCTGCACCGCATCCTCGCTGATAGCACGACTGCCGTAACCTGTTAACGCACGTTGCACCCGCTCATCACGGGAAACAATGATCACTACCCGACGATTTTTGCTTCGCCCTTTGGCACTCAAGTTACTGACTTTAGGTTGAAACTGACCGTATCCGACAGCGGCCATCCGTTCTGGGGCGACCCCAAAATGAGCCAGCATTCGCACCACCCCTGCTGCCCGAGCTGCCGAAAGCTCCCAATTAGATGGAAACAGATCACTTTGCATCGGCTGATTATCGGTAAACCCTTCAACGTGAATCGGGTTATCGTGCGGCTTCAACAACAGCGCCAGTGCCTCTAAGATAGGATCGGCACTTTGGCTTGGCGTAGCCCTTCCACTCTGGAAAAGCACACCCGAGCCGATCTCAATCTCAATCCACAATTTATTCGCCGATATCGATAGCTCTCCATCGGCTATCAACTCTTGAAACCTGGCCTTGGCATCGGACTGGATCTGCTTTAACTCTTGCGCCTCGGCATCCTCCGAGACCGGTTCCAACTGCCCAGGCAGCTCTGCTGGCTGCTGATCTAACAATCCGATATCACGATTGGGCTCACGTAACGCCAGGTCACCCACCGGCACCTGATCAAAACTACGATCAGCTCCCAAAAAGATCCCTGATAGCGATTCGGACAGAACCCGGTACTTACCTTCGTTGACCGACGAAATAGAGTACATCACCACAAAAAACGCTAACAACAGAGTAATAAAGTCGGCATAAGACACCACCCAACGATCGCTGCCCACTTGATGTTCGCGTTCTTGGAATCGCCTTGCCATCTATCTCCCCATTACCCGAGGTAGCTTTCGAGTCGCAGCCGAATGGCCAATGGATTATGTCCTTGGGAAATAGATAAAAACCCTTCGAGCATCATCTCATGGTACTGATAACGTTGATGAATAATCGATCTCAATTTACCGGAAATCGGCAGTAGCACTAGGTTGGCAATTCCCACCCCGTACACCGTGGCAACGAACGCGGTCGCGATCCCAGTGCCCAATGTCTCGGGTGCCGACAGGTTAGTCATCACATGGATCAACCCCATTACCGCGCCGATAATGCCGATTGTCGGTGCGTAGCCGCCCATACTTTCGTAGACGCGCGCAGCTTGCATATCCCGCTGTTCGCGGATATTGAGTTCCATCTCCATGATGTCACGGATAGATTCTTTCTCATTGCCGTCGGCGATCAACTGCAAGCCTTTGCGAAGAAACTCGTCGTTTTCAAGTTCTGACTGTTTTTCTAAACCGATCAAACCAAAGCGACGAGCATGCATACTCCAACCCACCACATTATCGATACCCCGGGCGAAGCTGAGCGGTGGCGGTGCGAAGACCCAACTCAGCATCCCCAGTGCCCGGCGTGCTTCGGGAAGCGAAAACTGCAGCAAACCCGCCCCAAGCGTCCCACCAAAGACGATCACCGCTGCAGCGCCATTTAGCAGTGTATCAAAGCGTCCGCCTTCTACGACCTGGCCGCCAAATATAGCCGCCAGAACCAGCAAGACTCCCAGTATGCTAAGGCGATCCATTAGCGCCCCAACACCGATAGTAAGTGAGTACTCACATCACTCAAATCAACAACATGATCGGTGAGATTGGCCTGAGCAATCGCTTGTGGCATGCCGTAAATCACGCAGCTCTGCTCGTTTTGCGACCAGATGGTCGAGCCACTGGTTTTTAACATTCGAGCGCCATCACGCCCGTCAGCGCCCATTCCGGTCAGCACGATGCCCAGCACTTGATTGGTATAGGCCTTCGCCGCAGAACCAAACGTCACATCGACGCTGGGTTTATAATTGAGCCTCTCATCGCCAGGCATGATACGAACCCGTCCGCCTTGACGAGCATCGACCAACATCTGCTCGCCACCGGGAGCCAATAAGGCTAGCCCCGCTTCCAGCAGATCTCCATCACTGGCTTCACGAACTCGAATCTGACACTGCTGGTTTAATCGTTCCGCGAACGCACCGGTAAAAGTTTTCGGCATATGCTGAACGATCAATATCGGTAGAGGGAAGTTTGCAGGCAAACGGGTCAGAATTTTTTGAATCGCAACCGGCCCCCCGGTTGAGGTACCGAAAATAACCAGTTTGCACTGTTTGGCAAGGCTTCCGGCCTTAGGTGGCGGTGACGATGCCCGCACACTGGGCTTTACCGCTTCACGGGTCAACGGCCGTTGAAGTGCAGAGTTGCTACGCGCAGTAGTTGTCGGTGCAGCTTTGGTCGGCGAGATAGTCGAACCAACGGCTCGCCCTACCCGACTCCGTGCCACGGTCAACACCCGTTCAACTAGTACTTGATCCAGACCACCACTTCCCTGAGCCATTCGATCGTAGCTCTTGGGCAGATAATCGACCGCCCCGGCATCCAGCGCCTCAAGGGTGATTCGGGCACCTTCGTAAGTCAGCGAGGAAAACATCAACACCGGTGTCGGACACAAACGCATGATTTCGGTCAACGCCGCAATGCCATTAAGAACAGGCATCTCGTAATCCATGGTGATGACATCGGGCTTTAGCTGTTGCGCTTTCTCTATCGCGACTTTGCCATTTTCCGCCGTACCGACAACAGTTACCCGAGGATCGGCGTTCAGTATCGAGCTAGCACGCTGCCTAAAAAAAGCGGAATCATCAACAACAAGAACTTTGACGGGCATCAATAACTCCTACAGCAAGAAGAGGGCAAGCCCCCTTCTGTCTGCTTTCGCATCAATGTGATGCGTAACGTTTTAACAAACTCGGGATATCTAGAATCAGCGCAATACGACCATCACCGGTGATGGTCGCGCCAGACATTCCGGGCGTACCAAGCAGCATCTTACCAAGCGGCTTGATTACAACCTCCTCCTGCCCAACAAGCTGATCAACAATAAAGCCGACCCGCTGCGTTCCGACCGTCACAATGACCACATGCCCGGTATCAGGCAAGGATTCCCCGATACACCCATCAACCAGCCAGCGCTTAAGGTGGAAGAGCGGCAACGCTTTCTCTCGAACGACGACTACCTCTTGTCCATCAACCACATTGGTTTGAGTCAGATCGAGATGAAAGATCTCATTAACGCTGACCAGCGGTAACGCAAACGCCTGGTCACCCAACATCACCATCAGCGTTGGCATGATTGCCAGTGTCAGCGGTACCTTGATCTCGATACGCGACCCTTCACCCGGTACCGAATCGATATTGAGGGTACCGTTGAGCTGAGTGATCTTGGTTTTGACCACGTCCATTCCCACGCCTCGACCCGAGACATCGGAGATCTCTTTCTTGGTCGAGAAGCCAGCGGCAAAAATCAGATTAAACGCTTCGTTATCGGTTAATCGCTCGGCAGAATCCTGATCCATCATGCCCTTTTCAACAGCCAACGCCCGCAGCATATCGGCCTCCATGCCGGCACCGTCGTCGGCAATCGCCAGCAGAATATGATCCCCTTCCTGCTCGGCCGATAGCACCACATTACCGACTCGCGACTTACCTGCAGCAAGCCGAATATCGGGCTTTTCGACTCCATGATCGACAGCATTGCGGACCAAGTGAACCAGCGGATCGGCTAAGGCTTCAACCAGGTTTTTATCCAGATCGGTATCTTCACCACGCAGTTCGAGATTGACCTCTTTCTTGAGCGTTCGAGCCAGGTCTCGTACCACTCGTGGGAAGCGACCAAACACTTTTTTGATCGGCTGCATCCGGGTTTTCATCACCGACATCTGTAGATCGGCGGTAACCATATCGAGGCTCGATACCGCTTTGCTTACCTCTTCGTCGGCAATCGTCGCACCCAGACGAACCAGCCGGTTTCGCACCAACACCAGCTCACCGACCATGTTCATGATCTCGTCGAGACGCTGAGTATCGACCCGAACGGTGGTCTCGGTCGCGGCCGGTTTCTCGGCTTTCTTCGGTGCCGGTTTAGTTTCAGCAGGCTTAGTGACGGCAGGTTTGGCCACCACTTTTGGAGCTGGAGCTGGAGCTGGAGCTGGAGAAGTCTGAGCCGCAACCTCAGCAGACACACCCGTATCGCCAGCCGGTGCAGCAAAGGCACCTTTGCCCTGAGACTGCAGCTCGTCTAGTAGGGCTTCGAATTCATCCTCGGAGATCAGTTCATCATCTCCGCTCGCAGCCACCGGAGTTGCTGGCGCAACAGGTGCTGCTGAGGGCTCGCTAGGCGGGGAATCAACGGCACCACCATGCTTGCCTTTACCGTGCAATTCGTCCAGTAACGCCTCGAATTCGTCGTCGGTAATATCATCATCAGCCGCGGCTACCGGCTCGGCCGGTTCTGCTCCACCGATCGCATCCAGCAGCTGGTCAAACTCGGCATCGGCATCGGCAGCAGCCGTTTGCTCAACCACTTCGGATGCGGGCGTGGGAGGCTCGGGCTCTTGAGCTACCGGCTCTGCCGCTGCTGCGGGTTGTTCACCACGAGTCAACGCGGCTAAAGAGGCGATCAGTTCGGGCTCTGCATCGGCAGGGGTTTCTCCCGAACGAACGTTATCAAACTGTTCGTTGATGGTATCGAGTGCCTGCAGCACAACATCCATCAACACCGTAGTGACCTGAATATCATTATTACGCAGCTTATCGAACACGTTCTCTGCCGCGTGACAGCACTCGACCAGCGCCGTGAGCTGCATGAACCCGGCTCCGCCTTTGACGGTATGAAAACCACGGAATATAGCGTTCAGCAGCTCGCTGTCTTCTGGACGATGTTCTAAATCAACCAGTTGTTCAGACAGCAGTTCAAGGATTTCCCCCGCCTCAACTAGAAAGTCTTGCAGGATCTCTTCATCTACATCCAGACTCATACGCTAAACCTCTTAGAATCCGAGACTTGACAGAAGATCATCAACATCATCCTGCCCAGTGACCACGCCAGCTGCCTCTTCCTTGAGCACCATGGGACCATGCCCTTTGACGTTCTTTTGTTCCTCTTCGTACGCAGAGTCCTTACTTTCCTCGACCTCCGCATCACGCTTAGTTCCAGTGATACGGTCTACCTTGCCCGCTACCGCGACCAGGTTGATCAAACTCTTCTCTACATCATTAACCAGGCCATTAACACGCTTGATCAATTGACCGGTAATATCTTGGAAACCTTGAGCTAGCAATATCTCGGTGAAATTGCTCTGGAGGCTGCCCGAGCCTTTTTCGATCTGCTGTAAAAACGCTTCGGTTGTACGCCCAAGGTCTTTGAGTTCCGACATTGAGCTCTGCTGATCGGCCATATTCTGCCAATCTTGGCGCAATAATCTCGCCTGCTCACCCAGCTCCTCAGCAATCGGCATGCTGGCATCAACCATATCCATGGTTTTATTGGCTGCGCTCTCGGTTAGCTCCAACACATAGTCGAGTCGATCGTGAGCATTGGACACCTCATTCAAGGCATCTTCGCCATCGCCTTGAGAGGCTTGCTCAGCCGTTTTCTCAACATCGATATTAAATTGCTTAATGGCTTCGTGTAGCCCACGCGTCAAACGTCCAACTTCTTGGTACAACATGGTATTTCGTGCGTCGCTCAGCTCTGCCAAAATCTGCATCGCACCAGCAAAATCACCAACCTCTAACAGTCCCAGCAGGTCCTGCGCTTTGGTTTGAAGCGTCTGTTCGAAATTTTTCAAATCTGTCACATCATCGATGCCAGACATAGGCATGGCTCCTTAAATGCGTTCGAAAATCTTTTCGATCTTTTCTTTAAGGACCGCAGCAGTAAAGGGCTTGACGACATAACCATTTACGCCAGCCTGAGCAGCCAAAATGATCTGCTCACGCTTAGCTTCTGCCGTCACCATCAGCACCGGAAGCTTGGCCAGCGCTGGATCCGAGCGTACTTGTTGCAGCAGCTCTAGGCCCGACATGCCAGGCATATTCCAATCAGTGACCAAAAAATCGATACCGCCAGCCTGAAGCACCGGCAACGCAGTGCTACCATCATCTGCTTCAACGGTATTATTAAACCCAAGATCCCTCAGTAGGTTTTTGATAATTCGTCTCATGGTCGAAAAGTCATCAACTATGAGTATCTTCAAATTTTTATCCAAGGAGACCTCCGCCTTACCTGCTCTGTGAGCTTCGCCGATACATCTGTCGTTGAGTATGCTATCGGACGAAATAAAAAATCTTAATAAAACAATATATTCAATGTTGGCGAGACACTCAACGCCAAGAACTCAATCGTGCCCTGAGCCGTAATGCAGCCTGCGAATGAATCTGACTAACGCGCGATTCGCTGACCCCAAGCACCTGACCAATTTCCTTCAGGTTTAACTCTTCGTCATAGTAAAGTGCGAAAACCAGCTTTTCACGCTCAGGTAACAATCCGATCGCTTCGATCATCGCTTTTTTAAAGGCGCCATCTTCATGCAACTCATCGGGGTGAGCATCGCCGCTAGCGATCTCCTCTCCGACCGAATGGTCATTACTTTCTCGTAACTCATCAAAGCTAAACAGCCGACTTCCAGAAGTGTCCTTTAATAAGCCGTAGTAGTCATCCAGACTGACCCCCATCTCTTGGGCCACATCAATATCTTGCGCATCTCGTCCGGTGCGCGACTCAACCACCTTTATACACTCTGCAACACGGCGGCCATTTCGGTGGACGGAGCGAGGCGTCCAGTCGCCTTTACGTACCTCATCGATAATCGCGCCACGAATCCGGATACCCGCATAGGTTTCGAAACTGGCGCCTTTAGATGCATCGTACTTACGAGCAGCCTCAAGCAGCCCAACCATTCCTGACTGGACCAGATCTTCTAGTATCACACTCGATGGAAGGCGAGCCAGCAGGTGATGAGCAATACGCTTAACCAATGGTGCATGTCGCTCCACCATCTCTGCCTGACTTTCGACCCCGTGCAAGTCGTACATGCAACCCCTTAACGATCAGCGTTGGTTCGATCCACGTACCAATCGCTCAACAAAAAACTCTAGATGACCTCGCGGCACGGACAATACCGGCCAAGCGGACACTTTTGCCGCCAATTTGCCAAATGCCAACGACGATTTACTGCGCGGAAAGGCTTTGAACACAGGTTGCTGTTTTTGCACCGCTTTACGCACCGACTCATCATAAGGGATAGACCCTACATATTGAAGCGTCACATCGAGAAAGCGATCTGTCACAGTGGTTAATTTTGCAAACATATTGCGCCCTTCCTGCTCAGAGCGAACCATATTTGCTAACACCCTAAATCGACTTAGCGCACTATCCCGATTCAAAAGCTTAATTAGCGCATAAGCATCGGTGATCGATGTGGGTTCATCGCACACCACCACTAACACCTCCTGTGCCGCACGCACAAAACTGACCACCGAATCCGAGATCCCGGCAGCGGTATCAACGATCAATACGTCTATTTCATCAGCGATCTCAGCAAAAGCATGAATCAGCTCGGCATGCTCATGCGCACTGAGCTCAACCAGCGACTGAGTTCCCGAAGACGCTGGGACTATCTTAAACCTTTCTCCGGCCGAGACCATGATGTCGCTCAACCCACAGTCACCTGACAGCAGATCATTGATATTTTTTCTAGGCCTAAGGCCGAGCAATATATCGACGTTCGCCAGACCAAGATCGGCATCCATCAGCACCACTCGCTGACCACCCTGAGCCAGCGCCGAAGCCAGATTAACCGAGACATTGGTTTTACCCACGCCTCCTTTGCCGCCGGTAACAGCGATCACCTGCGCCGAGTGCGCGGTATTCATCGTAACGAACTCACACTGCGTCATGATGCTGCGGACGCAACATCACCGGTTCACTGCGAGCCTTTCTTCCACTTGCCAGCACCACCGCTCGACTAACCAACGATTTAGCCTTCGCCACCTCGATATTATCGGGAATCTTCTGACCATCTGCCAGGTATGCAACCGGCAGCCTCTGCTCAATAACCGTACTGACAACCTCTCCCAGACTCACCGATTCATCCACCTTGCTCAGTACTGCACCATTCAAACCAACCGGCTTGAAATAATCATACGCCGCTTGCAATACCTGCTGCTGCGCCGTACAAGGCAGAACCAGATACTTTTTAATCCGACAGCTGGATTGCACCAGCATCTGCAATTGCTCATCACGCTGCTGATCGGAGCCACTCACACCCGCAGTATCAATCAATACCACACGCCGATCACGCAATGATCGCAGCGCATCATCAAGGCTATTACTTTCATCAACCACTCGAACTGGAATATCCAGAATACGTCCAAAGGTCCGCAATTGCTCATGCGCTGCAATGCGGTAGCTATCCGTAGTGATCAACGCCACACCCGAACTACCATGCTTCAACACATACTGCGCAGCCAACTTGCCAATAGTAGTGGTTTTACCCACCCCCGTCGCACCGACAAAAGCCAATATCCCACCCCTGTCAACCACGTCTTCACCTGCCGTAGGCAACGACTCAACCATTCGCGATAGCGATATTTTCCACGCCTGATCAAGATCCACACCCGGCTCTAACGCCCGCACCAACCGATCACTCAACGTACTACTGATACCAACGCGATCCAAGCGACTACGCAAACGCACCAACACCGGATCTGTTTCAGCCACATCGACAGGCGACTGCTCCATCTGCTCACGCAACATCTGCTTGAGGCCTGCAATTTCAGCACGCATCGCCCTCAACGTCTCGCTCTCGACACTCGTCGAACGAGAAACCACACGGCGAGCCCCAGCAACAGGCACCTCAGGCTCCGACTGAAGCGAAGCCAACACATCATCCCAAGCCCGATCATCAACATTGCTGAGCTGGCGATTACTGACAGCTTTTAGCTGGGGCGCACCCGCCACCGATGCCGCCCGACGCTGAGCCAATTCAGACCGCGCACGCCCCAGCTCAGACACCAGCTTAGGATCGCGCTTGCGCCCAGCCTGCCCCGCTGCAGGCGAGCCGGCTCGAGATTTAGCCGCCGAAGACGCGATACGCGCTGTAGCCGCGGGTGCAGGGACGTCATACTCGAGCGCCACAACCACTTCGACCCCACCAGCAACGCGATTATTAGACAAAATCACTGCCTCAGCACCGACCTCGTCACGAACCAGCCGCATCGCCTGACTCATATCTGGAGCAAAAAACCGTCTGACCTTCACATAGCCCCCTTAAACATGTCGTTGCAAGCTATTCTCATGCTACCCAGCACCTTATTCACCACTATTTACCCACCTACCGATGCCACGATAGTGACCTGCTTATTTTCTGGCACTTCCTGATACGACAACACATTTACCTGCTGAGTCCCGTAACGGACAAACTTGGCCATCAACGGCCTAATTGGCGCGGCCACCAACAAAACCGCAGGCCGACCCTCGGCTTCAAGCCGTGCAGCAGATTCCTCCAGCGTACGCTGCAATCTCTCCGCCATCCCCGGCTCCAGCGCCAACCCTTCACTAATACCCGACTGCTGACTCTGCTGAAACGACTGCAACAACAGCTGTTCCAACTGAGGATCCAGCGTCATCACCGGCAACTCCTGCTCATTGCCGTATATCTCCTGGATAATCAATCGTGACAGTGCCACGCGAACCGATGCCGTCAAAGCGACAACATCTTGACTCACCGCAGATGACTCCGTCAAATTCTCGGCAATCGTTCGAATATCTCGAATCGGCACCTGCTCCTTCAGCAACCCCTGCAATACCTTAAGCAGCACACTAGTTGACAACTTATTTGGCAGCTCTTCGGCTAATTTTGGCGAACTCTTACCCAGCAGATCCAACAAACGCTGCACCTCCTCATGCCCCAGCAACTCATGAGCATGACTCGACATCACCTGATTGAGATGCGTTGCCACAACGGTACTCGCATCGACCACCGTATAACCCAACGTCTGAGCGTGTTCTTTTTGGCCCGGCTCTATCCAGATAGCCGGTAACCCAAAGGCCGGATCCTTACCCTCAATCCCCTTGACCGTGCCAAACACATGCCCCGGGTTGATAGCTAACTCACGGTCCGGATAAACCTCGGCCTCACCCGCCGTAACCCCCATCAAGGTAATCCGATACGCCCCCGGCAGCAGATCCAAATTGTCACGAATATGCACCGCTGGCACCAAAAAGCCGAGGTCCTGCGACAACTTCTTGCGCACCCCGCGGATCCGCCCCAACAGCTGTCCGCCTTGCGCACGATCCACCATCGGAATTAGCCGATAACCCACTTCCAAGCCGATCATATCGACCGGGCTGACATCGTCCCAACCCAACTCCTGAGGCGAACTATCCTCTTCCGACTCCGCCTCCTCCGCCACCGGCGCCACCAACGCCTGCTCTTCGCGCTTGCGATTACGCTGAGTTATCCAGTACGCACCGCCTGCGGCCATTCCGCCTAACCCCAAAAACGCCACATGCGGCATTCCTGGCACCAACCCCATAAAGATCAAAATAGTCGCCGAGATCCCCAATGACTTAGGCGCTGAAAACATCTGATCCAGCACCTGACCACCCATGTCGGCCGAGCTATTAACCCGCGTCACCATGATCGCCGCAGTCGTCGACAGCAACAGCGACGGGATCTGCGCAACCAACCCGTCCCCGATAGTCAGCAACGAGTAGAAACGCACCGCAGTTGCAAAATCGAGATCATGCTGCGCCATCCCGACCCCTAACCCCCCAAACAGGTTAATAACCAAGATCATGATGCCCGCAACAGCATCACCGCGAACAAACTTACTGGCACCATCCATCGAGCCATAAAAATCCGCTTCCTGGGTCACTTCCTGGCGCCGCGTTTTGGCCTCTTCCTGGGCGATCAAACCCGCATTAAGATCAGCATCGATCGCCATCTGCTTACCCGGCATCGCATCCAAGGTAAAGCGCGCACTGACCTCGGCGATCCGCCCGGCACCTTTGGTCACTACCACAAAGTTGATGATGACCAGAATCGCAAACACCACCAGACCGACCACATAGTTACCGCCGATCACCACTTCACCGAAGGCCTCGATCACCTTACCGGCAGCATCCCCTCCTTTATGCCCTTCGAGCAGCACCACCCGCGTCGAGGCAACATTGAGCGACAACCGCAGCAAGGTTGCCACCAGCAAGATGGTAGGAAATACCGCAAAGTCCAGCGGCCGCAGACTGTAGACACCGACCAGCAACACCACCAACGACAGTGCAATATTGAAAGTAAACAACACATCGAGCAGAAACGGCGGCATCGGCAGTGTCACCATCGCCAACACAATCAGCAGCAACAGCGGAACCCCCAGATTCCCCTGGGTTATTGCGCGCAAATTATTGACGATTACCGCACGTTCCAACTGTTAGCACCTGCCTGACAAAACAATCCAACACGTTCGCGTCAATTTTATGACACGAAACCCTATATCTAGACTTAAGAATGCAAAAAACCTGCCAATAACATTTTTTTGACGCAAGACAGCACCTCCCAACAACTCTGGCAGAGCCAACTGGGACAATCGCTGATTTAGACCGGAAAGACGTCAGTCGTGACGCAACTCATCGGGAATGGAAAATTCATTCGGAACCTCAGGATTAGAGGCGCGCCGGGCGCGATACTCACGCAGCTGGAAGACATAGGCAAGCACTTGGGCCACGGCCACATAAAGCCCCTCGGGTATCTCATCATCTATCTCGGTGTTGAAATAGATCGCCCGCGCTAGCGGCGGCGCCGCCAAGATCGGCACTTCATGCTCAACCGCGATCTCACGTATCTTCAACGCGGTTTGATCAACCCCTTTGGCAACAAGAACCGGGGCACCCGCCCCCCCTTCGCTATACTTCAGCGCCACCGAATAGTGCTCGGGGTTGGTAATCACCACGTCTGCCTGGGGTACGTCACTCATCATCCGCCGCTGAGACATCTCGTACTGCAACTGACGAATGCGCCCTTTGACCTCAGGTTTACCTTCGGTGTTTTTCATCTCATCCTTGACCTCTTGCAAGGTCATTTTGAGCTTCTGGTTATGATCATGAAGCTGGAACGGCACATCCACCGCAGCAATAAATATCATCGTGGCGCACATCCACAAGAAGGCCCAACTCAGCACCTCCAAACCATGACGCATCGCAGGTACTACCGCCTCGCTACCCATGCTCAACAAGTCCGGCTGCTGCAGCAACAGAATCACTACACAAAGCGACCCTACCACTAAAAATTTTGCTAACGCCTTGACCAGCTCGACCAGCGCCTTAAGCGCAAACATCCGCTTAAGGCCCGCCAACGGATCCAACCGACTCGCCTTCGGCGACATCGCCTTAGCGCTAAAATTCCACCCGCCTAGCGCGATCGGCCCAATAATGGCCGAAACAAACACCACCGCATAAAAAGCGATCAACGCCCACATCATCTCGACAACAGCCGCACCCAGATGATCAAACATCATCCCCGGATCAAACAGATCGCGTCGATCAAGTACAAAGTTACGCGACATCACCCGCTCAACACCCCGCCCAATCCCAGGCCCAAGCACAATCAGCCCCGCTGCTGCAGCCAACAACAACACCGTCGTGGTCAACTCTTTGGAACGAGCAATATCCCCTTTTTCACGTGCGTCTTTTAGCCGTTTCGCCGTGGGTTCTTCTGATTTTTCCTGACCGGAGTCCTGCTCAGCCATGCTAAGAACCTCCGATCAACAAACGACTGACATACCCCAGCACCTGCTCTGATAACTGCCGGTACTGCCCCAAAAAGCCGGCCAAACTGACCCAGGTAATAAACAATCCGAACAACATCGTGAACGGAAAACCGATCGCAAAAATATTTAGCTGCGGCGCAGCCTTGGTCATAATGCCGAAAGCGAAGTTAACAATCAGCAACGCAATCACAGCGGGCAGCGCCAGCAGCAATGCGCCAGCAAACATCCAACTAGCCGCCATGGCCACTTGCCACAACACCTCTACAGGAAGCATCTCGCCAACCGGCAGTATATGAAAACTCCCCACGATCACATCGATCAACACCAGATGACCATCCATTGCCAGAAATAGCATCATCCCAAGCATCGTGTAGAGCTGCGCCAGCACCACCACCGACACACCATTGGCCGGATCCGAAATGGAAGCAAAGCCCAAACCCATCTGGGACGAGATCAACTGCGCAGCAACAACAAAGATATGAAACAAGATCTGCACCATAAACCCAAGCACGGTACCAATCAGCAACTGCTGCACGACGATCATGAAGACCTCAGCAGAAAGCCCCTCGTACACAGGCATCGGCGGCAACAACGGCGCAATCAATATAGTGACGACCAGCGCCAGCGACAACCGCACCCGAGCGGGCACCAATTGGGTACCGATCATCGGCACCGCCATAAAGAAGCTGGCGATGCGAAATAGCGGCCACATGAAGCGATTCATCCACTCCACCAACTCAGGAATACTCAGCTCAAGCATCGGCCTAACCGATCAAGAAGGGGATATTGTGAAACAGAAAATTAAAGTAGTCGGTAATTTTAGTAACTATCCACGGACCGGTCCACATTATAGTGGCCAGGGTCATAATGAAACGCGGCAGAAAGCTCAGCGTCTGCTCGTTAATCTGGGTTGCCGCCTGAAACGTCGCAATTACCAGCCCGACTAGCAGGCTCGGTATAATCAGCACCGCAACGATGATAATGATCAGGAAAAAGGCTTCACGATAGAGATCCAGCACCACTTCCGGGGTCATATCGCAGCTCTACCTAAGTGCCAAAACTGGCAGCAAGCGTACCGACCACCATCGCCCAGCCATCGACCAGCACAAACAGCATGATCTTAAATGGCAACGAGATAATCACCGGCGACAACATCATCATACCCATCGCCATCAACACACTGGCAACGACCATATCGATAATCAAAAAAGGAATATAGAGCATAAAACCGATCTGAAAAGCGGTCTTCAACTCACTGGTGACAAACGCGGGGACCAGAATACTTAACGGCAACGCTTCCGGAGACTCAACCTGCTCCAAGCCCGCGATCCGCACAAACAGCTCGATATCACTCTCTCGAGTCTGCCTAAGCATAAAGCCCCTAAATGGCTGCACCGCCTTCTCGATCGTCTGAATAGCGGTCAACTCTTCATTCAGGTACGGCTGCACCGCCTCAGCATTGACCCGCTCCAGCACCGGCGTCATGATAAAAAAGGTTAAAAACAGCGCCAGTCCTACCAGAATCTGATTCGATGGCGTCTGCTGCAACCCTAGCGCCTGCCGCAAGATAGCAAATACGATGATAATTCGGGTGAACGAGGTCATCATCATGATGATCGCTGGCAGGAACGTCAGCAGCGTCATCAAGATCAAAATCTGCAGCGTCACCGAGTAGCTCTGCGCGCCATCTTCTGCGGTAGTGATAGTGACTGCTTCAATACCGCCGACTTCGGCCAACGCCACTCCCGGTAGCAACACCAACAGCAGCAGCCCCAACCACTTAATCATTGGACGCTTCGCCGCGTGGATTACCCACCGTCGAGGGTGATTGCGACGACTTGGCCATCGCCCGTTGCAACCATTGAGAAAAGGGCGGAGCTGCCGGAGCCGTCGATTCAACCAGCGGCTGATCAAAACTTTGCAGCAAATTAACTCGCCCAGGCGCCACACCCAGCAGCAACTGTTGCGACCCCGCCTGCACCAACACCACGCGTTCGCGCGTAGTCAGCGGCAAGGTGGCGATAACGTTTAACCCTTGATGAGAGAAACCACCCGCTATACCGCTACGCCGCACCAACCACGCCAACCCCAAAAAGACCACCAACACCAACACCAACCCAGCCAATAGCTGACCCAGCGTGGCGAGATCAAACCCTTCGGCAACTCGATTGCTGGCAGCGGCAGAGCCCTGCGCCGGAACACTGGCCACGGCTCCCGAAATCGCACTCAGCGCGTGCCCGGACCACAGCCAAGCTAACAGCAACCCGGCATATCGACTCAACGCAACTTCCTAATACGCTCAGAGGGGCTAACCACGTCGGTCAAGCGAATACCAAACCGATCATTCACCACTACCACCTCACCATGCGCGATCAACGTCCCGTTGACCCGGACATCCAGCGGCTCACCCGCCATACGATCCAATTCGATCACCGACCCTTGGCTCAACTGGAGCAGGTTACGAATAGCAATCTCGGTGCTGCCGACCTCCATCGATAGCGATACCGGGATATCAAGAATAACGTCCAGATCCGGGTTATCACCCACCTGCATCGGCATCGGCATCGAATCATCAACCAATTCATTCAGGTCGACCGCCTCAGCATCCGGTTCAACCCCTTGCTCAGACATCGCCTCGGCCCAGACATCATCGACATCACTTCCGCCAGTGGCTTCTTGATCCTCCAGCGCAGCGGCCCACTCATCGGCCATCGCCTGTTCGTTAGTTTCGTTTTCGTCACTCATGCCACAGTTCTCTCAAGAGACTTGTCTTCGTTATTCGCCAATACCACCCTACGATGGCTATTTCTTGCGCTTTATCTGGTCTACGATCTTCACCGCCAAATTAGTGCGCGACAACCCCAACTTACACTTGAAGCTCGGTACGCCATTGGCTGTCAGGGTCAGCTCATCAGGCACCTCAACCGGGATCACATCACCGGCTTCCATTTCAAGAATATCGCGCAGTGAAATCTGCCGTTCGGCCACCGTCATCTCTAAGCTGACCTTGGCATCCATAATATCTTGGCGCAGAGCCGTGACCCAACGCTCATCCTTTTCGTCGGAGTCACTTTGCGTACCCGAATCAAGAATTTCACGAATCGGCTCCAACATCGAATACGGCATGGTGACATGGAAATCGCCACCGCCTCCGTCGAGCTCGATATGAAAGGTACTGACCACCACCACTTCGCTAGGGCTAACAATGTTAGCCATCGAAGGGTTTACCTCGGAGTTGAGGTAGTCAAAATCGACCTTAAAGACAGGCGACCAGGCCTCGCGCAGATCGATAAAAATCTGCGTCAGCAGCATCCGTACAATACGGGTTTCGGTCGGGGTAAATTCACGCCCCTCAATTTTGGCGTGACGACCATCGCCACCAAAGAAGTTGTCAACCAACTTGAACACCAGCTTGGCATCCATGATAAACAAACTAGTGCCACGTAACGGGCGAACTTTAACCAGATTCAGGCTAGTCGGAACGTAAAGGGTATGGACGTACTCGCCAAACTTGAGGATCTGTACGCCACCCACCGAGACATCGGCGCTACGGCGCAAGATATTGAACAAACTGATTCGGGTATAGCGGGCAAAGCGTTCGTTGATCATCTCCAGGGTCGGCATCCGCCCCCGTACGATTCGATCCTGACTGGTCAGGTCATAGGATCGCGCACCTTCTATCTCCTCTTCGTCCTCGGTCTCAATATCACCGTCATCGACACCATGAAGCAGGGCATCGATTTCGTCTTGTGACAGCAGATCCTGAACGCTCATATCTACTGGAACCTATTGCATCACAAAGTTAGTAAAAAAGACTTCTTCTATGCCCGGGCGATTAATCTCGCGCTGCAAGATCTCCTGCACCTTACGCCCAGACGCTTTACGCAGACGCTCCTTACCCTCAGCGGTTTGCAAGTCGACAAACTCCTGACTCGCATAAAGCGTCGATAGCTCATGAATCACCAACGGCATATGCTTGGTCAACGCATCGGCGACCTCTTGATCTCGAGTCATCGCCTCGGCATAGATCTGCAGAAAGCGCTGGCGTCCCGTCTTCTCGGAAAAATTGGCAATAAACGACGGCTTACCGCCCAATGTCCGAAGTTTGACGTAGATCGCTTCTTTACGGACCACAACAGCCTTGGCCGGATCGGTCTCTACATCGGGCTCACCACCGAGCAAAAACCATGCGGCTCCACCGCCGCCCGCTAACAGCAGCACTATCACCACAATAATAATCAACAGCTTCGGCGATATTTTGCTACTTTTGGCAGCCCCCTCTTCAGGGCTTGTCTCTTCAGCCATAACGTCCTCAAACCTACACACCAGCCCGCTTTTCAGAGGCCTTCATTAAAACACGGACGAGCCGTGGTGCAAGCCGAGGACTATACCATAAAACCAGGCTTCGGTAGCCTCTACAGCACAGCCTCCAATCAGGCGTAATAATCCACCAGCGCTAATGACATTTGTAACCCTGCGGTGCCTCCATCTTCTTGATTTAAAGCATCAATATCACCACTTCCGGCCGTCCCAGCTAAGCCTCGCCGATCGCCTTCGTCCGAGCTCTGCGGTTGCGACTGATCGGACACATCGGCTTGACCTAATTCCAGCCCATTATCGGACAACATCTCGCGTAATCGTGGCATCTGCTGCTCAAGCACTTCGCGCACATGTGCGTGCGGGCTGATAAAGCTCACACTGGTTTGATCACCTTGAATATTCAGCCTGACGGTCAGACTGCCCAATTCCGGCGGATCAAGCCGTATCTCGGCGCTACTGATGTTCTGGCCGACCATCCATGAGATTCGCTGCGACGCAGCGGGCGCCCAGCGCTCACTACCGAAACGCTCACCCACACCCAACAACCCAGTGTTAGCCGAACTGGCTTGATAAGCCTGCTGCAACTGCATCAGGCTGGTGACATTACCCGCCTGTGACAGCGACGCCACCTCCGACCTGCCTATCCCGGCCTGCGCGCCCAGCGCATCTTTAAAGGCGGCATCATTTTGGGCCAGTTTTTGCCCCTGCGCGACAACCGAATCGCGTAGCTCAGCCCAGCGTGCCAAGCTCTGGTCGCGCAAATTATCGCGCCGACCATCCTGACGCGTGTCCGCGCCGTCGGCATCTTGCTCGGATGACACGACACCTGCGCCGCTACTAGCCTGAGAGGCACTCTCTTGCACAACTCGGCCAGCATCCCCACCCGACTCTGCCCGACTCGGCGCCACCGAAGGTGGCACTACGGCGGCACCAGCCTTAACTTGCTCAGCCTGGATAGGCTGCACCGACGCAACAGCATCTGGTTTTTGCTGACGACTGTCCGCAGCCAACGGCTCGACCCGCGCTTCTATCGAGCGCTGCTCGGCTTGAGCCGGGATCCCGATGGACAATTCAGGTTTGGACAACCCATCAAGCGGCTCGCTTTCTGCCTTTAAGCGATCGGACTCCTGCTTATCAGCCAGCACTGCATCAGCCGCTGCGTCGGCCTGGGCAACCTTAGCACTGGTCTCTACCTCAACTTCGACAGCAGGGTCGATAGCCGTGCCTATCTTAGGTTCCGGCTCGGGACGTAGCTTTTCGGCCAACAGTAACAGCTCATCAATTGAACGCTCGTTCGACTGGGGCTGCGACGCAGCATCCTCATGCTCCGGCACGGTACGGATCTGCTCAACCAACTGCACCAGCGTATCGGGGGACTGTTGCTTTTGCAGCTGAGCATCCTGCAGTAACAACGCAGCCTGAGTTAATTGCCGCACCTGCTCCTGAGGCACCCCGTCCGCCATTAACTGCTGCACTAACTCAGTCAGCTGCTCTTGTTCCGGCGCGCTCAATTGCCCCTGAAGGTGTTCGGCAAACTGCATCAGCTCAGCAAACATCTCTTGCGGCAAAGCCTCGCCGTCCAACGGCAAGTCAGAGCCGTCTAACTGACCAGGCGTCTGCTCTAAAGCCGCCTGTAGTTGCTGCATAATCTGAGTAAATAACTGATCTAAACCACCCGCACCGGCCGCATCCTGACCACTGGCACCAGGGAACGACGCGGTCTGTGGTCCTGCGGCCGCTATCATCGGCATCGAAGACATATGACTCTCCTGTATAAATCTACTCAGAGCTTTGCAAGGAAAAGGCCAAGTCGGTAACGAAGATTTTTAAAAAAAAGATAGGGTAGGAAAGGAAGGGTGGGAGGGAAGTAGAAACCAGCGGCTAATCTCGATGGCGGCGCAGCATAGCCAGCTCGTCAATCTGCTTCTGTAACTGCTTGTCTTCCTGCTGTAACTCTTGCTGCTGAGTCCGCTCGATCAACGACCCCATCGCCCTTTCACGACCCCGAGCAACTTGCCAAGCCTGCTTGGTATACGCCAACGTTTGCTCACAAAATTCAATCTGCTGCTTCTGCTGATCCAGCGCACCCACTAAACGCTGCTTGAACGATTGCAGCCGTTGCAGCTGCTCGATACTCACCCCTGCTTGTCCAGTTTTCAGCAGATCACGCTGATAGTCTTGCAAGTACTCTTGTAGCTGAACCAGCTTCTGCTGCTCTGCCTGCAGTTGCTGCTGCGCCTGACCTAGCTGCTGCTCTGCCTGCTTCTTGCGTCGCTCGGCTAAATTTTGTACGGGTCGTAAACGCTTGGACTTCTTCACCGCCAATCACCTTTACCTGCTCCAACCCACCAATCTTTTATGATTGAGGTCGAGCCAAATTCATTGTCGCCTGCTGCGGCTCCGGCGCAGGTGGGGTTAATACCTGATGCAGCAACTGGACGCTGTCACTATAAGAGACACTCTCATCCAAGCCCTGTTGCAAAAAAGCCCGAAAATGCGGAACCCGCTCAATCGCCAAATCGATCTCCGGATCCGAGCCGGCTAGATAAGCTCCAACGCTGATCAGATCACGATTTTGCGAATAACGGGAATAGATCTGCTTTAGCTTTTGCGCCATCCCCAGATGCTGAGGCGACACGACCTGGGGCATCGCTCGACTGATCGACGCTTCGACATCGATCGCCGGGTAATGCCCCTCTTCAGCCAATTGGCGAGACAGTACCACGTGACCATCCAAGATCGCTCGCGCCGCATCGGCAATCGGATCTTGCTGATCATCGCCCTCGGTCAGCACGGTATAAAATGCGGTGATCGAGCCACCTCCCTCGGCGCCATTCCCCGCTCGCTCGACCAATTTCGGCAACCGAGCGAACACCGACGGGGGATAACCCTTGGTTGCAGGTGGCTCGCCCACCGCCAGAGCGATCTCACGCTGCGCCTGGGCATAACGGGTCAACGAATCCATCAACAACAACACGTTCTTACCCTGGTCACGAAAATACTCGGCTATTCGCGATGCCAGCTCTGACGCCCGCAGCCGCATCAACGGCGAGTCATCTGCTGGAGAAGCCACCACCACCGCACGAGCCAAGCCCTCTTTACCCAGGCTATGGTCAATAAACTCTTTGACCTCTCGCCCCCGCTCACCAATCAGTCCGACAACGATAATTTCAGCCTCGGTAAATCGGGTCATCATCCCGAGCAACACCGACTTACCAACACCCGAACCAGCAAACAACCCCATCCGCTGACCACGCCCTACGCTCAGCACCGCATTGATGGCCTTGATACCCACATCAAGCGTTTGGTGAATAGGTTGACGCGACAGCGGGTTGATCAGCGAGCCACCCAGACTGACCTGGACCTCGGTATTTATCGGCCCCTTGCCATCAAGCGGCTGGCCGGAACCATTCAATACTCGCCCCAACAGCTCGGGCCCAACGGAAACTTTACTACTGCCACTCATCGGTACCACCCTGGCTCCGGGGTAAAGTCCCTCAACCGGCACCAATGGCATCAGATAGATGGAATCATCACCAAAGCCAACGACCTCGGCTTCAACCTGAGTTTCAGCGTCCACTTCGATACGACAGTAACTGCCAACCGCCGAACGCAGCCCACGCGCCTCCAGCGTCAATCCAACCAGCCGGGTAACTCGCCCCTCCACCTCGGGCTGGGGTGACTTTAGCGGGCGACGACTACGTTGCTGTAGCCGCTCAACCAGTCGAGTCATCGACTTCACCTTTATCGGCAGTGAGTCCGGCACCAGCCAACACCTGTTCGATCACCTGGCTGAAACGCTTTTCGACCGTATAATCCAGAAAACTACACTCACCGCGAACGCGCAAACCGCCTCGCGATAAGTCCTTATCTACCGCCACTTCCCAAGTCGCTCGCTCCTGCTGACACAGCTCTTGCAGCAGCGCTTGATCATCGGGGTGAACAAAAAAACAAAGTTGCTGAGCCTGTTGCGGTAGCGCATCAAGGGACTCTTTTACCGCCTGTCGCAACAACTCTGGACGCGTCGCCAACTCTCTTTTGGTAACCGCTTCAGCCGCATCAACCACCAATCGCATCACGGCCTGATCTAGCCCTTCCAGCTGCTGCTCAATCGGACTTTGCACCGCCTTCAACATCGACTGTAAACGCGCCTTAAGGTCGTTGATCTCGGCTTCTGCTTTCTGATGGGCAGCCTTGTAGCCTTCTGCACGACCAGCCTCGAGCCCTTTCTGACGCCCCTGCTTCAGACCTTCGGCAAGCCCTTGCGCAAGCCCTTCCTTACGCGCTTTCTCTCGCAGCGCCTCCATCTCGCCAACCGTCAGCGGGCCAGGACTAACCGGCGCGTCAGGACGAGAGACTGGCGTGGAAGACTCTGCTTTATCTTTAAACGGAGAGCGAACGACATGAGCCCCCCCCACCTCAGGAAAAGCCCAAGCCTTGAGAGGCGGCAGGTCACGAGCAGAGATCCGCCCGTCCATTTTACGATTTTTGCCCACAAACACCTCAAATCCGTTTCAAACGGACGATTAGACCATCTCTTCGCCGCTACCACCGAGCATGATTTCACCTTCATCAGCCAGACGCCGAGCCACGGTAAGAATCTCTTTCTGTGCATTCTCGACATCACTAATCTTAACAGGTGGAGCAGCTTCCAGATCGTCACGCAGCAATTCAGCAGCGCGTTTGGACATATTTTTGAAGACTTTTTCCTGCAGCGCCGTGTCCGCGCCTTTGAGTGCAATCACTAAGATATCGGTAGAGATCTCCCGAAGAATAACCTGAATGCCTCGATCATCCACATCGGCAAGGTTAGCAAACACAAACATCAGATCCTGGATCTCTTCGCCCAGATCCTCATCCACCTCACTAATCCCCTCCATCACAGAAGACTCGGTGGAGGTATCGAAGAAGTTCATGATATCGGCTACGACCTTAACCCCCCCCATACTGGTAGTCTTTGTCGAGCCGCTGGCAGAGAACTGGCGCTCCAAAATATCATTCAACTCCTGCAACGCACTTGGCTGAACCGTATCCAGCGCCGAGATACGCATCAATATATCCAAGCGTACCTTCTCGTCAAAAAACGCCAGCACCTCTGCCGCCTGGTCGCTATCGAGATACGACACCACAATCGCCTGGATCTGCGGATGCTCATAGCGGATCACATCGGCAACCTGGCGCGACTCCATCCACTTCAGCGTATCTAGCCCTCGGGTATTCCCCCCCTCGAGGATCCGATCGATAACCCCCGAAGCCTTGTCGGCACCGAGCGCCTGGGTCAATACCGTCCTGATATAACCATCAGCCCCAACACCCAAACCGGTCTGGTTACCGGCGGTATTGAGGAAGTCGGTCATCACCATCTCAACGTGGTCTTGCTGCACATTGGCTAGTTCAGCCATCGCACTACCAATTCGCTGAACCTCTTTAGGGCCCATATGCTTCAATACTTCGGCGGCATCATTCTCACCCAAGCTCATCAACAAAATCGCCGCACGCTCAAGCGGCGTTAACTTACGACTATCACTCATCTGCCAACCACTGCTTCACTACATTTGCCACCCTGCCTGGGTCTTCAGCCACCAAGGTACGTACCGCATCCACTTGCCGCTCATAAGAATCATTCGGTCCCGGCAGCAAGCTTTCACCCGACACACCCATCTCTGACTCTTCCGCGAAGCCACCGCCGATACCTTCCAGTTCGCCGCCTGCAAGCCCCTCCGCTGGAGCGCTAGACTCTGATAAGTTCTTCAAAATCGGCCGCAACACGCCAAACACGATCAACAGAACAAACAGCACCGCTCCGACCTGCTTTGCTACACCCCAGAACCAATCCTGCTCCCAGAGCGCAACCTCAGGCATCGCCTCAATCGGATCAGGTTCTGCAAACGGCGCATTGATCACATTGACACTATCGCCACGCGCTGCCGAATACCCCACTGCGTCGCGCACCAGCAAGGTTAAACGTTTAAGGTCGTTCTCATTCCACGGCTGACGACTCATCTCACCGCTTTCCGGGTTACGCCTAACCAGGTCATCAACCGCCACCGCCACCGTCAAACGTCGCATCCGCCCCTGCTGATGACGGGTATAGCTGATGGTACGATCCAGTTCGTAATTGCGGGTAGACTGCTTCCGAGCGCTCTCGCCACTGCTACTACCATCGCCGGCCAGTGCCACACCCCGCTCAGGCGCCACTGCGGCGCCCGGAGGCTGATTGGATAGCGCACCTGGCACGCCGCCACCGGCAGCAGAGCCCAGTCGACTCTCGCTCATCGTCTGCTCAGAACGCAGCGACGGCAGATCGGGGCTGTACAACTCATCGGTCTGCTCGACAGAGGTAAAGTCAACATCAGCAGAGACTTCAGCCCGGAAACGACCACCCCCAACAACCGGATCCAAAATACTCCGCACCCGAGCGTTAAGACGCTCTTCTACCTTGCGAATATAATCCAGTTGCTTGGCCGCCAGCCCCACCTCTTCGTCAATATTATGACTATTGAGCAAGCGCCCCTTCTGATCGACCACCGTGACATCTTGAACGCTCAGTTGAGGAATGCTCGAGGCTACCAAGTTAGCAATTGACGCCACCTGAGTCTTGTTCAGCTCACGCCCAGCGTAGCGCTCGATAAACACCGACGCAGTTGGCTTGCGACTATCGCGAACAAATACCGATTGTTTAGGTAGAGCCAGGTGAACCCGTGCCGACTTAATCGCCAGCAAACTGGAAATAGTACGCGCCAACTCTCCCTCTAAACCACGACGAAAACGGGTGGTTTCCATGAACTGACTGGTCCCCAACGCCTGCTCTTGATCCATCAACTCAAAGCCAACGGTATTGCGCCCATTAAGCCCTTCGGCGGCCAGTTTTAGCCGAGCCTGGTGGATCTGATCAGCAGCCACCAACAGCGCGCCACTGGAGTTGTCGATTCGATAGGGAATCTGATTAGCCTGCAAGGTATCGATAATCTCATTGGCATCCAGGCTATTGAGGTTATTAAGCAGCGGCCGATAATCGGACTCTTGCGACCACAGCACCACCGCGAAGCCAATAGCCACGCTAGCCGCCAAGCCCACCATTAAACCGATTTGACGAAAAATCCCCAGCCGATTAAACCCGGCAACTGCACCGACATTTCCGCCGGCAGAACCTGCCATCACTGGTGCGTTATCAACCGCCACTTAAACCCGCCCCCTGATCAAATCGGCATCTTAGAAATATCTTCGTACGCCGCCACCAAGCGGTTACGAACCTGAGTCATGGCTTGAAACGAGATACTCGCTTTCTGCAACCCAATCATCACCTGCGGCAAGTCAACAGTCGGATCGCCCTTCTCATACGCGGTCGCCATATTTTTGGCGGTCGACTGAGTTTCATTTACGCTATCTACCGCTCGCTTTAACAGATTGCCAAAACTGCCCGCCTCAACCTTACCCACTTCGGCAGGTGACGAGATAGGTGCCATGCCATTCAGCCCAGACGGACCCTGCTGGGCCTGAGCCTTCAAAGCCCGCATCTGGGTCAATACGTTTTGAATATCTACACGATCGGTCATCATCGCCTCCTTACTACCTTACCAGCCGGATATACGTCACAATTTTGTCACATCACACCGATATTACAAACTCAACTCACGCCAGGTGACAATAAAACGTCGCCAAAAACAGGTTAAAGCACTTTTCCACACAATGAATGCAACAACTAAGCCAATAAAGGCGAAAAAATAGAGTGAACTCGTGCTCCGGTCCAACAACTCAAACCAGCTACAGCACAGATAAACAAGCAGACGCACACCGCAGAACGCAGCATGCTGAACTTCACATCAAACTTAACCCATCACAACAGTCCGTCAGGAGGGCGCCGCACCATGCTTCAACCTGACATACATCAGCGCCACGGTGATCGCATCACCCAACGCGGTATGCCGCTGAAGAATGGGCAGATCAAGCTTGCTAGCGATAGTATCGAATCGCAGATCCGTATCACCGCCGACCGATTTCCATTTGATAATATCGTGGTAGACGTGCGATAGCTCGATCGCCTTGTTGGGCAGACCAAAACCATAGATAGGCCGCAAAAATTTATCCAGCATCTTAACGTCATATTTGACGTAATAACCCAGTATCGGGCGATTGCCGACAAACTCCAGCACCTGCTCCAGCGCCTCTTCGATATCAACCCCTTCGGATAGATCCATGGCGCGGATTTTATGAATTTTTATCGAGTCACCGGTCAAGCTCTGCGGCGGCTTCAATTTAATATCCAGCCGTTCGCTGGTTTTGACACGACGGCCCTTGATTTTGACTGCACCGATCGAGAGAATCTCCCCCTCTTTAACGTCCAAACTGGTCGTCTCGCAATCTAACGACACCACCTCGTCGCCATGATAGGGCTCGAACAGATACCCGTATGGACCGTCGCGATGCAGCTTCCTTTCTTTATAAATTTTAAATTTACGTAACACGATGACACCCCACCAAAATCCTAACGATCAAGATGAAACCTTAACGCCAGGGTTTTCTTAAACGCCTTCACCACCTTGAGTGCTTCACGCAACAGATCCTTATCCAACCGATCCAAATCATCGGCCAGTATATGATTCGGCGAATCGTTAAAGTCCTCATCATCCATCCGCAACAGCTGTTGCTCCAATCGAATCTGCACAAAGATGGATAGCGCCTCGACCAAATCGCTGCCTTGATCACCTTGCAGCACCCCCGACTCGACCAACGCATCGATTCGCTTAAAAGTATTCGTTTCCATCACTCTGTTCTGCAGCGACAGGGTTCTGATACCGTGGACGATCGGAAAAATACCACCCTTCTTGATATCGATTGCATGGTCCTTGGTTTTGATCCCGCCAAAGAACGTCAGCGGCGTATCAAACTCCAGCGACGCCTTAGCAAAATGCGAGAAAAATACCTCGTTGTCATGCATCTGCCGCAGGAACCAGTTACGACCCGCCTTGAACAGCGCCGGATTACCGGCCACCGGCTTAGCATCGACCGCAATCGCCAGGTTCATCATCGCCTCGCCCTCGGCGTTATTGGCCCACATACTCATCCGGTCGGTCCAATCACCCAGATACTGCACCCAATAAGGGTTGGAAACCATGATATTGCCCGGACATTCGGGATAACCAAACTCGATCAAGGTTTGGGTAAACTTCATCAACACCGCTTCACGATCGGGCCAGTCCAGCCCGTCACGCATCAACACCGCGTTATCCTGATCGGTCTTCATGATCTGCTCGCCGCGCCCCTCGCTGCCCATCACAACAAGGCAGACATGCGGCAAGATATCCTCGGGCACCAACAGCGTAAACAGCTTAGACATCACCCGCTCGTTCATCGCCGATACCAGATCCATCGCAAACCGAGCCTTGACCCCGTGCGAAGCCAACGACTTGATCAGGTCATTCAAGCCATGCGCCGCACGCGACAGATCCTCGATGGTTGAGGCACGCTGAATCCGCAAGCCGATCACATGCGAATGACTGGAGAAATAGCTCAGCACGTCGGTCAATTCAATAATCCCGAGCAGCTGAGTATCCTTCATCACCACAACCCGCTCGATATGCTGCAGGGTCATCAAAATCAGCGCATTGAATAGATAATCGCCCGCCTCAACCGTAATCAATCGATAACTGGCTATATCCCCCGCCAGCGTCGTCAGTGGTAACTCCTTCAACACCACCGCATTAAGCAGATCCGTACCGGTAACTATGCCGTAACGACCGCCTTTTTTTACCAACACACAGTCCGCGTGCTGCTCGCGCATCAGCGCGGTGGTTTCTTTGATCGTGACGGTCTCCACTACGATCAACGGATCGCGCATCGTCTCGCCGTCGACCTGGGCCAGCATAAACTCAGCCATGCCCTGATCTTCACCCTGCTGCTCGTGAATCTCTGTCTTAGCCGCCAAGGTGCGGCTGAAATAGTCACCAAAACGCGGGTTGCTATAAACTAGCTCAAGCAACGCCTTGGTCGGCAAAATATGCGAGATAGTCTCCTCTTCGGCGACAAAATTATGGATCGCCTTACCCTTTAGCGCCGACCAAGCACCAAAATAATCCTCGTCGCTGTAATGGACGAAAACATGCTCGTCTTCACCCTCTTTCGACTCACTCTCGCGCACCTTACCCTTGAGAATGATGAACAACCCTTCTGGCGCCTCACCAGCCGTAATCAGATTTTCACCTTGTTGGTAATAACCTATATCCAGACTTCTCTGCAACAAGGCCAGCTCACTTGGTTCAAGCAAACTAAATGGAAGATTGGCGGTATTAAATTCCTGCGTCATCGACCTTAACTCCCTTTAAAAACTCTGAAAAAACCACTTAGACCTGTGCCGTTAAAGCGTATTTTCACAGTATTCAAGCACCTTAAACAAAAAAGGCACACCAACAGTAACTGAAGGTGTGCCTTATTCAAGCAGTGACTAGGTCACTATTTTCCTAGATCAGTGCGCATGCGCATCACCTGCACCGCGAGGAATACGGATGCTCTCAACCATCTCCTGAATTTCAGCAGGTGGTGGAGGTGTCATCGAAGACACGATAAACGCAGTAGCGAAGTTAAGGATCATACCCACAGTACCGAAGCCCTCTGGCGAGATACCCATGAACATTTCGTCCTTAGTACCACCCATGAACTTGAAGTAGACGATGTAGGCCATGGTAGAACCGATACCGACGATCATACCGGCAACCGCGCCTTCCTTGTTCATCCGCTTGGAGAAGATACCCATGATGATTACAGGGAAGAACGAAGAGGCTGCCAGGCCGAAGGCCAGTGCTACCACGATCGCTACGAACCCTGGAGGGTTGATACCGAAGTAACCCGCAACACAGATCGCAAATACTGCAGCCAGACGGGCATACAGCATCTCCTGCTTCTCAGTGATATTCGGATTAATGGTCTTCTTCACCAAGTCATGCGCAATGGCAGTCGAGATTACCAGTAGCAGACCTGCCGCAGTCGACAGTGCCGCAGCAACCGCACCGGCAGCAACCAACGCGATAACCCAACCTGGAAGCTGAGCGATCTCTGGGTTAGCCAGTACCATGATGTCACGGTCAACGTAGACTTCGTTAGCAAATGGCTGCTTAGCCGCATCGAAAGATCCGTCGTTAGCATTGGTCACAGCACGTGAACCATCGGCGTTGCGGTTTTCACCGTCGAAGGCAGGCTTACCCTTACCGGCAAATGCTTTACCCGCAGCGTACTGAACCTTGCCGTCACCGTTATAGTCGTTCCAACCGATCAGACCGGCGGTCTCCCAGTTTTTGAACCACTCAGGCATTTCGGTGTAAGAAACACCTGCGTTATCAGGACCGTTAACGGTCTTGATCATGTTGTACTTACCGAACGCCGCCACACCCGGTACCGCAGTGTAGAGGATAGCGATGAACAGCAGAGCCCAGCCAGCAGAAGTACGCGCATCTTTCACCTTAGGTACAGTGAAGAAACGTACGATTACGTGAGGCAGACCTGCAGTACCACACATCAGCGCAGCAGTCAGGAAGAACATATCCAGTGTTGACTTATTACCAGCGGTGTATTCTTTCAGACCCAACTCGGTAGACAGCGAGTTGATCGTCGCCAGGACCGACTGGCCATCACCCAAGGTTGCACCCAAGCCCGTTTGTGGCAGCACGTGACCGGTGATCTGGAAAGACAAGAACAGAGCAGGAACGGTGTAAGCTAGGATCAGTACACAATACTGAGCAACCTGAGTGTAAGTGATGCCTTTCATTCCACCCAATACAGCGTAGAAGAATACGATCGCCATACCCAGCACAACGCCCCATTCGACACTGACACCAAGGAAACGAGAGAATACGATACCGACACCACGCATCTGACCGGCCACGTAAGTGAACGAGATGATGATGGTACAGATAACCGCGATAACCCGCGCGAAGTTGGAGTAGTAACGGTCACCAACGAAATCAGGCACTGTGAACTTGCCGAACTTACGCAGGTAAGGCGCCAGAAGCATCGCCAGCATTACGTAACCGCCGGTCCAGCCCATCAGGTAGGCAGCACCATCACGACCGATAAAGGAGATAATACCAGCCAGAGAGATGAATGACGCCGCAGACATCCAGTCAGCAGCCGTTGCCATGCCGTTAGCGATCGGATGAACACCGCCGCCAGCTACATAGAATTCTTTAGTTGATCCGGCGCGAGCCCAGACCGCGATGCCGATATACAGCACGAAAGACGCACCGATAAAGACAAAATTGAGGATATCTTGGGTTTCCATATAGAAAGCCGTCCTATTAAATTATTGTTATAAAATCTGTTATTCGTGTACGTCGTATTTCTGATCGAGCTTGTTCATGCTTGCTGCATACGCAACGATCAAGCCGCAAAATACGTAGATGGAGCCCTGTTGAGCAAACCAGAAGCCCAATTGAAATCCAAAGAAATCGATAGAGTTCAACTCTTCGATGAACAAGATACCGCAGCCATAGGAGACTACGAACCAGACCACAAGGTAAGAGAGGATAATCTTGATGTTCTCTTTCCAATAAGCCTGGGCATCTTCTTTACTAATGCTCATGGCGCATTCCTTCTGTTTGTTGTTATTAAAATCGGGTGAGAAAATTACAGCTGGCAATTTAACAAAGAGCGGGTACAAACAAACCCCCGACCTTAGTCTGAACCCCAGCCTGAAGCTTTACTCGCACCCCAAAAAAAACAAAAAAAACCTTCTTATTCAAGGCGATGAAAGTTTACCATGAACACTCGACAGCTCTGCTAGACGATGGTCTTAAACGACTCAAACTCATACCTTGGTATGATGATTTTTAACGAGACTCTGCGGTACATCCTATGGAAAACCCTCTGTTAGACGGCTGGTTTATCATCCTGATCTCGCTGACCTACGTCGGCGTATTGTTTGCCATCGCCTCGTTTGGCGAACGCCATGCAGAGCGAATTTTTAGCTCCCGCTCCCGCCCGATCATCTACAGCCTGTCTCTAGCCGTCTACGCCACCTCCTGGACCTTTTACGGCGCGGTCGGTCGCGCTAGCACCAGTGGCTGGGAGTTTCTGGCTACCTATCTCGGTCCAATCCTGACTTTTATTTTCTTGTGGAAGGTGTTTACCAAGATTGTACTGGTCAGCAAACAGCAGAACATCACCACCATCTCCGACTTTATCGCCTCACGCTATGGCAAGAGCCAAAGCCTAGCCGTCCTGGTCACCTGTATCGCCACACTCGGCATCGTTCCCTATATCGCGCTTCAACTCAAAGCGGTGGCGATGAGCTACGACGCCCTCACCGCAGCGGCTGGCGAAGCCTCCAGCGGTAGCGATACCGCGCTGTTTGTCGCACTACTGATGGCACTGTTTTCGATCCTATTCGGCACCCGCCACATCGATGCGACCGAGCACCACGAAGGCATCGTATTGGCGATCGCGTTCGAATCGATCGTCAAATTAGCCGCCTTTATCGCCGTCGGCCTGTATGTCACGTTCGGTATTTTCGATGGCTTCGACAGCCTGTTTAGCCGTGCCACCGAAGAACTGTCTAACAATGAGAATTTTCGCGCCGACTTTATCGAAAACAGTTTTATCACCGAAACCCTGCTCGCCGCTGCAGCGATCATCTGTTTGCCGCGGCAGTTTCACGTATCGGTAGTCGAAAACGCCGACCCCAAAGACCTACGCCTGGCACGCTGGATATTCCCAGGCTATCTGATCCTGGCGGGGCTGTTTGTACTGCCGATTGCCACCGCAGGCATGTTGACCTTCCCGGACGGCAACGTCGACGCCGACACGTTCGTATTAACCCTGCCACTGGCCGCCAATCAAAACGCGCTGGCGATGCTGGCCTTCATCGGCGGTCTCTCGGCCGCCACGTCGATGGTTATCGTCGCCACCATTACCCTCAGTACCATGGTTTGCAACGATATCGTGATGCCGATGCTACTCCGCATCCCCTGGCTCAAGCTGTCACAAAACAAAGATCTGGGTGCCTTTCTACTACGGGTTCGCCGGCTGACAATTTTCAACCTGCTGTTACTGGCGTATTTCTATTATCGAATCTTCGGCGATACCGGCAGTCTGGCTTCGTTTGGCCTGCTCGCCTTTGTCGCCGTGGCGCAGTTTGCCCCCGCTATTCTCGGCGCGGTACTGTGGAAGCGAGGTAATCGCCAAGGCGCGCTAGCCGGCATCAGCGCCGGCTTCATCATCTGGCTTTACACCCTAGTACTGCCGATCATGTCCAGTGCCGGCCTAGTGCCAGGCGACATTGACGCACTACTATGGCAAAGCCAATGGCTACACCCCAACGCACTGTTTGGGATTGAGTTCCCCGACCACCTTACCCACGGTACCTTCTGGAGCCTGGCGACCAACATCTGTTTATTCGTGCTGGTGTCACGCCACTCCAACCTACGTCTGATCGATCGCATTCAGGCCAGCAACTACGTCGATGCTCAAGGCGTTACCAGTGGCGAGCCCACCCACACCCTGAGCGGTACCACCACAGTGGGGGATCTACAGCTCCTCACCGAACGCTTCCTCGGTATCGACCGCGCTCGCAATGCGTTTAACACCTTTGCCCAACTACGTAGCGAAGATCCGCCTATCAGTGGCGACAACGCGTCCAACGAGCTGATCGATTACATAGAACGCCTGCTAGCCGGCGTTATCGGCGCCTCGTCTGCTCGTATTCTAATGGCCTCGACCCTGCGTGGCCGCGACATGCAGCTGGGCGACGTGGTCAGCATCGTCGACGAAGCCAGCAAGGTGCTCAAATTTAATCGCTCACTGCTGCAATCAACCATCGAGAACGTCAACCAAGGGATCAGCGTAGTCGACCAGCAGATGCGCCTGGTGGCCTGGAATCGGCGTTATTTGGAGGTGTTCGAATACCCAGAAGGCTTGGTTTGCATTGGCAGGCCGGTCTCAGATATTTTTCAGTACAACGCCAAGATGGGCGAGTACGGTCCCGGCGATATAGCGACCCATGCAGAAAAGCGGATCGCGATTTTACAATCCGGCAAATCGCACTCCTACATCCGCTATCGCCAAGACGGCACCGTGCTGGAAATCCAAGGCAACCCGATGCCCGGCGGCGGCTACGTCAACACTTATCTGGACATTACCAAACACAAGCGCACCGAAGAGGCACTGCGCGAAAGCGAGCAGAGCATTCGTCTTTATACCGACAACGTCCCTGCGCTAATCGCCTATCTCGATAAAGAGCGGCGCTACCTGTTCGTCAACAAAGCTTACGCCGAGACTTTCGGCATCAAAGACCGCCACACCATCTCGGGCACCCCTTGCTACAAAGTACTAGCACCAATGCAATACGACAGCCGCACTCCCTTTATCACCAAAGTGCTCGAAGGTAAAAGACAAAACTTTGAAACCAAACTGCCACCGCTTGAGCGCGGCCAGGTCCGCTTTGCCGATGTGACTTACATCCCTCATATTGGCGAGTATGGCGACATTCTCGGTTATTTCACTCTCTACCAAGACATCACCGAGCGGCGGTTGGCCGAGATCGCCCTGCAGGAAACCAACGAGAACCTCGAACTTCGTGTTCACGAGCGCACCCAGGCGATCACAGCCATCAACCGCGAACTGCGCAAAGAGAACACTATTCGCGCGCTGATCGAGGACGAGCTACGCCAGGCCAAGTCCGACGCCGACGACGCCAACATCGGCAAAACCCGCTTCTTGGCTGCCGCCAGCCACGATCTGCTGCAACCCCTCAACGCGGCACGCCTGTTTGCTTCGGCACTGGCGCAACAGGGCCACGACGACACCACCGGCGAACTGGTTCGCCACCTTGACGGCTCACTCAAGGCCGCCGAAGAACTACTGATCACCCTGCTCGACATCTCAAAAATCGACGCCGGCGCACTGGAACCCAAACCCAGCCACTTCGCTCTAGAGAAACTGTTCAACACCCTCAAAGCCGAATTCACCGCGCTGGCGAGTGAGAAGCAGTTAGATTTCCATTGCGTCGGCTGCTGCAAGGTGATCCATAGCGATCAGCAATTGTTGCGCCGAGTACTGCAGAATTTTCTTTCCAACGCCATCCGCTACACCCAATCGGGGAAAATCCTGCTTGGGTGCCGCCGACTCGACAATCATCTACGCATCGAAGTCTGGGATACCGGGGTCGGAATCCCCGAAAACAAGATCAACGAGGTGTTTGAAGAGTTCCGCCGCATCGACAACCCCAAGCATTCGCAGGTCAAAGGACTGGGCTTGGGCCTGGCAATTACCGATCGGATCGCCCGTATCCTCAACCATCGATTGAGGGTACGCTCTTGGCCTAGCCAAGGCACCGTTTTCAGCATCGAAGTACCGCTAGGCGACCCCTCTCTGGTCAAACAAACCAGCACTACGAGCGCCATGGGTAAGCGCGCCAGCAACCTGGCAGGCGTTAAAGTACTCTGCATCGATAATGAACCCAACATCCTTCAAGGGATGGCCGCGCTACTCAACGGCTGGTCGTGCGAGGTTTATACCGCCGGTCACGAAAGCGAGGTAATCGACACTCTCAACAACGCTCCTTTCGAACCCGACATCATCCTTGCTGACTACCACCTGGGCGAGACCCACACCGGTATCATCGCCTTGAAAACACTCGAAGCGTACTGGTCTAAACCGATCCCTTCGATTGTCATTACCGCCGACCGTACCGACGAGGTCAAACAGGATGCGGACAACTACGGCGCTCAGATTCTCCACAAACCGATGAAACCTGCAGCCTTGCGAGCGATGATGAATACGTTCTTGGCGCATCGCTAGGAAGCTTGAAACCAGAGCCATACAGCCCTCAGGGCTTGCGTTCTACAGCGATGGGCAGGCATTAAAAAACCGGGATATACCCGGTTTTTTAATACGGTAGAGCGTTGCTCACATCAATCCATCTGGGTCTTCGGGGCCTCAACACCCATCCGACTAGCTTCGATCACCGCCTGGGTCCTACTGTGAACCCCTAGCTTGCGCAAAATAGCGGTCACGTGTGCCTTGATGGTCGCTTCACTAACATTCAGCTCATAGGCGATCTGCTTATTTAGCAAGCCTTCGGTCAGCATCATCAACACCCGAAACTGCTGAGGAGTCAACGAGCCTAGCTTTGCAGCGAAGATAGCGTCTTCATCACTGACTTCGGCATCGCCATCAGCCACCTCTTGCGGTAACCACACTTCGCCCTCAAGTACGGACTGGATCGCCTCAGCGATAGTTTCCAGCGGAGCCGATTTAGGAATAAAACCCGAAGCGCCGTATTCAATAGCACGCAACATCACTTGTGGCTGCTCACTACCCGACACCACCACCACTGGCATGCTTGGATTTTGACCTCGAAGATAAGCTAAACCAGTAAAGCCACTGGTCCCCGGCATATGCAGATCGAGCAATACCAGGTCTGCATCTGGATTTGCCCCAACCGTCTCCTGCAAAGAAGCCAAGGAGTCAGTTTCGATCATCTCGACCCCTGCCACCGCTTGCGAAACAGCTTGTTTGAGCGCTGCTCGAAACAGAGGATGGTCATCGGCAATAATTATCTTCTGGGCTAGCTGCATCCTATTCCATCCCTATTAGAGCTCTACAACAGAAAGCTCGATACCAAAAAAAACTCCCCTAGTGTAGAGCACTGAGGGGAGTTTTCAAATGGCTTACAAGCGCTTAGCGCACCAGTTGATCTATATCCGTGTTAATCCTGACGATTTTTACGATTATCGATCAAGTCATCGACCACCGACGGGTCAGCCAGAGTCGAAGTATCACCCAGCGCTGCAAAATCATCCTCGGCCACCTTACGCAGAATGCGGCGCATGATTTTACCCGAACGAGTCTTCGGCAGACCCGGCGCAAACTGGATCAGATCCGGCGTTGCGATCGGACCGATCTCGCCACGTACCCAGTTGCGTAGCTCTTTCAGCAACTCGTCAGACTCTTCCTCACCCGCCTGCAGCGTCACGTAGACATAGATGCCCTGACCCTTGATCTCATGCGGATAACCTACCACAGCCGCCTCAGCAACCTTAGGATGCGCTACCAACGCTGACTCAACCTCGGCAGTACCCATTCGGTGACCCGATACATTGATCACGTCATCAACACGGCCAGTGATCCAGTAGTAGCCGTCTTCATCACGACGCGCGCCATCACCGGTGGTGTAATAACCCTTATAAGTGGTGAAGTAAGTCTGTACGAAACGCTCGTGATCACCCCAGATAGAACGACCCTGACCCGGCCAGCTATCGGTGATAACCAGGTTACCGTCAACAGCACCCTCGAGGATATTGCCTTCGGCATCAACCAGCGCAGGCTGTACACCGAAGAACGGACGCGTCGCCGATCCCGGCTTAGCAGGGGTAGCACCCGGCAACGGCAGAATCATCAAGCCACCGGTCTCGGTCTGCCACCAAGTATCAACGATTGGGCACTTCTCGTTACCCATGATGCGGTGGTACCACTCCCAGGCTTCAGGGTTGATCGGCTCACCCACCGAGCCCAACAGCTTCAGCGTGGACAGGTCAGAATCACCCAACACATCTTCGCCTTGCTGCATCAGCGCGCGGATCGCAGTCGGAGCCGTATAGAACTGATTAACCTTGTGCTTCTCGATCACTCGCCCAAAGCGTGACATATCGGGGTAGCTCGGCACACCTTCAAACATCAGTGAGGTGGCACCGTTGGCCAGCGGGCCATAGACGATGTAGCTGTGGCCGGTTACCCAACCCACATCAGCAGTACACCAGTAGATATCACCATCTTTGTAATCGAAGGCGTATTTATGCGTCATCGCCGCATAAACCATGTAACCACCAGTGGTGTGCTTGAGGCCTTTAGGCTGACCGGTTGAGCCAGAGGTGTAGAGGATGAATAACGGATCTTCAGCCGCCATCTCTTCCGGTGCGCATTCAGCGCTGACATCGGCAGTGATCTCTTCGTACCAAACATCACGGCTATCGTTCCAGGCCACATCACCGCCGGTGCGTTTAACCACGACCACGGTTTTGCAGCACTCGGTGCCGGCCTTCTCCAGCGCCTTATCGACGTTGGCTTTCATCGGTACCGCTTTACCGCCACGCAAACCTTGATCGGCGGTGATGATCAGATTGGACTTAGCGCCTTCAATTCGGGCCGCAATCGCATCGGGAGAGAAACCACCGAAGACGATCGAATGCACCGCACCGATACGCGCACAGGCCAGCATCGCAACGGCTGCCTCAGGAATCATCGGCATATACAGGGTGATCACGTCGCCTTTCTTGGCACCTTGAGCTTTCAGAGCGTTGGACAGCTTACACACACGCTCGTACAGATCGCGATAAGTGATGTTGGCGTCATCGCTCGGGTCATCGCCTTCCCAGATGATCGCGACCTGATCTCCACGCGTTTCCAGATGACGATCTAGACAGCTTACCGACGCGTTCAGGGTGCCGTCTTCGAACCAACGAATATCAACGTTATGCGGATCAAACGACGTGTTCTTAACTTTGGTGAAGGGCTTGATCCAATCAATGCAGCGACCCTGCTCACCCCAGAAACCTTCCGGATCTTTAACCGACTGCTCGTACATCGCTTCGTACTTGTCGTTATCGATCCACGCGTCTTTAGCAAAGTTGGGATAGACGGGATATGTCTTAATTTCGCTCATAGTGATGCCTCTAATTAATCCTTTAAGAATTCTATTACTGGTCTGCGGCAATTTTGATTATTATTGACAGCTTGAGACGCTGAATTGATAGCCGACGTTGCAGTATTGATATATACCCTCTGTAGTAACCGACTTTTATACCGAAACGGCTTCCACTCTCTGAATTAGACATTGGTCTACGCAAGCCTATATAAGAGGCTTTCTACGACCAATAGCCGAACATAACCTACGACACAGAGATCAATTTGTGACATTGCCTTTAATTATCGCGTGTGAAATGAGCAGCTACGAAGAGGATGCATTTCCAGTATCCGTCGCCTGGAGCTTAGCCGACGGCTGCATTAAAACCACCCTGATTTGCCCCGAAGAAAGCTGGCTTGAACAAGCCGGCCACCTTGACATCGATCCAGATATGCTGGAGCTGGAGGGCCATAGCCCCAAGGCGGTATTGGAAGAACTGCAGCAAGACCGTGGCGACGAACCGCTTTACTGTTATGACTTTGATCAGACCCAACAAGCACTGGATCAGCTTTATAACACCCTGGAAGGCTATAACGATCTACCGCTACAACCACTGATGGATCTGCTAGAAGACGTCTCCGCCGATGAAATAGAGGCCTGCAGGGAGGAGTGTTTGAGCCTGCTGGAGTTTGACCCCTACAGCGCCGAGAGCCAGGTGCGATTATGGCAGCAAGTCTATGCGCGGTTGAGTGACGACTGACACTGACAATTTACCGCATATTGCATCGCCTACGGGCAGGCTCCTACAGATCAAACCAATCTGCTGCGAAAGCCCGCCCACAGGCAACCTATCTGCTTAGCCTTCCCCTCTTACCCTTTCAACAAACCATCCACATCGATGCCGCTTTCACGCATCTGCGCCAACTTATATCGCAGTGTCCTGGGGCTGATCCCCAACGTCACCGAGGCATCTTTACGACTCCCTCCATGGGCACGTAACGCATCTATAATGAGCTGATACTCATGCTGGCGCAGGTCATCACCCAGCTGCGGCGCTGCCACTTCCGGACGACTTCCCGCCACAGCCGCACTGACACTGGCGGCGGCCGTTGGCGCCTGCATTGAGCTGGGGTTCAGACACAGGTCAACCGCCTGGATCACCGACCCTTGCTGCAATATCAACGCGCGCTGCACCACATTTTCCAGCTCACGCACATTGCCCGGCCAGCTATGCGCCAGCAATACCGAATGGGCAGAGGGGTCGAGCTTGACCCCAGGCCGATTCATCTTACTAGCATGCTTGAGTAGCAAACGCTCGGCCAGCGGAATCAGGTCTTCCGGCCGTTCGCGCAACGCAGTCCAATGCAACGGGAAGATATTCAACCGATAGTAAAGATCCTCTCGAAACTTACCCTCGGCCACGTACTGCCCCAGATCGCGGTTGGTCGTCGCCAGCACTCGGACATTCAGCTTGATCACCTTACGGCCACCGATGCGCTCGACCTCTTGCTCCTGCAGCACCCGCAACAGTTTGGCCTGCAGCCCCAGATCCATCTCCGATATCTCATCCAGCAGCAAGGTACCGTGATCGGCCTGTTCGAACTTACCTGGCGCGCTAGCATAAGCACCGGTAAACGATCCCTTCTCGTGGCCAAACAGGGTCGCTTCGAGCATATTTTCAGGGATAGCTGCGCAGTTAATCGCCACAAATGGCTTATCGGCGCGCGGTGAATTACGGTGAATATACTGGGCTAAGACCTCTTTACCGGTGCCGCTGTCACCCATGATCAATACTGTCGAGTCGGTCTCGGCCACCCGCTGCGCCAGTTGCAGCAACTGCTTAGCCGACGCCGATTCGGCAATCGGCTCGCTGCCACCTTGTTGAGCTAGCCGAGAGGCAGCATGGCGCTCAACGATCTGCAGCAGCTGATCCGGCTCAAACGGCTTTAACAGATAATCCACTGCGCCGTTTCGGATCGCATCCACCGCGCGGTCCACCGCTCCGTATGCAGTTATCAGCAATACCGGCAACGCAGGCCGCATCTGATTGATCTTGGCTAGCAGGTCATGACCGTCCATGCCGCCCATATTGACATCACTAACGACCATATCGACCGTTTCTGCCTGCAGTAGCGCCAAC
>JBALWS010000154.1:0-9794 GCA_036960405.1 Halopseudomonas sp. | reverse complement strand
GCCAAGCCCGTGATGGAGGGTAAGGCCGTCCTTTTCGGAAAATTTGCTGATATTGACTCGATCGATCTTGAGGTGGATACCAAAGACGTTGATGAGTTTATCCGCTGTGTCAGCCTGCTGGGGAAGACCTTTGGGGGGATTAACCTAGAAGATATCAAGGCGCCTGGTTGCTTCGTCATCGAGGATGAGCTGCAGAAGAGACTCGATATTCCCGTCTTTCATGACGACCAGCACGGTACTGCGATTATCTGCGCCGCAGGAACCATCAATGCACTGGAACTGACCGGCCGAAACATCAAAGAGACCAAATTGGTCGTCAGCGGTGCCGGTTCCGCGGCTATTCGTTGCGTAGAGATGGTTAAGGCTCTGGGTATGCCGGATGAAAACGTTATCATGTGTGACAGTCGCGGCGTTATGCACACTGGTCGCGACGATCTGAATCAGTGGAAGCAGCCGCATGCGGTTAAAACCAAGCTAAGAACCTTGAAAGAGGCGTTGGTTGGGGCGGACATGTTGTTTGGCTTATCGATGGAGGGCATAATATCCAAGGAGATGGTGGGCAGCATGGGCGGCAATCCCATCATTTTTGCGATGGCAAATCCCAATCCGGAAATTTCGCCGGAAGATATTAAATCGGTTCGTAGCGATGCCATTATAGCGACAGGGCGCTCCGATTATCCCAATCAGATTAACAACGTTCTGGCCTTTCCTTATATCTTCCGCGGCGCTTTGGATGTTCGGGCGACGACCGTTAATCAAGAGATGAAGGTCGCTGCAGCTGAAGCATTGTCCAAACTAGCCCGCGAAGAAGTTCCTGCGATGTTGTCAGAACTCTATGCAGGCAAAGACCTTAGTTTTGGGCCCGAATACATCATTCCAACCCCCTTCGATCCACGTTTGCTCGCCTATGTCTCCGTGGCTGTCGCTAAAGCAGCTATGGATACCGGTGTTGCTAATAAAAAGATCGAAGATCTGGATCAGTATTTTAACGACCTTCTCACGCTTCTCGAGGACTAGTTTTAATCGGTGTATATGGGGGGCTTAAGTCTCCCGTTTTTTGCAGTTACTCTAGGATTGGATTTGTTGAGAGACAAGGTGGCGGCCATAGGATGTGATCTTGGGTATTGCAGAATGGGACTCTCAGAGTGCAGTGCTGCCGCTCGTCAGCGAGATGGTTGCATCATCTGGGTGTTGATGTGCAGGGATGTTCTCCCTGTCTACGCTAGCCCACCTCAATTATGCGTGAGTCCCCCTTCCTCGCGCGCCGGGTGTTCCGTAAGGGCCCCCGGCTTTTTTTTGGCTATGCACTTTTGAACTGTAACGGTAACAATCCAGTCGCTTCAAATAGGCGCTGTTTAGGGGTTATCCCGCAGTGCCTTTCCAGCATGCGGCGCCACCCAAGATAGTTTCCTATGTACTATGTCTCCACCCATGAAACCGAATCATTCACTTCTTTAAGCGGCTGTCGTACGCATTAACGTTTTGAATATGAAAGGCTCCTTGGGAACGAGGTCCTCGTGCAGAGACCGTTTCATGAGCTATCCAGGAGGCTCTGGTAACGCTTTATAACGGCTGCGCTGTCAGTGCAAAGGCTGGCTCTACATCCACTAACGGCCCAAGAGCTTGACGCACATGAACTCTTGGGCTTCTGCAAGATAAAATCGGCGGTAGCGCCGGTCCGGTCCCTCACCACTGGAACTTGATCAGGACCAGTACTACCCGTTTTACTTACGCCGGCCTTTGAATGATTCAAGGAAGAATGTCTCATCCGCCTCAACGATTCCGTTCTCCTGATGCGCCGCCCTGATCTGAGGAAGCGATGACGCCATAGTAAAGCGGTATTCTTACTGACATCGCATTCTACAGCTGCCTGACGAATCGTCTTCTCCTCTATCAAGACCTTTGCATAGCGAAGCCACTGTTCACGTTTACGCCGGCGGGCTAGCGGCGTTCCTGTCAGCGGATTACAGGTGCGGCCGCAGCCGTTACAACGGCGACGAGGCAGGTTGTGGCTTGAGCCTTATGGTCGAAGATGAGCGGAGTCACAATGCGGACAACGATGCGTTTGATGGGCAGAAATGAGTGTTTCGGTCGAAGTGGGCTCTTGGTACTGAAGGTGTGTTTGAAGCTGACTTATTTGGCTGGGCGATAAGTTGGCACCGCGGGTCCAGTAGTTGGTGAAAGGCCTGTTCATTCATGAGCTGCCTCCTTCGTGGAGTGAGTATAACCCTTCAATAACTAACTCAGAAATAGTCTTTTTTCCCATTCAATAGAAGAGTCATCTATTGGAGCGGTTCGGTACTATTTTTCAGGATAAGTCCTTCAAATATCTCGACATTATAATCCTTGTTGCTGGATTTTGTCTTTTAAAAACAAATTGTTGGATAGCCTTTTGCGCCGGGATCTGCTGTCTTCCATTTAGGTTGCAAAGTCAAGAGTGTTCAATTAGTATTGAAACAATGCAATCGTTTGCATTAATCCAATAATAAGGAGAGAAAAGATGACTTCTACTGTGATTTCCAGTGAAGACCTCGATAAGCCGATTATTCGGCGCAAGTCGGTTAGCGTATCAAATGATGGCTCAATGAAGGCGGTTATCGATACCGCTGAGTACGGTACCTTTGTGACCGACGAGCCGATCCCTCATGGAGGTACAGGTGAAGGTCCTTCGCCTTTGCAGGCAGTTCTGGGGTCGCTATGCGGATGTGAGTCCGTAACCTTTAACCGTACAGCGGCTGAGTATGAGTTCAAGTACTCCGGCATCGAATTCGAAGCAGCGTTCACTATCGATATTCGGGGTCGTAATGGCGTAAGTGGTGTTGTCCCCCACTTTAAGACAATCAAGGTCCAGGCCAATGTCTCAACCGACGAGTCCCAAGAGCGCTTGGCTGAGGTAGTGGAAGAGACCGAGGCCCGCTGTCCAGTATTCAACCTGATAAAAGATGCCGGTGTGAATGTTGAGATGACCTGGGTGCGCTGCGCTTCAAGCTGAGCTTGAAAAAAGGTTCTTAGTGGTATCTATTTTGAGGAAATAAAAATGACGAAAGATAATTTGAAGAAATACACCCTTGGTTGGATCGGTATGGGTCGCATGGGTTATCCGATGGCTGAACGTCTCGTAAAGGCCGGTTGCGATGTACAGGTATGGAACCGTACCCGTTCTAAGGCGGAGCCTCTAGAGGCGCTGGGTGCGAAGCTTGTCGATCACAAGTTTGATCTGGGCAGCCGGGACATCGTGTTCTCCATGGTTTCAACCTCTAAAGACGTGAAAGAAGTTTACTTTGGTGAAGGTGGCGTGCTGTCAGGGGATGCTAAGCCTAAGATCATCGTCGAATGCTCCAGTATCTCTGTTGAGGCTTCTGCTGAGATTCGTGAGAAGTTGGCAGGAATGGGTATTCAATACATTGCATCTCCGGTTAGCGGCAATGGCAAGTGTGTGAAGGCGGGCAAGTTGGCGATCGTAACTTCCGGTCCTAAAGAGGTCTTCGAAGAGGTCGAGTGCTTCCAGGAAGTGATTGGTGGTATGGGTGTTAGCTATGTCGGTGAAGGTGAATTGGCTCGTACGGTTAAGATCTGTCACAACGTGTTCCTAGGCGTCGTGACCCAGTCTCTTGCTGAGCTAACGGTGCTGGCCCAACAGTCTGGTGTTCCTCGCGCAGCTTTCCTGGATTTTATCAACAAGAGTGTCATGGGCTCCATCTTCACCAAGTACAAGACTCCTGGTTGGGTGAATCAGGATTATGCGGTGACTTTTACCCCTGAGTTGATGCGCAAGGATATGGACTTGGGTCTTGAAATGGGTCGTAATCTGGAAGTACCGCTGCCCTGCGCTACTGTCACCCGTGACATCATTCAGCAGTCCATGGGACATGGTAATCGAAGCACCATGGACTTCGGCATCGTGCTGGACTACATGGCCAAGAGCTCAGGCATCGAGGAGCTGGTTTCCGAGAATGTCGAGGTTGACGATGGCATAAGTGGCTGATTTAAGCCGTAATAAAAAATGCCCCCCTGTTTGAGAGGTGGCATTTTTTTGTTGTTCAGATGTCGATATTTTGGGGCTAGGACGTTTCCTAAGATTAAAAAGACGTTTTCCTTAGAGCATCGGGGTAGCTATGTTCACTTTATATAACGCTGCACAATCGACCTGTAGTCAAAAAGTTAGAATTACTCTGGCAGAAAAAGAGCAGGGTTTTTCTGATATTCAACTTAATCTCTTTACTGGTGATCAATTCAAACCGGAGTATTTGAAGATCAACCCCAATGGCGTCGTACCCACGCTGATGCATGATGACAGCCCGATTGTCGATTCATCGGTTATCATTGAATACCTCGATGAGATTTTTCCGGAAAATCCGCTGACTCCCTCCTCTCCGTTGAAGCGGGCCAGAATGCGTGCCTTGATGCGTTTTTTTGAGGAAGTTCCCACGCCCGCAGTGCGATTTCCCTCCTATAACAACTTTTTTAGTCGCCACTTTGAAAAGATGAGTGACGAAGAGTTCCAAGCCTTCGCAGACGCCAAGCCACTACGGCGTAATTTTTTTATGAAGATGGGAAGAACAGGTTTTGGCGAGGCTGAGATGAATGCGGCAATGCATTCATTACAGTTGACTGTAGAGCGCATGGAAAAGGAGTTGGAGGTCGGGCCCTGGCTGCTTGGAGAAGCGTTCTCGCTGGCGGACATTTGCGTGGTGCCGGTTCTGGCTCGATTGGAAGACATCGGCTTGGACAGCCTGTGGCAGGATTCGCCCCTAGTTGCCCAGTGGTTGGGGCGCTTTAAGGAGCGTCCATCTTATCGTAAAGCGATGTATTACGGCTCGATGCTTTCTGAAAAGTACGGTCAAGCTGGTTAATGTCAGTGGGTCAATCGAATGTTATATGTGGCAACAGATCAGTCGTCGTAGCCCACCCTTATCCTTTATGTCGCTCTTATCTTGCGCAATTTTGTGAGCGCGAATTAGGTGAAAAGAGGAGTGTCAATATTACGGGCACAGCGCTAGACGCGGTTAGTAAATTATATCTGAACGATAAGGTTGAAAGAGTCATTCTGTTTCCAGGCACTGCGGATAAAAAAAATCTGCAGCTGGTAAAGAAACTGCTTAATAAGCATGGTGTTGAATTGTTTGAAGTCGACAATTTCATCTCGCTGTCGGCCTTAAAAGATATAGTGTTGGGAGTTGGTCCTAGCGTTTCAGAGAGTCTGGTGCGTGCCGAAGGCATCGCTCATCCATATACCCGAAAAAATGCGCTAAGAAAATTAACACCTTCTCAACGGCTCGTTTTTATGGGGGTGGCAAACGGAAAGAATAATTTGGAACTAGCCACAGCTCTTGGTGTTTCCGTAAATACCGTAAAGGTTCACTTACACGGAATTTTTAAGCGGCTCGGTATTCAGAGCAGGACCCAGATAGCCTGTTTTGCAGCATATTGAATGCGTGTTTTTTGCTTGTGTAGGAATTTGTCAGGAGTCAATCTGTGATGGTAACGTTTCAAATACTTCGTCGCGCCGCAATCATTGCGATTATTGTCGGAACGATCCTTGCCTTGCTTAATCACGGTGATCGATTGCTGCAGGGGCAGGATATCCCGTATTTCAAGATTTTGTTGACCTATCTCGTTCCTTTCAGCGTCTCCTCCTACAGCGCTATCTCCATGAAAAATTGATGCTAAATCTCTTTCTATGTAAAAAATATTATCTATTATTTTTGGTTATTTAATAGCACACTTTGTGAGCAAGATACCTTGGAATTGCTTCCCTGTGTTTATTGTTCTCGTCAACCTCAAGTATGGTACATAGGTGCCGGTAAAAGTGGAGCCCATTCCACTTCCCTAGGGCGCCTCTGGCTAAGTCGATGTGCCTCTGCGTGAAGTGTGCAGAGGCAAGGAGTGCTCTGCCGTTCGGTCGTCTCTGGTCCGGCCGTTGGAAGATCAGGTGTAGACCATTGGTGCCCAGTGGTTCGTTGCTCAGTGAGTCGGTAAGCGAGCGTTGATCATATGTTTGACTTCGGGTTTGGTCGATATTTTAAGATGTCGGTAGACCTTGAGTTGAATCTCTCTATCGCTGTTGCTCATATGCTCGTGATGTCGCAAGTGCTGCACCCATGAGGTTTCAAAGAAATACTCGATAAAGTGTTCCTGATCTGAAAGATCCCGAGTGACGCCCCATTGATAGGCGCCTAATCGCATTCGTGTCTGCCCCAGTTCCTCGATGTCTGACAGAAACTCCTCCTGATTTGATTCGGCAATCCGGTATTCGATCATGCTCAAGACCGGACCTTTTTCGGCATCAACATCACTGCTAACTAGCGGGGCTGGCCATTGCATCGATGGGGCGTGATCGTATTGTGTTTCCTTGCTCAGGCTGTATTTTTGGCTTGCGACGATCAGCAGTAGCATCAAAATTGATGATGTAATCATAGCCGTTGGGATGTTGGTCATGCTGGCAACTTGGCCCCAAATTGCACTACCCAAGCTCATCGAGCCGAAGAAAACGGCCAGGTAGATGGCAAGCCCACGCGCGCGTATCCACTCTGGCAGTGCTAGTTGGGCTGCGACGTTCAGTGAGGACAGCACCCAGATCCATCCCGTGCCGTACAGAACGCAGGCCAGGATGGTTGTCGCTGGCCGCGCGAAGATCGCCGTGAGGGTAACAATGATGGCAAGTCCGATAGAAGAGGCGGCCACCAGCCGGTTGGCCCCCAGCTTGGCTCTGACCGGCTGAAGCACTATCGCTCCTCCAACGGCACCAGCTCCGATTGCGCCAAGCAAGATGCCGTAAAGCGTCGCTTCACCTCCGATTTCAAGAACATAAAGGGGCAATAAAGCCCAGAAGGCGCTCCCGCAAATGAAAAAGCAAAACGCCCGCACAAGCGTATTTTTCAAGGCCGGGCTATAAAATGCGTGTCGGGCACCGGTAAAAATTGAATCTAACAGATGCTCTGGAGGTAGTTCCGTCTTGGCTTTCGTCGCTGGCTTCCACCACAGCAATGCGGCGATGACACAGATAAAGCTAATGGTATTGAGCACAAAGGGGGCGCCAATACCAAAGCTGATGATTACGAAGCCGGCGAGTGCTGGCCCGATGGCGCGGCTTACGTTGATGCCGATGCTGTTCATAGCGACCGCCGCAGTCAGTGTGTCTTTACTCACCAGTGAGGTGATGATCGATTGCCAGGCTGGAGCCGTGAAGGCGGCACAGGTTCCCAGTAAAAAGGTAAACAGCAATAGCAGGGCTGGTGTCATCAGTTCGTTAATAACCATTATCGTCAATATCAGAGCCAGAAAGGACATCAGTAGCTGTGCTTTGAGCAACATTCGACGTCTATCGATTCTGTCAGCAAATGCGCCTGCAGGGAGTGCAAAAAGAAACATGGGAAGTGCCGTGGCGGACTGGACGAGTGCGACCATAAGCGGGTCGGACGAGAGTGATGTCATCAGCCAGCTGGTGCCAACTTCGCTCATTAAGGTTCCGATATTGGAAACTACAGTCGCGGCCCAAAGGACGGAAAAAGCAGGGAAGGCGAAAGGGGCCCATGGCGAACTTTTGTTGTCCTGCAGGTTTTGCTGGGAGCGCTGCTTAAGGTCGGCCATGGCTATTCTCTATGGGGTTTCGATGCTTCCGATCGGTGGGGCGATAACCCGCTTTGATCTACAAAGGGTAGGGCGCCGGTGTTTTGTTATTGAGAAATATTAAATCTTTATGTAAGATTAGGCAAACGTTTGCATAAATGATTATGTTACCCGGGATAAAGGTGCCGGGTAGCTGGAATTGTCTGGAAAGGTAATATGATGAAAGCAAATTCTTTGGCAACCGCCGTTGCCGGAAATCAGGTGAATACGAAGCTGATCAGCTGGGTTGAAGAAGTAGTCGATCTTTGTCAGCCATCGGATGTTTATTGGTGTGACGGTTCTCAAGAGGAATACGACCGACTCTGCCAGATGCTGGTCGACAAGGGGACTTTCATCAAATTGAATGAGGAAAAGCGCCCTGGTTCTTTTTTGGCGCGGTCCAACTCGCAGGACGTGGCACGTGCAGAAGACCGAACTTTCATCTGCTCAGAGCGGCAGGAAGATGCTGGACCGACCAATAATTGGATGGCACCTGATGAGATGAAGCACAAGATGCGGAGCCTTTTTGCCGGTTCAATGCGCGGCAGAACGCTGTATGTGATTCCTTTCAGTATGGGGCCAGTGGATTCGGATATCGCCCAGTTGGGCGTCCAGTTGACCGACTCCCCATATGCCGCCGTCAGCATGAAAATCATGTCGCGGATGGGGCGCGAAGCGCTTGATGCTATAGGAGATCGCGACTTCATTCCTTGTCTTCATTCGGTGGGTGTGCCATTGAGTGAAGGGCAAGCAGATAGTCTTTGGCCCTGTGATCCTGAGAACCGCTACATTGTGCATTTTCCGGAAGAGCGCATGGTCTGGTCTTACGGGAGTGGATATGGCGGCAATGCGCTACTAGGGAAAAAATGCGTCGCACTTCGGATCGCCTCGGTGATGGCGCGGGACGAGGGCTGGTTGGCCGAGCATATGCTAATCCTGGGTGTCGAGAGTCCTGAAGGTAAAAAACACTACGTGGCCGGTGCCTTTCCGAGTGCTTGTGGCAAGACGAATCTGGCGATGATTATCCCACCGCAGGGGTATGAAGGCTGGAAAGTCTGGACGGTTGGGGACGATATCGCTTGGGTTAAGCCGAACGAGAAGGGGGAGTTTCGGGCGATAAATCCAGAAACAGGCTATTTCGGAGTCGCTCCCGGCACTTCGATGAAGTCTAACCCGACCGCGATGAAGGTGATGGAGAAGAATACTATCTTCACCAACGTTGCGTTGACCGATGACGGTGATGTTTGGTGGGAGGGGATGACCAAAGAGCCTCCCCAGCACCTGATCGACTGGCTGGGGCAGGATTGGGAGCCCGGTTGCGGTCGTCTGGCAGCCCACCCCAATGCCCGCTTTACCAGTCCTGCCGATCAGTGCCCCACCGCAGATCCTGCTTGGGATGATCCGGCAGGTGTTCCGATCAGTGCTTTTATTTTCGGAGGTCGATTGAGTAAGAACTTCCCGTTGGTGTACCAAGCCTCTGATCGGAAGCAAGGCGTATATATGGCTGCAACCGTTGGCTCCGAGGCCACTGCTGCGGCCGACAATCAAGCGGCAATTCGTCGTGACCCGATGGCTATGTTGCCGTTTTGTGGTTACCACATGGCCGATTACTGGACACATTGGCTCAAGTTGGGCGAAGCCTATCCGAACATACCTGCCACCTTTCGGGTTAACTGGTTCCGCAAGGGCCGTGACGGAAAATTCCTCTGGCCCGGGTTTGGTGAAAATATGCGGGTTATTCAGTGGATCGTTGAACGTATAGAAGGCACTGCGGGGGCGGAGGAGTCCCCGCTTGGTTGGGTTCCAGAATATAAGGACCTGAATTGGGAAGGATTGGACTTTGAGCAATCAGATTTCAAGCAGTTGATGCGGCTGGAACCCGCTAGTCTGGTGTTGGAAATCGAGGATCAGGCGCGTTTGCTCTCATCCATGGGAGATAAGCTTCCAGAAAGTTTGGAGCTGGAGCGCAGGAAGACTCTTCAGCGGGTTAAGGGCATATGGCTTTGATCGGTGTCGGCGATTGAAAATTTGGAGCCGGCTAAGTCGGGTCCTTTTATTTCCGGATCAAGATCCGGGACCAAGTTTGGGTCAGGCTCTGTTTGGAGCACTTTTCTTATCCCTAGCTTCCGTATGCTTTGGCTGGCTACGGTGGTCTCCAATATTGGCATCTGGTTAAACGAGACGGC